>NZ_JBLWWF010000001.1:0-363080 GCF_048268085.1 Neptunicella sp. | reverse complement strand
ACCGACTCATCGAGCAAGGGGTCGAATGCCTGTTTCTGTTCCTCGCTTAAAGTAGATTGCGCCAAACTGTTCGGGATCGATTGTTCGAAAATACCCAACGCACCTTTACTTTGCTGGATGGCTAAATCAGTATGCTCCAACGTCGGCTGAGTAATATTTTGCTTTGCCGCAGCATAATAAGCGGGTACCTTCTGCAAGCGCGCCAATACTGACATTAAACGCTCATCCAAAGGTTTATAGTCCGTATTAAGGATTACCCCAAATGCCCCCGCCACATTATAATTGGATGGATCCCATTGATCCGATTTAAACGTATCCCGATACCAGATCGTGGCTTCAATCTGATTTTTAATCAGCGCATAATCTGTTGCGTTGGATGGCGACAATCTGTTCAGATCGAACTGGTTTAATCTATCGAGTGTATTTTGCAGATAGCTGTTTTCTTGTTGCTGCTGCTCATCATCAGGAACCGTTAATACATCATCGAATTTGTAGTACCCCACATAGACCCCATAATCGGGATAAACTTGCCAGGTATCTTGCAAAAACTGGTTTTTAAACTGATCAAATTGGGCATTTTGATCAACCGTCGATGCCGTTGGCGTAGCGGATTCTGATGTAGTGGACGATGCTGGTGTTGGCGCTGGCTGACTACAAGCGAACAACAAACTACCAATCAGCACTGAAATAGCGGGTTTAAACATGGCTCATTCCCTATTGTTTTATTATTGTTATTAAACGTGACGATCTGAGCGGTTAATTCAGATTGCTTTCAAGACTAGCCTATTGCATCCCAATCGCCAAGATCCCTATTTACTGCTGGAATGAGAGGTCACAGAAAAAGAAATGATATAGCAGCGAGTATGGTGCTTCGAGTGCCAAGGCCAAGATATTGCTAATCAAACACTCTGTGATCTTGCTGCCTATGCGGTGATTAATTCTAATACAGATAAAAAAGCCGGCGAGTAAGCCGGCTAATCATTGCACTATAGTTCCTTGCAGAACGCTATTATGCTTTACGTCGTCTTGCCGCGCCTAGGCCCAACAAACCCGCTGCAAACATCAGGATTGAGGCAGGTTCTGGCACCTGAGCAGAACCGCCTTGACCAACAATGATTTGGATAGTAGTGCTGGCCAGTGCTTCCCCGCCATTACGCGAGTAAGCAGATAGAATAATATCATAGGTTCCATCAACGGTAGGATCTAAGCCGGCGTTAAACCAATGAGGCTGCCATGAATTTTGTGCTAGATTATTTTCCGAGATTAGCAATGCATATGATGCCGCATCTGTTGCATTTGTTCCTGCAGATTGTGCGGTAGTGTTATCACCAATATCATGATCAGCAAATGAAACATTAATTGGATCCCAAACAATAAAGTTGGTGCCTAAACTTGCATCACTATCCAAAGCCAACTCATACACTAAATCATTAAGATCATACTCTGTTTGGTCTTGATCACTAAAATCAGTATTAATTGACCATTCAAAACTCCATATCGCAACAGGCGAGCTTTGTGTTGGCGCAACACCAGCATCAAAACTATAAGTCCCATCACCATTACTATTAAAAGTATTTTCAGGCAAACCGGCATTATTAAAGCGAAGTTTGCCACGCAAACCAAGTTCAATACCATTGTTCTGATCAACAGTATATGAACCATTAATATTGCCACCGCCAAAAATAGCATTCATGGTTACATCAGCATCATACATTAGGGCTGCTGAAGCACTGCCGGTGAAGATGGTTGCTAAAGCAACCGCCGTTATAGCTATTTTATTTACTTGTTTCATCCACTTATTTCCTTTTGTAGTTATTCAACTAGAATCCACCCGAAGGTGTTTTGTTGGAATTACAGCGGATCAATCAATTTATATGCCATGACTAATAAAATGTTAATAATCAAAACGTTAAGTATAAAATATCGCTAGTCATCAATAAAACTGTAAATTTATCTGACACTTTATTGTTTAAATTATTATTTATATAAATGGCTACATGACGATTAAATCCAATAATTAAAATAACCCCAGCTGATCACTGGTCAGTTGTTCAAAGTCGATGCCAACAAAAGGCAAAATACCTTCTGCTATGGGACGGATTTGCCGGTCAATATAGTGATCATAATCAATCGGGCTTATAAGGTATTCCAGGGGTTCAGGGCCATTCAGGGTGATAACATAAGATACCCAGCCTTTATGCTGATACTTTAGACTTTTGCCTAATTGTTGATTTTTTTCATCTGCCAGTCGGGCGGCTTTAACATGGGGAGGAACGTTTTTAACGTACTTTTCCAGTCGTTGACGCAGACGTTTTCGATACACCAGCGAATCGTCATAGTGACCTGCCCTTATCCCGTCAACCATGGTTCGTAAATAGGTTTTAACATCTTCACCGGCAAACACCATGGCATAGAGTCTGGTTTGAAATTGTTTGGCAATGTCTGTCCAGTCGGAGCGAACCGTTTCGAGCCCTTTAAACACCAGTTCATCGCCTTGTTTTCCCGCTTTAATTCCGGCATAACGTTTTTTACTGCCCAATTCCGAACCACGAATAGTGGGCATTAAAAAGTGTTTAAAATGAGTTTCGAATTCAATTTCCAAATCACAATCCAACTCAAACTCGTCGGCAATCTTTTGTTGCCATTGTTGGTTGATTTGCGTTTGCAATTGCTTGCCGGTTTGGTGCGCCTGTTCCTCGCTCAAATCGCCTTCCAGCCACACAAAAGTCGAATCGGTATCGCCATAAATAACCTGATGCCCAGCTTCCCGGATCCATTGTGCCGTGGTCTGCATAATCTCATGCCCACGCAAGGTAATAGAACTGGCTAAACGCGTATCATAAAAACAGCAGCCGCCAGAACCAAGTACACCATAAAATGAATTCATTAATATTTTTATCGCTTGAGAACGAGCCGCATCATGATTGCGTTTGGCTTCATCACGCTGTTGCCACAATGAGGTAATAATATCCGGTAAAAAGTGTTTATCGCGGCTAAATTGCGCCCCGCGGAATCCGGGAATGGCATTGTCCGGTGATTTTAAACCTTCGATCAAGCCAAGCGGATCGATTTTGAACGTCCGGATTATTGATGGATATAGACTTTTAAAATCCAATACCAGTACATTTTTATATAAACCCGGTCTGGATTCCATCACATACCCACCCGGGCTGGCCAAGCCGCCATTAGCCGGACGATTAGGCGAAATATAGCCAGCTCGATGTAGCTTGGGTAAATACACATTAGTAAACGCCGCAACAGAACCCCCCATTCTGTCCAGCTCCAAGCCGGTTAATTGACTACGCAAAGTAAGAAAGTCTAATAGCTTTGTGTGCTCGAAAATTTCGTTTACCAGCACACAGTCCTGCAAATTATACTCGGCCAATTTGACTTTATTATGCTGAAAGTCATACGTAATTTGCGCCAGCCGGTTATCCACATCCTCCGTCTTTTTGCCCTTGCCTAACAGAGCTTGCGCCACAGACTCAAGACTAAAACTGTCAAACTGGTAGGTCGCGGTTTTCAAGGCATCGATACCATCTACCACCACCCGTCCGGGAATGGTGATATACCCCTGATTGGTTTCACTTTTGGCATCTCGCCAGGTGGCAATGCTGTGCTCTCGACCAAGACTTAAAGGGATGCCGTTTACTTGGGCTCGTTTGAGCAAAAGCTGGAAATCAAAATTAACTACATTCCAGCCAAGTATAATATCGGGGTCATAGTGATGAATTGCATCAATCATGGCACGTAATAAGCCAGATTCATCGGCTACCCAACAGATCCAGTCAGGACCAGCTTGGGCATCACCGATAATAATCACTTGTTGCCAATCCGCGCCTGCTAATCCGACCGAGTACAAATGTCCCTGCTCACTGCATTCTATGTCCAGTGATAATACCTTGTAGTTGGGACGATAAGTTGAAGGTTTTAAGCGCGCCTGCTGGTAGGTTACAGATGCCTGTTGAGCGGATTTAACTGGCAATGGAATTCCGCTAAAGGCAGCGCTGCCATAAATAAAGCGTTCCATTAAAAAGCGATCGGCTAAACGAATATCATCTTCATAACGGGTAATGCCTGCCGCTTTTAACAAATCTTTAGCGGCAAACAGATATTTGGCACTGGTAAAATATAATCCGGATACGGCTTGATGATGAAAAGTCGTTAAGGCTAATGACTTAAACTCACATTGAATTTTAACCTCGGCAAGTAATGCTTGCGCTTTAGTCACATCGCTTTGATGAATAAAAAACGTAAATGTTTGCGCGGGTGTTACTAGTTTTACCGGCCCGGCTTGGGTAGTTAACCAAAACTCCAGCTGTGTTTTACCAGCTCGTTCAACTTGATGGCGAGTTAAAATAAACCCTTCGGCAGTGTGTGGCAAAAATGTTGAGATCCAATAATGAGTATGCTGTTAATGTAACACAATGACGCTCGCGTGACTGTTACCACCGATGAGAATTACTGACACAATTCAGTTAATGAGCGAATTGTTGTGACTTGATCAATAGGGGCAGAATGACCTTGTGGACAGTACCATATAGTCTGCATACCGACGGCCAACGCGGGTAAAATGTCTTTATCCCAACTATCTCCAACCATACATAGTTGTGCGGCGGGTTTACCTAAGCGGCGCATAATCTCGGGTAAAAACGCTGGAGCACCTTTAGCAATACCTATACTGGCTGGGCAAAAGTACCCCCGGATATATTGCGCCATATCGACTCGTTGCAGGGCCTTTTGAATATCCTGAGCAGATGAATCCTGGGCGCCAGAGGCCACATAAAGTGTATGTGTAATCGCGAGGTGAGCTAACGTTTGTCTGGCACCTGCAACCGCTTCGACAGATTCCCAGTCACACATTTTACCGGGGAGATCAGGGCTATCGACCATTAGGGTATTCCCCCAATCAAATAAATAAACCACCGAAGTTATTCACTGTCATGTAAAATATGAGTGGGTTTGCCATCAATGCTGTGCTGGTTCTTTTTCTGCCAATAACTTTTAATCCCCTCCTCACCCTGCTTGTTTGCCCAGTCTTTAAGCTGCTCACGTTCTTCCACATAATCAAAAAAAGGCACGGCCATACCACAGGAGGTTTGTACCAGATCCACCTGCAAATCAAATATCTGGCGGGCGCCAGGTATGGCGGGAAATAATCCAAATAACTCATGCCACTCACTATCATGCTGATGTATGACACGGGCTTGGCCATATAACCGCAAGATCATCGGCGCTCCTTCAAAAGCGGTGAACATAATGGTCATACGCGGATTTTCCTGCACATGACAGGCCGTTTCATTGCCACTACCGGTGACATTCAACCATATCACCCGATTAGGACTAAGCACTCGCAATGAGTCCATCCCTTTAGGCGAAAGGTTGACCCGGCTATCCGCAGTTGCCGTCGCCACAAAAAATATTTTTTGCGCCTGAATGAATTGCGTTAATTTAGTGGAAATCTGATTGAATTGCTGTCCCATAACACGCTCACTTAAACGGGTAATAAATGTTGACTCGTATTCGGCATAAAAATTTCCACTCGATTACGACCATGTAGTTTAGCCTGATACAGTGCGTTATCGGCTTGTGTCATTAACTCTTCTATACATGATTGGTCTTGATACATGGCTAAACCACAGGAAATAGACACCATCAACCCATCAGCTTCAATACTTGCTGCCATCGCTTGCACTTGATGACTTAAACTGTGCAGCAAACTTTCTGCTGAAGGCTGTTCTGTGTGCGGCAAGGCGATGAGGAATTCTTCCCCGCCAATGCGGCCTATAACGTCAGTATGGCGGAAGGTCGCCAAGCATAGTTGCCCAAATCCTTGCAGCACTTTATCACCTATGGCATGGCCAAATTTATCATTAATCTGTTTAAACAGATCTAAATCAATAATTACCACACACAATGGAAATTTATGGCGTTGGGCTAAATCAAATTGCAATTGCAACATTTCCAATGCCTTACGTCGATTAAGCAAACCGGTTAGGCCATCCACATTGGCTAAATGGATTAATCGACGTTTATTTTGTTGGTTACGATAAACCAATATCGCCAACAACAAGCAGATTAATAGCGCAAATCCAAACATCACCCATAAATTAATATATTGCCGCTGTTGTGCCGCCAGCGACATTTTTTGCAACTGGTTTTGCCGTTCAAGTAACTGGTTTTTTTGCTCTTTGGTTTCCAATTCATACTGGGAACGAAGCTGGTGCAACTGTTCGGTACTTTGCTGATTATAGATTTTTTGTTTAGCTTTTACGGTTTGTTCAAGCTGCTCATAGGCCAATGGGTAATTCCCCATCAACGCAGTGACTCTGGCTGCCTGTTCATCTAAGGCAATTTTTTGAATAGGCATCGTCTCAGGATCAAGATAGTAGCGAGCCTGGAGCAAATACTGATTAGCCCGTTCAGGTTGATTGGTTGCCAAAGCCAACTCTAACAAAGAGCTTGCCACATCCAATTGCATATAAGGATTGTTAGCGCGGTCAAAAATTTCCTGAGCCTCCAACAACTGCTTTTCTGCCAGCACAAAATGTTGTTCACTAATATTTAATCCCGCCAGCTCTTTAAGCGCATAAGCCACGCCCTGAACATCATTAACCTGCTGAGCAATTTCGGCTGATTGTGTTAGTTGCGAGCGGCCCAATTCTGTTTTACCGATATTCTTATTCGCACGTCCTAAGCCATACAGTGCAATACTCAGTTCCTGCCATTCATCCTGTGATTGATGATAATTTACAGCCTGCTCAAAATAGGGTATCGATAGCTGCGCCTCGCGACGATATTCATACACTAATGCAATTGCGCTAGCCACCTGCCCTTTAGAAATAGTAGACCCTTGCTGTGGCACCAGTTCATTCGCCTGCTGCAAATCACTTAATGCTGAAGGATAATCCACCAAACTGGTAAGCAAGGCGGCCCGCACATACAAAGCATCAAGTTTTACAGCCCTGTCCTGCTGTTTTTCAGCCCAATCCATAGCGGCATTTACCAACGTCATCCCTTTAGCTGGCGTACCAACTCCATCGTAAGCCAAGGCTTGTGCCAAGCGTAATTGATGGTACAGCCAAATCTGTTGACGTTGATCAACCAGCATCAAACCCGTTTTTGCTTCTTGCAACGCCTCATGAGGATAAGTCAGCATGTAATAGGTTTGACTAAGTAATAAATGATATTGGGCTTGTTCGGTCGCAGTGGCATTGTTATCAATCGATTGATCGAGCAACGTTGATAAAACCTGATTTGGATTAACACTCAGCTGACTTTGCATACGCTGATATGGTTGCGACAGCGTTCCCAACCAGTCTGCAGCAAGTACCTTGCCGACACTGAGCAAGCTACAGATAAGCATTAATAAGTAAAACCGACTAATATGATTCAAAATATATCCATTATTTTTAGCAATCCGAAAACGACCGACACAATCTTTATACCGCCAATAGAGCATAATACTCAATACGTCACTAACAGATATGACCATTAATACTCAGGTTATTTATTAAACAATCTCATCAGCCTTTACAAAAGACCATAACACACGTAAAAACATCATATATATCAATATATAAAGAATCCCAATGAACCTTTTTAGCGTCATCCGACAAAAATTAATAGAACGCAAATTCAAACGGCAAAAACTGGCAATTATTCAATTTATTCCTGTCACTCAATGTACCAATATCATTGCTCAATGCCTCGAAAATGGCTGGGAAAAAGGTCGAATCTACGTAGGAACCGACAGCTGGCGTCATGATGGAAATATCACACTAAGTAAAGGCTTCAGTACATTAACTTTTAGCCGGGATATATCAGGAAACGGACAAGTCAGCGGGCCGGAGATGGCAATTCATGGCTTAGCCGACCAATACCAGTTAACAGCATCAGCTAAGCCAGTTTGGCCGGTGAATTAGCGCCAATACCGTATTAAACTTGCTGTAAAGCATCCTTTTTCGACTTTATATTCAGTCCATATAATTTTTTTACATAGCTGGTACTCACTTTATCCCAACCGAAACGTTGGGCTTTTGCTTGACGCTTAATCTTTTGCCATTGGGGAGTTTTACGGCAATCCAGTGCTGCTTTTAAGGTTAACAATAACTGCTTCCCTTGCTCAGCGAGGTTTTCACCGTCAAACACAAAGCCACTCACCCCATCCTTAACCGTATCTTTTAATCCACCAACCGCATGGACTAAACAGGGTTGCCCCGCGCGCATAGCTAGCATTTGACTGATACCGCAAGGTTCGAAGGAACTGGGCATTAAAAACAGATCACCGTACTGATATAAATATTCGGGTAAGTCATCATGGTAGCCATGTAAAAACAAAAAATTACTATAGCGTGAGGCAATAACACGAAACTCGGCAGCAATATGATCATCACCACTGCCCAACATAATAAATAATCCGTTGGGTGCATTGACGGCTAATTGCTCGAGTAACGCCTCAAGCACGGTTTTTCCATCCTCACGTAACTGGCGCAAGATCAACACTTTTTGGTCGGTCAAACGCCCTACCGAGGTCAATAGAAACTCACATTTATTGATGTCTTGACGTCGCAACGCATTAATCCGCGTTAGCGCGATCATATCCACAGCCATGGCCTGTGAATGTTTACCCAACCACGCAAGCACCGCGACTTCAGCTTTATCCAAAATTAACTGAATCGGTGAACTGACTTTTTTAGTCATAGGCTTGCTGTAATCGCAACCATTTAGAATTCCAACCAAATTACCTTGACGATCTTGGCCACGTAAATCCAGCTCTAACCCTTCGCCACCAAAAAAACCATTTGCATGAGAAGATGCTTGTAAGACTTCCTTGGCATAGCTAGGGGACACCAGATGTACTTTATCACTCAATACGATCCCGGCGCGCATTGGATTAACACAAAACGGATAACGTGGATCTTTAACCTGTTCAAATTGCTTTTCGGTCATATTGGCAAAAAGTTCTGGATACCAGGCTGCCAATGAAGAAGATTCATGACTAAAGGGACGGATCCCCTGCAAGGCCAAATTGTGTACGGTAAAAACGCAATTCAACTTTTTTAAGGCTAAAAAACGCAGATCAAATGCCCTCAGTAAGGCCATCAATCCAGTATGCCAATCATGTAAATGCAATACGTCCGGCATCGGAATATGTTTTTCTAGCAGTGCACAGGCCACACTAATATTGAATAAAGCGAATTTGGTAGCATCCTCGGCAAAGGGACGTTCAGTATTGCCCTGAGAATAAATTGCACCTCCTTCTATCGCGAATAAGCCATGCTCAAATAAATAAATGCTGGCTTGTTCTACATCAGGATGAGGCAAACGAAATATACTCACCTGTTCCTGTCGTCCGGCAAAAGGTACCGTGACCTGAGCAAATGGTTGTGCAGCATTTTGCAAAGCCAGTCGTCCATATCCGGGCATCGCCACATCAGCAATAACCTGCTGTGCAATTAGTGCTTGCGGTAAGTCACCAATCACATCCGCAATCCCTCCCACCTTAGCGCCTTTTAATGCGGCATTTTCAGTGGCCAACATTAGTACCCGTTTCGATTCAGTCTGTTTTTTACTCATAGCCTACCGGTAATCCCAACATCTCTCTGGTTACGACAACCACGCCATTTTCAGACACTCTAAAACCTTTTGCCCTGTCCTGATCATGGTTAAATCCAATTTCCATTCCTTCCGGAATAATACAGCCTCTATCAATAATGGCCTTTTTAATTCGACAATTGCGTAAAATCACCACATCCGGCAACACAACTGAATCTTCCAATAGCGAATAGGAACACACTTCAACATTATTAAACAGCAAACTATGCCGGACGATAGCCCCAGAAATAATACAGCCTCCAGACACAATCGAATCCACCGCCATCCCGCGTCTGTCATCATCATCAAACACAAATTTAGCCGGAGGGGTTTGCTCCTGAAAGGTCCAGATTGGCCACTTGGCATCGTACAGGTTTAGTGCTGGCGTCGGAGAAAGTAATTCCATATTGGCTAACCAGAAAGAATCCAGGGTACCTACATCGCGCCAATAGGCTTTTTCATCATTAAAATCACTGGTAAACGGAAAGGCAAACACATTATGTTTTTGAATAATGGACGGAATAATGTCTTTGCCAAAATCGCGGGCAGAGCCTTCTTTGTTGGCATCTTTTTTAAGTTGCTCGAACAGAAACTCAGTATTAAAAACATAATTCCCCATCGATGCCAGACACATATCCGGATTTCCAGGCAAAGACTTGGGTACTCTGGGCTTTTCCTCAAATCCCAAGATACGATTGCTTTCATCAACTTCCATGACCCCAAAAGCACCGGCCGCTTCCTCTAGTGGCACTTCCAAACAAGAAACGGTCATATCCGCACCAGATTCCGCATGGGCGGCCAATAACCCGGCATAGTCCATGCGGTAAACATGGTCACCGGATAACACCATGACATATTTAGGTAATTCATGACGAATAATATCGATATTCTGGAACACGGCATCAGCAGTACCTTGATACCAGTTATCTGAGTAACGTTGTGACGCGGGCAGTATTTCAACCGATTCGCCTAATTCTTTCTTGAAGTGCCCCCAACCACGCATCACATGACGGATCAGAGAGTGGGATTTATATTGTGTCACCACCCCGACCCGGCGGATCCCGGAATTAATACAATTCGACAACGGAAAGTCGATAATCCGGAATTTGCCACCAAAATACAGTGCGGGTTTAGCTCGCCATTCGGTCAATTCATGCAAACGCGATCCCTTTCCACCGGCCAATATAAGCGCATAGGTATCTCGGGTAATATTACTGATATAACGGGGGCTGGAATTAGGCATACGATGACACTCCTATCGGAAACGGACAAACGAATCGACGCTGAAATTGCTGATACATAGTTAGGCTCTCCTTCATTAGATCTTCCATATTTCGTCACGGTAACCGGCAATCGTAACGTCACTAGAAAAGCGACCACTGGCTGCGGTGTTACGAATACTCATTTTTGTCCAGTACTGCTGATCCAGATACGCTTTGGATACCATGTGCTGCACCCGACAGTAATCATCAAAATCCGCAGCGGTCATCCACTGATCATCAGGACTTAAAATGGCATTGATAATATGGTCAAAAATCCCCGGTTCGATTAAATTAAAGTGTCCACTGGTGAGTAGTTCCATCACGGCAGATAACGCTGGTGATTGTTGAACAATATCAGCAGGGCGATAATTCTGACGGGTTTCTGCGACCTGCTCAGCATTAAGGCCAAACAGGAAAAAATTGTCCTCGCCCACTTCTTCCAGCATTTCAATATTAGCGCCATCCAGGGTGCCAATGGTGAGTGCGCCATTCATCATAAACTTCATATTACCGGTACCGGAGGCTTCTTTACCGGCAGTAGAAATTTGCTCGGACAAATCCGTACCGGGACAAATCTTCTCCATCGCACTCACATTGTAGTTGGGTAAAAAGGCAAAGCGTAGGAAAGGTCTCACTACCGGATCAGAATTAACCATATGGGCAACATTGTTGGCCAGTTTGATAATCATTTTGGCCATGGCGTAACCCGGTGCAGCCTTGCCACCGATTAGCACACAGCGCGGCACCATATCTTGAGTATCTCCCTGTAAAATCCGGTGATACAAATGGATCACATGCAGAATATTTAATAATTGGCGTTTATATTCGTGGATGCGCTTAACCTGCACGTCAAACATCATGGTCGGATCAAAATCCACTCCACACTGTTGTTTAACCAGATCTGCCAATACTTGCTTATTCGCCTGCTTAACCTGTTGCCACTGCTTAATAAACGCCTTATTTTCCACACAGTTTTCAATCTTGCGTAGCTGACTTAAGTCCATCACCCAGTCCTGACCTAACTGCTCGGTTAATAATGCAGACAAACGGGGATTACAATAGGCCAACCACCGTCTTGGCGTAACCCCATTGGTTTTGTTATTGAATTTATGCGGCCACAGCTGATAAAAGTCTTTGAATAATCCTGACTTGAGCAATTGCGTATGTAAACCGGCTACACCGTTAACCGAAAAACTGGCTACAATCGCCAAATACGCCATGCGAATATGGGGCTCGGGTCCTTCTTCAATAATCGACATTTCTGCCAATTTCTGACCATTGCCCGGCCATTGATGTGCCACCATATCCAGATAACGGGCGTTGATTTCGTAAATAATCTCTAAAATTCTGGGCAGCATATTGCTGAACATTCTGACCGACCAACGCTCTAACGCTTCGGGCAACAATGTATGGTTGGTGTAAGCCATAGTGCTGGTGGTGATTGCCCAGGCCTCATCCCACTCGAGCAAATATTCATCCATCAGCAAACGCATTAATTCGGGTACCGCAATACTGGGATGAGTATCATTCAACTGAATCGCATTCCTGGCACCAAATTGACTAAAATCCGTACCAAATTTTTTCACCCAGGTACGCAGTAAATCCTGCAAACTGGCCGACGACAAAAAATACTGCTGACGTAAACGTAATTCCTTACCATTCTCGCTGGAGTCGTTGGGGTACAACACCATGGTAATTTGTTCCGCCAAGTTTTTGCGCGCTACGGCTTCGGCATAATCGCCCTGATTAAACTCGTCCAAATCAAATTCGTCAGTCGCTTCTGATTTCCACAAACGCAAGGTATTAACCCGCTGATTACGATAACCCGGGATTGGCATATCATAAGCCACTGCCAATACATCGTGAGTATCCACCCAGCAGATATGACGTCGACCATTTTTATCCACATGCGATTCGGTGTGCCCAAAAAACGGAACCGTCACATTATGTACCGGTACTCTGACTTCCCAAGGGTTACCCTGACGTAGCCATTTATCCGGACTTTCCTGTTGATAACCATCGACAATTCTTTGTACGAACATGCCATATTCATAGCGGATTCCGTAACCGGTCACGGCTAAGTCCATACTGGCGCAGCTATCTAAAAAGCAGGCCGCCAAACGACCAAGACCACCGTTACCTAAGCCCGCATCATGTTCCTGTTCCTGCACCTGTTCGAGCGTCACCGCGTACTCTTCCAGTGCTTCTTTGGACTCATCATTCAAATCCAAACTGAGCAGGGCATTTCCCAGCGCTCGCCCCATCAGAAATTCCAAAGACAAATAGGCGACCTGTTTATTGTCAAACTGTGCATCCTGACTGCGGGTATTTCGCCAGTTATCCAGCATCTGTTCTTTGATACTTAATGCTAAGGAGTAATACACCGCTGTCGACGCATCTTCATCACGGCTTAGCCAATAACGAATATGCCTTGAAAAAGCCATACCCAAACTATCGCAAGGCTCGCAATAGGCGGGAGCACTTTGAACTAACTCTTTAGTACTACTGGTGGTGACTTTATTTACCATTTTCTGACTCCTGACAAATATAGGCGTGAAACAGCATCAGACTGCGACCTTGAAGCTGAAATGGATCGGTAATTATAAACTGGGGAGATTCGGGTACATTATCTTGACTGTGCAGCAGGCATTGCCACTGAGCCACACCGTCAATTTCCGGAAATTTAAATAGCAGGTCCTGTTCGTCGGCATTAAGTGTCAGCAATAACGCCTGTTTGCTGTCAGGCGCATCACCTTTACCTTCCAAATCACCGCTTAACATTAAACTCAACGTGCGGGTTTGCCCTTCACTCCACAATGACTTACTCATCACCTCGCCCTGACGACTAAACCAGAATAAACCAGGATCCTGCGGATTTTCGGGTTGATGAATAAAATCGCCATGCCGCAACAGTACAAAGCGTCGGCGCAATGCGATTAACTGACGAGTAAACGCCAGCATCGAAGCCCCATCATCAGATGGGCTCCAGTCTCGCCAACTAAGGGGATTATCCTGACAATAGGCATTATTATTCCCCTGCTGAGTACTGCCTATTTCGTCACCGGCCAACAGCATCGGTACCCCTTGTGACAATATCAAGGTGGTCAGCAAATTCTTACGCTGGCGAACCCGGATCCTATTAATTTCGGCATCATCGGTTTCACCCTCAACGCCATAGTTATAACTAAAATTTTCCTGATGACCATCGCGACTGTTTTCACCATTCATTTCATTGTGGCGATCGTTATAACTGACCAAATCCCGCAAGGTAAAACCATCATGACTGGTAATAAAATTGATACTGGCGGCAGGGCTGCGACCGGAATGCTCAAAATAATCCCCCGACCCATGAAAACGTCGGGCAAACTCGGCCAACATACCGCTATCGCCGCGCCAGAAACGGCGCATGGCATCCCGATAACGGTCATTCCATTCACTCCATGCCACCGGAAAGTTACCTAACTGATAGCCGCCTGGGCCAATATCCCAAGGCTCGGCAATCAGTTTAACCTTACACAACACCGGATCCTGAGCTATTGCATCCAAAAATCCAGCGCCGCGATCAAATCCGTAAGACTCGCGGCCTAAGCAACTGGCCAAATCAAAACGAAATCCGTCTACCCCCATCACTTCGACCCAGTACCGCAATGAGTCCATCACCAACTGTAATACCCGCGGATGAGTAATATTCAAGGTATTACCGCATCCAGTATCGTTAATATAAAAACGTTGATCATTAGGGTGCAATCGATAGTAACTGGCGTTGTCGATACCACGAAAACTATAGGTCGGGCCAAGATGATTTCCTTCAGCGCTATGGTTGTAAACCACATCAAGGATCACCTCGATATCAGCCGCATGTAGTTTGTCCACCATGGTCCGGAATTCAAAAATATCGTCTGATGACAAATAAGCAGGATGAGGAGCAAAAAAGCTTAAACTGTTATAACCCCAGTAATTCGTCAGGTGTTTAGCCTGCAAAAAAGGTTCATCAAAAAAGGCCTGTACGGGCATCAGTTCAACACAGTTAATCCCTAACTCTGTCAGGTATTCAATGACCTGCTCATCTGCCATCGCGGCAAATTTACCGCGGATTTTTTCATCGAGTGCGGGATGCTGAATGGTCAAACCTTTTACATGTAATTCATAGATAATACAGTCACTTAACTGATTAGATAAACAGCGCTGCGGCGTCGCTTTGGCACGTAAATCCACCACTTTGCATTTGGGTAAAAAGCGGGCGTTATCCCGTTTATCAAAAGATAAATCTTCATCTTTGCTGTTCGCATCGTAACCGTAATGACTATCGTCGGGGATAAACTGCCCAACCAACTGCTTGGTATATGGATCAAGCAACAGTTTGTTCGGATTAAACCGATGCCCCAGATTAGGCTGATAAGGTCCATCTATTCGATAACCATAGAGTTGACCGGCTTTAGCGCCGGCTAAATAACCATGCCAAATATGCTGGGTTTTATGACGTAGCGGAAATTGCTCAATTTGTTGTTCACCCTGTTCGTCAAACAAACACAAGGTCACCGAGGTTGCATTCGCCGAAAAAATCGAAAAATTCACACCGTTATCGTCAACCGTTGCCCCTAACGGAAAAGGGTAGCCACGTTGCCATTGCATCGTTATTTCCCCTTATCTGTAATTAATTCCGGTTCCAACACCAGACAGCCTAAGGGTGGAACCGTTACCAAACAGCTAAATGGCATGTTCTGATAGGCCGCTGAGGACACTTCCAACAGACCACTATTACCAACATTACTACCGCCATAATATTCGCTATCACTATTTAAACGTTCTCTATAACGACCACGATGGGGCACACCAATCCTGAACTGTTGATGGACTTCTGGCGTCATATTGACCACAAAAATAAGATGTTGATCCCGATCCTCGGCGTAGCGAATAAACACAAACACACTAATGTCAGCATTATCACAATCCAGCCAGGCAAACCCTGCAGGCTGATGATCAGTTACAAATAAAGCCGGAGCATTAACATACAACTGGTTTAGATCCTTGACCCACTGCTGAATGCCCTGATGGGAGTGATATTGCAGCAAGTGCCAATCCAGACTGCGGTCATGGCACCATTCATTGCGCTGGGCAAATTCATTACCCATAAACAATAATTTTTTACCGGGATGCCCCCACATAAAGCCTAAATAACTGCGTAACGTCGCGAATTTTTGCCAGTCATCACCGGGAATTTTATTCACCAGTGAACCTTTACCGTGCACCACTTCGTCATGGCTTAAGGACAAAATAAACTGTTCGGTATAGCTATACACCAAACCAAAGGTTAATTCGTGATGATGAAAACGACGGTGCACCGGATCACGCCGGAGATAACTAAGGCTGTCATTCATCCAGCCCATATTCCATTTAAAACCAAATCCCAGTCCGTTGTTATCCACCTGTCCAGTAACACCGGGCCAAGCGGTTGATTCTTCAGCAATCATACAAATACCGGGATGGCTCTGGTACATTCGACTGTTTAAATCTTTTAAAAAATCAATTGCTTGCAGATTTTCACGACCACCGTAAATATTGGGTAACCACTGATCTGGCTTACGGCTGTAATCGAGATACAACATCGATGACACCGCATCGAGACGCAATCCGTCAAAATGAAATTCGCGCAACCAATAGCTGGCGTTACTGAGCAAGAAGCTACGCACCTCGCCTCGACCATAATTGTAAATCAGGGTATTCCAGTCTGGATGGGTGCCTAAACGCGGATCGGCGTGTTCATACAAATGCGTACCATCGAATTGAGTTAATCCGTGGGGATCACTGGGAAAATGAGCAGGTACCCAATCAAGTAGCACGGCGATATTAACTTGATGACACGCATCGACAAATTTTTTCAGCCCACTGGCGGAGCCAAAACGGTAAGTTGGCGCATACAAACCAACAGGTTGATACCCCCACGAACCATCAAAAGGATATTCACTAATCGGCATTAATTGCAGATGAGTGAAGCCCATTTCCAGTACGTAAGGCAATAATTCATCGATGAGTTGCTGATAATCCAGATAGTGCTCACCCTGCCAGCCTTTGCGTCGCCACGAACCTAAATGCACTTCATAAATAGACATTGGTTGTCTGTGCCACTGACGCTTAGCCCGTTCAGCCAACCAAGAGTGATCCTGCCACTGATAGCCGGTTTGCTCAGCAATAATAGAGGCATTGTCCGGCGCACATTGCATACTTTTGGCGTAGGGATCGGATTTTTGTAAGTATTCACCGGATTGGGTTAACACTTCAAACTTGTAGTGCTGCCCAGCTTGCGCCTCTGGCAAAAACAGTTCCCACAATCCATTAGCAGGATGATGGCGCATCACATGACGTGTGCCATCCCAATGATTGAAGTCCCCCTTAACGGAAACCCGTTTGGCATTCGGTGCCCAAACACAAAAATTAACCCCGCTGATCCCGTCATATTCATGCCAGTTAGCGCCTAAAAATTTATCGGCTTGCTGCTGGCGCCCTTCTCCTAACAAATACAGATCATCACTGTTTAATAACGAACTAAATTGATAAGGATCCAAAATGTCCACTTCGGCTTGCGGGTAATGCACCCTTAATTGATAACGAAAAGGCTTAACCCTGCGCCCCATGTTACCGACAAATAATCCGCCGGAGTTCAGGCACTGTAAACCGGCCACTTTCTTACCGGTTTTGTAATCAATCACCTCTACCTGTTGGGCATTGGGTAAATAACAGCGTACTAACAGCGATTTTCCTTGATCAATCTGATGCATCCCTAACAAACCAAACACATCGGTATACTCACCTTTGAGTAACGCCTGTTGCTGATCCTGACTCATGAACCTGTCTTGTTGCTCTAACATACGCTTATCCATGACGTTTAGAATGATGAGGAGTGGATGACGACGTCACGTTACCATCCAACGATACAGGCGCTCGCGTTCGCAAATTGGGACGCTGCTTGGCAATTTGGCCTAGTACATAATTAATGTTTTTATTTTTGGCGCACTGTTCAATCGTCAGTAAATGACGACGTCGCCAATTAGGGTACTCTTTCCAGGTGCCGGGAATATTAACCGGATATTCATCCCCTATTAAATCACTGAGCGGAATACTAAATAATCTGGCATTGCCACTAGCAACCACCGCAGCCAATGCGGGTACCAACGTCATAAAATCAATATTTTCCATGTCGCTGTCCTGCGCGATTGCCTTTTGCTCGATCAATAACTCAATGACTTGCTGCTTTTCCTGTTGTCGCTCGTGCTGAGCGTCACTTAGCTCCTGACTGGTTAATAAGGCTAATTGATGCCTTAACGTCAGATCAAAACCCCGCCACCATGCCGCTAGTGTAGGCACATCGTGATTGGTCAACATCATCAGGCTTTGGCTTTTATACTGTTCGGGTGACTTAAAACCCTGCTCATGTTTGCAAAAATAAAACAGCTCATTGGAAATAATCCCGGCGTCATAAAGGCGCGAGACGATTTCTGGAGGCACCACGCCCAAATCTTCACCAATGATTAAACAGCGTGAACGATGGCTTTCCAGACATAAAATCGCTAACAGGGTGTCAAAAGGATAATAAACGTAGGCACCGTTACCAAGGGTGTCATCTTTTGGCCACCACCAAAGCCGCATTAGCGACATAATATGATCCATTCTTAAGGCACCACAGTGCCGCATATTGGCTCGAATCAGCTGGATAAAATGCTGATACTGATGTTGCTTTAACTTAACCGGATCAAGTGGGGTCAATTGCCAGTTTTGTCCTTGTGGAGCAAACGGATCCGGTGGTGCACCAATACTGGCTGATAAACAGAATTGTTCGGCATTGGCAGTCACTTCTTCGCCCTCTGACACGGCCCCGACTGCCAAATCTCGAATAATGCCGATGCTCATACCACGCTTTTTCGCATTTTGCTGACATTGGGAAAACTGCTGCTCCGCCACAAATTGCAGAAAAACAAAAAATTCGTCAGGCTGAGCTAATGTGGCCGCACAAAGCGCTGCTTCATTTCTGGCAAAGTCTTGTAAACTGGCCCCCTGCTGTTTAACGAAACGCTTAAACTCCTTTGCTCTGGCAGTATTTTTGGCTAAATGCTGGGCACAAAAAATCTGATACAACTGAATAAAAATTTGATACTTGTGCTGATGAATAGCCGTGTAATCTAACCAATTATCCTTATCCGGATCTTGGCTTGACGGCTCACTCACTAACGTCAGAGGCTTAACCGACAAGGCCTTATATTCAGGAAGTTGCTCTATTTGAATATACAGCGGATTCATTCTGCGTCGATCACAAGGGCTATAAGGGCTGGCATCTTCGGCAGCACTAATATTTAACGCATGTAACGGATTGAGCAAAATAAAGTCGGCTCCTTCGGCTGCAATCCAGTTAATGACATCATTCAGGTCACCAAAGTCACCGATTTTCCATGGCGACTGACTGCGCAGGGCGTAGAGTTGAATATTCACTCCCCAGCAACGTACTGACTCATCCCTATCGATGGCGGGTTGATAGACCTGCCGCGGAACGACCATCCATTGACCATGGCTGGCAACTAAAGACTCATTACTAAAACGGGTCTCCAGCCGATGATAGCCCATCGCTAAAGTAGATAATTGCTGGTCATCAAGCTGTTCTGCCAGCAAGACTTGATAGTGAAAATAACTGTTTTCATCGATACGATAGTCACCGACCTGGCGTAGCTGCTCCATCCGTGGATGCACGTCAATCGTCTGTCCTTGCTCGGTAGTGATACATAGCGCTATGTCCGTATGTATATCCGCTGGCAAATACAAATTCAGACGCAGATCATCAACATAACACCATTGAAAGTCGGGCAAGGGATCTTTCCAGCCAGCAGCATCTAAAACATAATTACGATGCTGGATAAATTCCGGCGTAAATAGCTGTTCAGGCTGCTCAACCTGATCAGCACACATGGTTTGCAGAATACCTCTGCGGTCATCTTCAGGAATAATTACTGTTCGGCCGAAACAATCAATAAACTCCGCGCCCACCCCTTGTAAGTACAGTAATTTGTCTAGAGCCATACAGATCCACTTCGGTTAGAAACCAATCATTTAGTATGAGCAGTAAACATGCCAGTTGAAAGTAATAGTTTTGCTACAGCAATAAGACACTGATATGACAACAGAAACCCGCACCAGCACTCATTTACCAGAAAGTGGTTAACAGTTTGTTAAATAAGGGAAATAACAGAATTGCACATTTATTGTGCAGCAAGGGGAAGATAAAAGTGCAAGCATCATGCTAACTTGAGAAACGAGCGTTGCTTCGAAAAACGCACCATTTAGCAAGTTAGCATGAACGACTGATCAGGTTTTATATTGCCCAACCAGGCTGTCCAGTTCTGCGGCCAATTTATTCAGATCTTCAGAAATGCCACGAGCAGCCTCGGTGCTATTCGCCGTCTCTTCAGCAATACTCACGATAGTATGCAGATTTTCATTGATAGATTCCGACACCGAGGTTTGCTCTTCGGCTGCTGTCGCAATTTGGCTGTTCATGTCATTAATGGTCATCACCGCCTGATGGATTTCTTTCAACGCGGTATCCACTTCTTTGGTATGCATTACCGTTTCTTCGCTACCTTCACGAATCGAACTAATAGCGTCTACCGCTTCGCTAGAACCGTTTTGTAAACGCGCTATCATTTGATTTATTTCACCGGTACTGGCTGCGGTTTTGGCCGCCAATGTGCGAACTTCATCGGCCACTACCGCAAAACCACGTCCTTGTTCACCGGCACGTGCTGCTTCAATGGCCGCGTTTAATGCCAGTAAATTGGTTTGTTCAGCAATACCACTAATGACTTCCAGCACGCCTCCAATATTCTTGGATTCTTCACCCACACGAGAAATAACCTCAACACCGGCATTCACTTTTTGTTCCAGACCAGAAATAACCGAAATCGCTCCATCTAACCGTTTGGCCGCGCTATCCACCTGTTTTTCTACTTCAGCGGTTTCATTTGCCGCATTTCCGGCACTGGTCGCCACTTCCTGCGCCGCCGCCGACATTTCGTTCATGGCAACCGCCACCATATCGCCTTCAACATGCTGGCGTTTAACGCCATCATCGGTCTGGGTCATTAATAAGGTCAGTTCTTCGCTGGAGTTCGCCATAGTGGTAATAGAGTTACGGACATTGTTAACCAAATCCGCTACTTTTTGCGCGAAGGTATTAAATGCCTTCGCCAGGGCCTGAATCTCTTCAGCCGCGTTTTCATCCAGTCTTCGGCTTAAATCGCCCTCACCACTGGCAATATCCTGCATTGCTTCAACGGCACCGTTAATGGGTCGCAATATGCTTGCCGACAACACAACGCCCAATGCTAACGCAACTGCCAACAATACAATGGCGATTATCACCGTTGTGATCACACTTTTATTGGTACTCGATTGCAGTTTTTCGTCCAACTCTGCAAGGTTTTTCTCCAGATCGTCAATATAAAAACCGGTGGCTATTACCCAATCTTTACCGGGAAACATAATGGCTTTTGCCATTTTAGGACTCGGCACTGTGGAGCCGGCTTTGGGCCAGTTATATTCGACATAATCGCCACCTTTGCGAGCAGCGGCAATATACTCCTGTACTAAATAGCGCCCTTCAGGAGAACGGCTATTATAGAAATTTTTACCTTCACGCTCGGTATTATCGGCACTGACAATTTGCACGCCTGACGTGTCATAAACAAAAAAGTAATTTTTACCCCCTTCATAACGGATAGTGCGCAATATGTTCTTCAGTTCATCTTCATTTTGAGCCACCGAACCCGCCGTTATCGCCATATGCAATAACTCGTCTAATTGGGTCCGCTTGGCTTGATACAGAGACTGCTTTTGCTGCGCCAGACTATTTTCTACAATGCTTGATGCATTGTTTATCGCCAAGATGGTCATCACTACCGCCAACAATAGCGTCGGTATAGCGGCTAACAGTAAAATACGGAATTTAATCGACAGATTGTTCATCTACGTGTCCTTTCAATCAGGAATTTATTAGAAGTGCCACTTAACCAGCAAGTTTACGTTGGATTCATTGGTATCGAATTGCGCGCTATTCGCAATGCCATATTTGTTGCGCCAAAAGACATATTCAATGCCAAAATACAGCGGGCTTGATAAACCCAACCATTTACTGGCTGACCATTTTAGTTGCGACGTCCAATTAAACGAGCTGCGCTGATCATCAGTGCTGTTAAACCAATCAATAAAACCATCGTAACGAAAAGGCTGATCTGCGATTTCAAAGGGCAACGCCCAAGCACTGGTGACTTGCCAGTTATCCTCGTTGTTATCATTATTACGACGATAAAAGTTCAACTGCACAAACTGGAATTTAGGAATATTCAGATCGAATCCCACACCATACAAAAAATCAGTCGAGGCGCTAGACATTTCTACCGTACTGGCAATCAGTACATCTTTAATAAAAGCGTTGGAAATACAGCTAATACCGGTTTTACATAAGCTGATCCGGGGAGACCATTCGGCATAGTTGGAACGCTCGCCATTGCTGGAGCGAAGATGATCGAGAAACATAAAACTGTCACCCCAGTTTGTACCAGCAACATGTTCCAGCGTTATCACCTGCCGGTCAGGATCGCCTATTTCATAGTTCTGACCTGACAGATAAGTCACACTAAAATCCTGCCACAATACCTTTGCTAAAAGGGAGTTCGATGCCAACATCAACACCGTATAAAATCCAGTCAAAATTAACTTTTTACACATTAGTCTGCACACCTGTAGGTCATTCTCTGTTTAACAAATTAAGCATACTTTAGTTGCTCACGTATTAAGGGAAACCGGAATCAACTATATCGACAGTTTACTTAGCTAAGTGAGTTTAATACTAGAAATTTTTAATAATTTATCCACTTATCATCTTGATTTATTTGAAATTAAACAAAACAACAATACAATAAAAATGTGGAACTGGAGCCTTGCATGATTAACCGCTTTGCATTTTGCTGACAGCCAAGCATCTGTAGACGCTATAACTTTCACATGGCACACTGGTTGTTAATCGTGCAACCAAGCTGGATTTCGGATGGAAAATAAAAATATTCCCGAAGTGTTTTTGAATATGCTGCCTATTCCCATCGCTGTCACCAAAGAATTGCCGAACGACCTCAATTTCCCGCTGGTATTTCTCAATCAGGCGTTTTCTGTGGTGATCGGATGGGAATTAACCGATATCCCTGATAAAAACACCTGGTGGAAAACTGTCTACCCGGATGAAAATTATGCCAATGTCGTCGAAAGGCAATGGGAGCTGGCAGTCTCGTCCGCCCAGGAAACAGGCGATGGCTTTATTTCAATCGACGTCAATTTACGCACAAAATACAACGGGACTAAACGTTTTAAAGTCTACACTCAGATAGATAGCGTTCTTATGCCGGGATACTATGTGGTTGCCTTTCAGGCGCTATAAAAAAGCCGCCAACGAAGACGGCTTGGACATTAATTAACACACTATTCAGTATATTCAATCCGCAGATTATCAATGACCACCGTACCACCACTTTCAGTACGAATTTGCAGGAATGAGTTAGCCGTCGCCACCAATCCTTCAATGGTTATCGTCCCCGGTGCAAGCGAAGTAATTAACTCTTCATAGAATTTGGATGCGCTACCATGCATAGATTTACCACTGCTACTGGTGTTGTTATCCACATAAACTTGCAAATTATTATCTCCGTCCGGGTCGCTGACCGAAACAATATCCATCACAATTTGATAGGACTTACTCAAATCAAACACCCCGACACTTTGAGTGTCACTATCGGCACTATCAACCTCAGGCTGGCTATTGCCCAAGGTAAAACGTGCACTGGTTAAACTGAGCTCACCATTGCTGATACTAATCCCACTACCACCACCGGTTACTGAATAAAGTGCCGTACTGGTGTCATCCGGTATCGCTTTGTAACTGACAGTAAAAAATTGGTCTGAATCAGAAGCTGAAAAGTCTTCTTCAAAAGGTAGTGTCACATCAGCCGCTACTGCCGGTTCAGATGGTGTCGTGATTTCATCTTCGATGGCAGGAATCGTCAAGCCTGACTGATCCACTTTTCCCACCCCCGACAAGGCAATGACATTCGCTTTTACGCTATCAACGGCTTCAAGAGCGTAACTGTACGGCACCACATAACTGCTGGTAGCGGTTGCCTCTGCTCCAGCAGATACATCGGTGCCTTCAGGAGTTGTCCAGGTCACGCCGCTACCAAACAGGTTACCACTGGTATTCCAATAGCCAATCACATCTGAATAAAACGAAACTATCGGGTTTTGAGTATTTTCAAATACATTATTTTCTATCAATAATTCAGCCCCAATCCGTGAATTAATCGCAGTAGAGTGAATGTTGTTGTAATAGTTATTGTACAAATGCCCATGACCGTAGCGGAACAGCGGCAAACGCGATTCAATATTCTCAAAGCGGTTGTGGTGGAAAGTAATGTTCCGATCTGTGTTGCTACTGGCCGAATCATCTTCGGTATGACCGTGTAACGAGGCTTTCCAGTGATCATGCAAATAGTTGTAAGAAATAGTGATATTCTTGGCACCGGATTTACTGTCGATCAATCCATCATAATAGTCCTTATCCACATCCAGCGTGCTATACAACTCATTGTGATCAATCCAGATATTTTCAGTGGTAGAGCCATCATTATCGCCTTCAATAGAGATCGCATCCTTACCACCGGTTAATACATGATGGATCTTCAGATTTTGGATAATAATGTTATTGGCACGGCGAATGGCAATACCAATACCATCAAATTCGCCACGATCCGCTACGCCAATAATCGACACATTGTCCATATCTTTAATATCGATAGAGCGACCACTGCCGCCACTGTTTGCATCGGTAATAGTGCCATCTACATAGATAGTGACCGGTAAATTAGCTGACTTTGCCTGTTCCAGAGCCGCATTTAATTTGGTTCCCGTATCGACTGTCACCGTCATGCCATTGGCGCCACCGGTCACATCAAAGTTATATCCGGCAAACCCACTCCCAGCATACAATACCGACTGCTCATTACTGCCGGTGCTATCATCTTCAGCATACTCAATCCGCAGATTATCAATAGTGACAATGCCACCGCTTTCAGTACGTAATTGTAAGAACGAGGTTTCAGTGGCAACTAAGCCCTCAACTGTCACCCTTTGTCCCGGGGTTAAATCCAGAATGGGTGATGAATAAAATTTCGAGTCACCACCATGAATAGACTTGGAACTACTGCTGGTATTGTTATCCACATAAATTTGGAAACCGTTATTGCCTTCCGCATCGTCTACCGCGACGACATCAAAGCTAACGGTATAAGGACGACTCAGATCCAATACGCCACTTGTCACGGTATCATCAGCGGAACTTTCAACATCGGGGGTACTGTTACCCACAGTAAAACGGGCACTGTCTAAAGTAATTTGACCATCAGTAATAGTAATCCCACTACCACCACCGGTAACGCTATACATGGGAATAGTTTCATCAGTCGCTAAGGCACTGTATTCCGGTGTAAAAAACGCTTCTACCGTAGTATCAAAGGCCTCCTGCAAGACTAAATTGGTTTCAATGTATTCAATCCGCAGATTATCAATTGTTACCACACCGCCGCTTTCTGTGCGTAATTGCAAAAACGAAGTTTCAGTGGCTAACAAGCCTTCTACCGTAACGGTTTGTCCCGGAGTTAAATCCAGAATTTGCGTCGAATAAAATTTTGAGTCACCACCATGAATAGACTTGGAGCTGCTACTGCTGTTGTTATCCACATAAATCTGGAGGTTGTTATTCCCTTCAGCATCATCAATAGCGACCACATCAAAAATAACCTTGTAGGGCTTACTTAAATCAAAGATGCCGGTTGTCACCGTGTCATCGGCCGAACTTTCAACGTCAGGTGTGGTGTTTCCCCAGGTAAAACGGGCACTGTCCATGGTCAACTTGCCATCGGCAATACTTAAGCCGCTACCACCTCCAGTAATACTGAACATAGGCACAGTATCATTACCCGGGATCGCTTTGTAATCGGGGCTGAATAACAATTCAACGGTGGTTTCAAACATTTCCTCAGCCAGAATATTTTCGTTGATATATTCGATTCGTAGATTATTAATCACCACCGTACCACCACTTTCGGTACGTAACTGAATAAAGGAATTCTTGGTCGCCACCAGTCCCGGCACCGTTAAAGTGGTTCCCGGTGTCAGGGTATTAATTAACTCACTATAAAATTTTGAGTCACCACCATGCATGGATTTGGAACTGCTACTGGTGCTGTTATCCACATAGATCTGGAAATTGTTGTCACCATCAGGGTCATTCACCGACACAATATCCATCACCACATTGTACGGACGGCTTAAATCGAACACCCCGGTGGCGCTGGTGTCTTGATCTGTTGTATCCACTTCGGGAGTAGAATGACCAATAGTAAAACGACCGCTATCAATTTCTAACCCATCTGCCACCACTGTAACCGAGCCACCGGTACGGTTGTACAACGGCACTTCTGATCCTGTTGAATCAATTAACGACTGATAGGCAGTGGAGAAAATATCTTCCGTTACGCCAATATAGTTAGTGGTAGTCGGCAAATTTACTCGTGGAATAGTCGGTACTTCCGGCTCTTCGGGTTCTTCCGGCTCGGTGGGCTCTTCCAAATCAACCGCATCTGCGACCGTTTCAATTTTAAGATTATCGATAACAATAGTGCCGCTGCTGTCGGTACGCAATTGGAAGAAGGAGTTGGTCACACTGGCATCCAGCACACCACGCGCATCGGGCGAGCTTAAATCAGGCCCGGTGACTACATCTTCACCGGGAATATAGGTATAACTAAAGCGCTGGCCTTGTGGCAGGTTTTCATCATTAATTGAAAAGCCGTAGAACTTGGAGGCATCACCATGTACGGAATTCCCCTGACTAGTGGTGTTGTTATCCACATACAGTGACAACGAACCACCGCTATTATGCGAAACCACGTCAAAACTGATGGTAAAACCTTCACTGATGTTATAAATACCGGTGCCATAAGTATCACTGGATGAGGTTTCTTTGTCTGGATTAACTGCTGCATTACCAATACTGAAACGAGCTCCTGACAAGGTTAACTGGCCGGTAGTCGCATCAATAATCGGGCTGCCACCGGTTTTCTTAAACAGGGCACCGCTATTGGGATCGTCGGTCAAACGCTTGTAACCCGATGTGAAAAAGGTATCAGTATCGGTATCAAATTCTTCCAGCAATGCTGGCTCAACCGTATTAGCTTTATCGGTCAGCGCTACCAGTTCGGCTTGTGCCTGCGCTTCAGATAAAACCAGCAAATTTTCTTTGTCATCATCATTAGCATCACAACGGGCAACAGCGGTGGCCAACCCGACAGATGCATCGGTCATACACAAGCTGTACACCTGATTAACCGTATTATAAGAACGAGCGATAATATAAGTTGCATCAGTTTCGCTGGTTAGCAGTAATGCACGTCGACCAAACTGAAACTCATAACTACCGCTGATTTCAACACCGTCGACTGTATGGGTATAACTACCACTGGTCTCGGTGGCGTCGGCCGGAGTAAAATTAAAGCTGTCCATCAAAGCAGTGCTACCACTCAGATAGGGGTTATAGACAGTCCCGTTAAATTGGGAAATATCGAAAGTATTGGAAAACAGCGTACCGAATTCCTGTTCCAGATAGGTCACGAAATGTTCCAGCGCACTATCAAACGGAGCAAGCGTATTACTGCCGGCACCAGCCGCTGCTAACCAGGGCTCCACATCGGCGGCAAATTCAGACGCGGGGCGATTAAAAAAATCTTCGACCGTTTGTCCTTCGGTTAAGGTCATCATAGCCGCACCCGCAGCATTGGCACTGATTTCGATGCCATTATCCGGATTAGCATCCACATCCAGAGCTTGTAACAAGCGCAACGTATTAACCACCGGTTGATTAAAGGGCGTATCTGCCTTAAACATATCCAGCGGAGTTAAAATGCTCGATGCTGGCACCGCCGGAAATTTAAATTCACCAATAGAAAAGGTAATTAGATCACCACGGAAATACTGATATTCGCCATTAGCATCAGTGGTGCCATCAGGAAAAGATTCCGAACTGTAACTCAGTCCCGAAACCGGACTATCTACAAACTGACCTGTTAACGCAGGTGCGGGTAACTCTTTGACATTGGTCGTACTTTCAGCTCCGCAGCCTGCTAGCACTATGGCAGCAACTGCACTGAGCGCAATATTATTTTTATAATTCATAATCACCCTCCCAAGGATGAGAAATTATTGGTAACCGGCTATCTGTCGCCATCATCACCGTTCGGCTCCGGTTACTTGTCAACTTTAAACATAGATATTCATTCACGTGGTCTACCAACTGTTGCCAATCAGTAAAACTTGTAATCCAGTCCAACCTGAAAAGTTCTGCCATATTCTTCGCGTTGATAAAGAATATTGCCGCCGCTCATCTGATTACCTTCGAAGTAACGCAAATCGATTTCGTCCGTCAGGTTGATAGCATCAAAGTAAACAGACAATTGACCATTGACTTTATATTTGGCTTTAAAATCGAGGGTTTTGATGGCGTCCTGATAACGGTCTGACCAGGTTTTGCAGGACTTCACCTCTGATGCGCTGACGCCTTCAGGGCAAGCGCCGACTTCTTCGAGAATATCTGAACGATAATTTCCAATCAGACGAGCAGAAAAGTCTTCATTTTCCCAGCCCACCGTCAGGTTAAAGGTGGTGTCAGCCTGATCCGGCAATGCCACTTTTTCAGCACGAATGGTCGGATCCAGCTCGGCTTCGCTATCCAGCAAGGTCAGGTTACTTTGTACAAACAGGCCATTTTCAAAATACTGGTTATAGCTCAGCTCCATACCCAATACAGTGGCTTTTTTACCGTTAAGGGTGATGTTGACGCTGTTCAATACCAAGTCATGGGGTATAACAAATTCGGTCACCTGATCAATTGGCAAGGAAAGTGGCAAATCATCAATAGACATGGTGATACCACTCACATCGACGATGAAGTTATCGATATCCTTGTAAAATATCGCCGCTTCCATAAATAAATCTTTGCTGGGATACCAGCCAATCGAAGCGTCATAGTTAACTGAGGTCATCGCCAGCAGATTGGGGTTCCCCACATCCAGCGTATTGTTGGAGCCTAAAATATAATCCTGCAATTGACGAACATTGGCGCCGCCTTGGGCATCATCACAGTTGTCACTATCGGGTGGACATAACTCAATATCGTTATCAAATTTGGCAAAGCCGCGCGCCTGTTTAAATGACGGGCGGGTAAAACTGGTCCAGATAGCTCCCCTGACCAGAATATCCGCTGTAGGCTCATAACGCAGATGCACGCTAGGGAAATATTCACTGTATTTAATCGACGCTTCCGGTAACGGCACGGCAATATCCAGACTACCGGCTCCGGCTCCATTAAACTCGAAGTCGTCGTTTTCCAATGACAGGAAGCCGTCAGAAGCAAATTCGGTTTCCACCCAACGCACACCTGCAATCATAGTTAAATCGTCATTGACTGGCATTTCTGCCATCACATAAGCTGCTTTAGTATCTTCGGTCAGGGTATAATCTTCTTTGGTACTATCCACCGACACTTCACCATTGGTGGCGCTTTCAGTAGTTTGCCGACCAATGCGGGACATGTAATCTACCGTTTCCTTTTCGACAAAAGGATATTGAAAACGGCTACCCGAGGGGATAGCGCTAGCATAATCAGCATGCACCGAATTAACCACATCGATACATTCCTGATCACCACTGCAATCATCAGCAGAAGGATCAAAGCTCCAGCGATCCTTGTTACGCACGTGAGTACGTTCTGACATTGCGACACCGACTTTGACATAGCTTAAATGCTCGTAATAGAAGTCATTTTTCAAGTTGATTTGGGCATTCTTGATTTCATCAACGCGAGTACCGTCTTCCAGAAACAAATTGTCAAAATCCCAGTTATTCAAGTCGCTGGCATCGCCACTACCTGAGGTTCCAAAAATACTGTTATCAGGATCATAGGCAAAACCACCTAGTTCAGCGGCGTATTCCGGGGTCACAGCGCGGCCAATAATATTGTCTTTGGTGCCTTGTCCGTAAACAATCAGATCCCGCTCGCGAAACTGCACCCGGTGATCACCGTTGGACACATCTTCAGAACGAGACTGGGCATATTCATAATCCAGCGTCCAGGTATCGGCCAGTTTGTTTTCGCCTCCCAGGCTAAAGGTTTTGGTCTTGTTATCACCACCCTGGATAAAGTACTGATGGAAAATATCGATATCTGTGATGATAAATTCTTTAGTCTGGTCATTTACATAGGCGATTTCACCATCCCCTGTCGAACCTGCGTCCTGAAAATCATAGAATTCGCGTAAGGCAATATCCTCATCATCGTACTGGGTATAATTAACCCGAACTCGGGATAAGAAATTGAACTAAATGCCTGTTCCAAGATCGGATCTTTCGACCAAGAGCGATTCGAATTTAACAAGGAACAGGCATGAAGAAGTTAGTTGAATTATTTTGTGATGTCGATGATTTTTGCAGAGTATTTATCCCCCAATGGCAAAAACAATTACTGGAAGATGGCACTAGAAAACGGCAACGTGAATGCCGCCTGTCTATGAGCGAAATCATGACGATAATCATTGGTTTCCACATGTCACATCATCGCGATTTTAAGAATTATTATTTGGGATATGTTAAGGCTTTTTATCGAAAAGACTTTCCGATGTTACTCAGTTACACTCGTTTTTTGGAAGTGATGCCTCGAACGATTGTTCCCATGTGCGCATACTTCAGCACGCTAAAGGGCAAGCCTACAGGCATTGAATTTATTGACTCGACAAGTCTGAAGGTCTGTCACAACATCCGTATTCCCCGGCATAAAACCTTCGACGGTATAGCTCAAAGAGGCAAAGGAACAATGGGGTGGTTTTATGGGTTTAAGCTTCACTTAATCGTCAATCACCATGGGGAAATTGTGGCGGCAAAAGTCACCACTGGTAACGTACATGACACAAAGCCTGTTGAAGAATTAGCACAAGGATTGCTGGATAAATTGTATGGCGATAAAGGATATTTAAGCCAAGCGTTAGCCGCTAATTTATTCGAAAAAGGTATCGAACTTATCACCACAGTACGTAAAAACATGAAGGCAAAAGCCATGTCATTATGGGACAGAGCAATGCTCTCAAAACGCTTTATCATCGAAACGATTAATGATCAGTTAAAGAATATTTCTTTCATTGAACACTCAAGACATCGCAGCATGAACGGTTTTACACTCAACTTGATGGCTGGGTTAGTGGCTTATTGTCTAAAGGAGAATAAGCCATCCCTTAATATTACTGACGTAGAGAGAAATACTATGGTTGTTGCTTAAACCGATCTGGGGTTAATTACCTTTGATGTAGTAGTAACTGGTATCGTCAGGCTTAAATTCCACATTGATAGCCGCCGCCTTGCGAGTACGATTGGCCACTTCACGGCGCAACTCCAGTTGGGTTGGGCCAAGAATTTCGGGGCCAGCGGCAATGGCATCATCATCGGCAAAACCGATATCGGCCTGATAAAAACGCATTTCGGTGGAACTATGATGACGAGTTTCATCCACCATGGTTTTTCGATCTTCACTGGATAGCGCAAAGCCAATACCCAGACGTTCATCTAGAAAAAACTGGGTGCCGTCGAGACTAAATTTGGGGGAGTGTTTCTCGCGCTTTTGGCTGTAGGAGTCCTGCATTTTGAACTTAAGACCGGACTTGCCACGGTCATAAGCAGAAATGGCCTTGACGTTGACCGTTCCCCCAATGGAGTTCAAATCCTGATCCGGCGTGAGGGTTTTTAATACTTCAATTGAACCTAATAAATCGGATGGAATGGCATCCAGACCGACTTTACGATCATCACCCACACCGGACATTTCCGAGCCATTCATATTCACGGATACAAAGCCCGGTCCAAGCCCGCGCACTGTGACGTATTTTCCCTCACCTTCGGAGCGCTGTAATGTTACACCAGGCAAGCGGCGTAACGACTCGGCTACGTTTTGATCGACAAAGTTACCAATATCATCGGTGGCGATGACTGAACTGAACCCATCTTTTTCACGTTCCAGATCACGCGCTTTCAAATCGGCCTGACGGACGCCAGTGACCAATACTACTTCGACTTCATCTTCTGCTTTTTTATTGTCTATCGGATTCCCGTCTGCATCGACGGCGGGTTTGGCTTTTTCGCTATCATTTTGCACAGGCAGTTTGGCGCTATCAGACTGCTGAGCATATACCGGTAAAGCCATCGCCATCGCAACGACCAAAGCCTTCATTTGAAAACTTTTCATATCGGATTTTCTCCTGGCATTTTTATTTTAATTCATCATATTTAACATTCATCAGCAGCAAAGCTGTCATTCACTTGCCACCGGTAGCAAATAACACCCACACTTCCCTTAGGAAATTTGCCACCGGTGGCAGTTTAGGTGTTAAAAAATACAAATGTCAATAATTTGTTAAACTAATGACCCATTTGTTAAATATATGAATATTTTTTCTTGAATTGCCAAATACAGGAAGTACGAACTCTCCCCTTGAGTCTAACTGGGGATATATATTCCGGAGCATAATACTCCGGAAGAAGATAAAGGAAATTTAATTTAACCAATTGACCACACTATATTCCCACAGTTAATGCCTGAATCTGCGGACGATCGCGCACAGCGGTTGCCCATTTTTTGTTAGGTTCAGCCTGCATGGTCATCACCAGTTTCCCACCGCCCATGATTTCAGCATGAGTCAAATAACTGCGGCGTAATGGCACTCCATTAAGTTCAATGCTGCCGATATACATGTTTTGTTCACTCAGATTTTTAGCCTCCACTTGCCAACTATTACCATTGGGCAAATGCATCACCACACTGGGCAGCTGCGGAGCGCCAATTACATAGGTTAAGCTGGTGGGAGTAACCGGATAAAAGCCCATACTGGAGAATAAATACCACGCCGACATTTGCCCCAAGTCATCATTTCCGGCGAGTCCATCGGGTTTATCTGATGCTAAGGTATCCATTATCTGGCGGATACGCTGTTGGGTTTTCCACGGCTGGCCAGTGTAGTTATATAAATAGGCAATATGATGGCTGGGCTCATTACCATGAGCATACTGGCCAATCAGTCCGGCAATATCTTCATGTTCCTTGAATTTCTCGGCATCCAGTGGCTGAGTAAAAAGTTGATCCAGCTTGGCGCTGACTTTTTCATCCCCGCCCATCAGTTCAATCGTGCCTTTGATGTCGTGCTGGGCAGCAAAACTGTACTGCCAGCTGTTGCCCTCGGTAAACGATCCATAGAGTTTGGCTTCCTGCGGATCAAATGGAGTTTCCCACTTGCCGTGGCTATCCTTGCCACGCACAAAACCGATACTGGAATCAAATACGTTGCGATAATTTTTAGCCCGTTGGTAATACTGTTTGGCAACCGCTATGTCTCCCAGTGATTCGGCAAAACGAGCAATGGCAAAATCATCCACACTCATTTCAATAGTTTTGGACACCGACTCGCCTTGTTTATCCATTGGTACATAGCCAAGCTGCATATAATCATCCAGACCATCGTAAGACCCGTGTTGAGAGGTATTTAACATGGCATCCAGTGCCAGCTTGGTATCGAAATTGTTAATCCCTTTTAAATAAGCATCAACAATCACCGGCACCGAGTGATAACCAATCATGGTCCAGGTTTCATTGCCCTGAAATGACCAGATGGGCAGCATTTGATCGGGGCTTTGCTGATAATGGGCCAACATGGATTGCACCATATCACCGGTACGTTCAGGCTCTAAAAACGTTAGCAGCGGATGTAACGCCCGATAGGTATCCCACAAACTAAAAGTGGTGTAATTAACAAAATTGTCGCTCTGATGTACATCACCATCCACCCCGCGATATTGCCCGTTTACATCCTGATAAATAGACGGCGCCTGATAGGCATGATACAGCGCGGTATAAAACTGGCGCTTCTGGCTGCCGGTACCCTCAATGTCAAACTGGTTGGTCACCTTGCGCCATTTATCCTGGGTTTGTTTAACCACCTTGTCGAAATCCCAATCCGGGGTTTCGGCAGCCAAATTGGCTTTGGCCCCTGCCCGACTAACAGAAGATCCCCCTACTTTAATTTCCAATGGCTGCGTGGCAACCTGATCAAAGCGGAACACCGCTTTTAACGCTTTACTTCCGGCGGTATTGCTATTGCTGTTAATCAAGGTGCCGGTATTGCTGGGACGATAACCGGGACGATTGCGATAATGGTGATCATCCTCATTATAAATTTTTACCTCGGCAATCGGCTGGGAAAATTCTATCGCAAAATACATGGGGCGATACTTGGCCCAGCCATTAGTAGAACGAAATACCGTCAGGCTGCGCTTATCGGGGCTAAGCTGAATATCACTCCACAATACTTTGCGATCAAAGTTATAAATGGAGGTGGTTAAATCCATAATCACATAACCTTTATCCACATCCCGATAGGTATAGCGGTGCATGCCCACTCTGTCGGTGGCAGTGAGTTCAGCTTTGATATTTTCATCCAGCAATTCAACCGAATAATAACCGGCTTTAGCACTTTCCTGTTCATGACTAAAACGGGAACGATAACCTTGTTCCGGATGCTCCACCGGCCCCGGTTCCAGTTGCGGTTCATGGCTCATCGGCATTAACAGTAAATCGCCCAAATCACTGTGGCCAGTACCGGAAAAATGGGTATGACTAAACCCCTGAATGGTGGTGTCGGTATACAGATAACCGGCACACCATTTGTAACTATCGCCACCGGTACGAATTTGCGTATCCGGACTCAATTGCACCATACCAAAAGGCGCCACCGCGCCGGGAAAGGTATGTCCATCAGGGCCAGTACCGATAAAAGGATCAATATAATCTACCGAATCGGCCGCCAGAGTCTGACAGGACAACAAGCCGATAACGCAAGATAATAAAAGACGAGGAAGGTTGGTTAACATAAAAGCGTTCCCACACTATCGCCACAGACGATAGTGTTTATTAAATTATTGATATTATTTGAGTGCGCCGATCTTTGCCGGATGGGAGCAGCCTGTCAAGATGGAAATCATTATCTCGCTGCGAGCAACGAGCTAAAAACAGCATCAAGCTAAGGCACAGAGTATAGGTTTGTCATCCCGCTAGTCGTTAGCGCTGGGATTCATTGTTGACGTTCGTGGAAAAACATTAAAAAGTCTCATCTTCTGAGCGCACCGAAATTGAAGGATAGTCATCCATCGAAGAACCTATAGTAAAAATAATCGGCCGACAACATACCTGACAATCTTCAATATATTCCTGATTCTCATCCAGCACTTCGACAGTGACACTAATTTGTTCACCGCAATAAGGACAGGAAATCATGGTTTCGATTAAGTCGTTCATTATCTCCCTCTGTGTAAAGTGTGGCTTTGAGTGTTGCTAAAAGCTAAAACAACGAGAACGGGCTTTCCCTGCAAATAATCCCAAATACATGAAAATAACAGACTTCGAATTATACCTGAATATTTACTCATGATTGGATCAATGAAAATAATGATATTCAATGCCCGTTTATGGATACCCGCGTTCGACAAGTTCTGTGCCACCTAAACTTATCGAAGAGCCAGCGTGAACAGTGTGGATCAATTTGGGTTTTACATTGCGACTCTCACTTTTTGTCGCTAAATCATCATGCTCTCGAATGGCCAAACAGGGATGTTTTGCAAAGGCGCTTGCTTTGAAGGGACTCTACTTCGCGCCGGTTTGAGAATGTGTCTGCTGGTTTAGCAGCGAAAAAAGTGAGTGGAGTGAAAGGATTTTTGGGTAATTTTGTCCTTGAAAAGTGCCTCGCTCGCAGGGATGCGAGTGACAAATGTCAGGCAGGACAACTGGCGAAGCCAGTCATGGTTTCACCAGCGCGACACCCAAACTCAATTTTTATGACTCAGTTAATTTGCGCAGCCAATAAAAGCCTTAAAACTCACCTAACTTATCTATCCATTGCTGGGTGCCAGCGCTATCATTTAAATACTCAGCTGGAATAGTACCGGCGCCTGTTGCTACAAATTCCTGTGCGTAGGCATCCCAGCTTTTAATCACCTGTAGTTCGGAATCGATAATCCCGTTACCAATGGTCGCGTTACCGGCAGCAATTTCGGCTAACACACGACGATCGACTGAATCCTGAAACGGGCCAGAACGATTACGATTGGCCCCCACTTCACGTTTAACAATCAATTGTTGATAACTGTCCAACGCGGCTTCTCGCAGATAATCCTGCGGAAATTGCGCGTCGTTAAAGGCTTCTACCACCAAAAATTTTTGCTTGATATTATCAACTAGGGTTTTAGCTAAATGCTTTTCATCCTTAATTTCTAACCCGAGTAGATTATTTGTCGACAGTTGATCATGACCAAACATCACATTTCCGGTGATATAGGCCTGTCCTGCAAGTTTTTTATTATCCACATCCCATAATTGGAAAAAGCGTAATGGCCCGTCTGCCGGCCCCGGTTTAAACAGGTTGTTGACCATATTAAAACGACCATTTTCACTGCCATAGGCGCTGTTTTTCGACCAGTTATAAATCACGTTATTGCGAATATCAGTCAGTACATCTTTTTGCTGATAAGGCGCATTTAAGCGATATCCGTTGATACGCGGATTACGGCTGGTGTGATGCGCCAATACATTATGAATAAAACTGGCGCGCTGCCCACCCCAGATCCCGCCATAGCCGTGACTGCCTTTGGCATGACCGGCATTATTCAGACTTTCACTGACAATACTATATTGCAGGGTAAAATTGGTATTGTTGTAAAAAGACGCCACTTCATCATTGGCCCAGCTCATTGAACAGTGATCAATAATAATGTCGTGATGACGTTTACCGGTAATGGCATCACCCTGTTCATGCTCGGCACCAGGACGAAAACGCAAATAGCGAATAATCACTTGGCTGGCATCAATCTGGGTTTCGGAACCGGTCAGCACAATACCCGCTGGCGATGTCTGTCCGGCAATAGTGATAAAATCCTGTTTAATTTCCAACGGTTTAACCAGATGAATGACGCCCGATACACTAAACACCACAATACGCGGTCCTTTAGCTTTAACCGCATAGCGCAAGGTACCCGGGAGAGCTTTATCGGAATCTTGCAGTGAATCCACCACAATGATCCGACCACCACGGCCACCTTGAGTGTATTGACCAAATCCTTCAGCCCCCGGAAACGCTAATTGTTTAGCGGCCGAAACCGATTGGCAAGCCATTAACAATAAGCCCGTCAAAAAGGTCGAAATTAAGCGCTGAAGGATTGATTTCATAATGAGTTCACTTCCAAAAAAGGTTTCATAGTTTGCGCCGCGACAATCGCACCTTTATGACCAATCACATAGGCCGCAATCCGGGCAGCGAAACTGGCAGCATTCTGTGCGCTGTGCCCGGCAAAACGAGCGGCCAGATAACCGCCATTAAAAGCATCACCAGCCGATGTGGTATCGACTACCTTTGCCACTTGTTGGACGGGAACAATGCTGTGCTGACCATCCTCAAATATCTGCACGCCCTGTGCACCGTTTTTTATCACAATTTCATCCACACCCAACGCCTGAACATGGCTGTGTACGTCAGTCACATTATCATGCCCGTATAGTACCCGATGGTCATCACAACCGGGAAAGGCAAGATCGGCTAACGCATAAGCTTTATCCGTCCAGAGCCGCGCCTGTTCTACTGAGGCCCATAATTGCGGTCGGTAATTGGGATCAAAAATAATCTGACAACCGTTCTGGCGTAACTGGCTAATAATATCCAGCAACGCCTGTTTGTCCTGATCCGATAAAATGGCCAGTGAAATACCGGATAAAAACAGGCTGTCATAATCGGCCAGCAGCGCCGCTCCACCCTTGGCTAACAAAGATTGCACCGCCTGACGAGCGGCAGAATCACTTCGCCAATAGGCAAAACTGCGCTCCCCCTGATCATCGGTGTTGATCATGTACAAGCCGAGGGTTTTATCTTCACGACGAAACGTCAAACGGGTATCAATGTGTTCTTGTTGCATTGCATCAACCAGCTGATCGCTTAGTGCATCGTTGCCGATAGCCGACCAATAACAAACGGCTTGTTCAGGGTAACAACGCTTTAAATACACAGCGGTATTGTAAGAATCGCCAGCAAAGGTTTGTTGATATTGTTGCGCTGCCACTAATGACAGCTCCACCATACATTCACCAATAATCACTGTTTTGTGCATGTTTTTTCTCATCCGAAATCGCTTAAATCCGGTCTAAAACCGACTCAATATTGGTCGGATTGAGTGAAGCCAAGGTTAAGTAGGCCTTGGTGACGGCTTCACTAAACTGGGATTGATTAACCAGCTCTGCAGGGAACACCGCACTTATTGCCAACAGTTTGGTGACATCGCTGGCATCGTGACCACTACAGTCGGCTGCGGTGGTTAGCAACAGATCCGCTAACGGATCGGTAATCGATAACGACTGATGGGCGGCATTCACCAAAAAATGTAGCCACGCCGCTACCCCAGTGGATAACAATCGAATACTGTTACCTTTAGTCAGATTGTCTTTAATGGTGCCGAGTAACCGGAACGGTAATTTTTGCGAGCCATCCCAGGCAATTTGTGCCAACAGGTGGCGAATATGCGGGTTGGCATAGCGTTTTAATATAGCCTGAATGTATTCTGCCACATCCATTTCAATTGGCGCATTAAATGACGGTTTTACTTCATCCAGCAGCATGCTACTAATCAGTTTGTGCAATGCCGGATGACTAATGGCTTCACTAACGGTTTCAAATCCACAGCGTAACCCGGTATAAGCCAACGTGGAGTGACTACCGTTAAGTAATCTGAGTTTGGCTTTTTCGTAACCACTCACATCATGGGTGAATGTCACCCCCACTTTTTCCCAATGGGGGCGCGGACCACTGAAGTTATCTTCAATGACCCACTGACTGAACGCTTCACGCTGGATTGGCCAGTTATCGTTAACCTGAATGGCCGCAGCTACACGGTCTTTCAAGGCATCATCGGTGGCGGGAGTAATGCTGTCCACCATCGTATTCGGGAAACAGATATTGGCCTCAATCCAGTCGGCCAGTTTGTCATTCAGTTCACGGGCAAAAGCCACTACCGCTTTACCCAACTTGCTACCATTGTCGGCCAAATTGTCACAACTGATAATGGTTAATGCTTTGTGATTTTGCTCAAAACGTACTTGTAATGCCGCCGCCAATAAACCAATGGCACTGTTGGGCTGTTCAGGGTTAGCTAAATCATGCACCACGTCGGTATGAGTGCGATCCAGCAAACCGTCCCCGTTCAGACAATAGCCTTTTTCGGTCACCGTCAGGCTAACAATATGCGTAGTGGCGGCGGTTAAACGTTGCATCACTTGCTCGCGTTGATCCCCCAATACCAGCACTTCTTTAATGGCACCGACTAGCTGATAGGCAGGTTGTTCATCCAGAATCGCCAGCGTGTAGAGGTTATCCTGTTCGGCTAAATTATCCCGCACGCCTTTACTGCGCATGGAGACACCGCATATTCCCCAATCACCACCATAAGCCAGTGCATTATCGGTAAATACCGCCTGATGAGCGCGATGGAACGCGCCCGGGCCAAGATGGACGATACCTATGCCTAATTGATTACGATCGTAATTACTATGGATCACCGATTCAGGTAACTGATTGCTATTGCTGTTATTAAGTTGCTGCATAATGATGCTTATTAATCCAGTTTGTAGGCTTTTTTAGCCAGTCGATAAGTCAGGTCGTGCGCCAGCTCCATACCTTCGTCTTCATTAATACGATGCTGAGAGATCAATTCGGCCAGAAAACGGCAATCAATTCGACGGGCCACATCATGGCGAGCCGGTATGGACAAAAACGCCCGGGTATCATCATTAAAACCAACGGTATTGTAGAAACCGGCTGTTTCGGTCACCTGATGGCGGAAACGCAACATGCCTTCCGGTGAATCGTGGAACCACCAGGCCGGGCCTAATTTAAGGCTAGGATAATGGCCGGCTAAAGGCGCCAGTTCACGGGCATAGGTGGTTTCATCCAGAGTGAATAAAATCACGTTCAACTGCGGATTATTACCGTATTTATCCAGCATCGGTTTTAGTGCCTGCACGTATTCAGTCTGCACCGGCAGGTCTGCTCCTTTATCGCGACCAAATTGTGTGAACACTTGTGGATTATGGTTCCGGTATGCACCGGGATGAATTTGCATCACCATGCCGTCTTCCACACTCATTCCCGCCAATTCGGTGAGCATTTGGGCGCGGAATAATTCCTGCTGCTGTTCATCGGCTTTTCCGGCTATACACAGGGCAAACAGCTTCTCACTTTCGGTTGTGGATAAATTGGCGGTACGCGCGGTCGGGTGACCATGATCGGTGGCAGTGGCGCCCATGCTGCGGAAATATTCACGACGCAAACGCAACGCTTGCAAATAACCACTCCAGCTTTGCGTATCCTGTCCGGTTAATTCGGCCAGTTGTTTAATGTTATCAGCAAAATCTTCACGGGAGGCATCCACCACATCATCAGGGCGGAAACTGGTGATCACTCGCTTGGCCCAAGGTGAACCCTGAATCGCCTGGTGATGGGGCAAGGTATCCAATGCGCCTTCAGTGGTAGCAATTAATTCAATATTAAATCTGTCCATCAACGCACGAGGACGAAATGCCGCCGTGCTCAATTGCTCGGTAATGTGATCATAATAGTGATCCGCACTTTGTTCATTCAACTGTACTTTTAAGCCAAATACATCATGAAACACCGTGTCCAGCCACATACGCGACGGCGTACCACGGAATAAATAATAGTGTTTGGCAAAAGTACGCCAGATTTTGCGCGGGTCCTGCTCAACCGCTCCCCCATCCCAGCGGGGAATACCCAGTGATTCCAGTGAAATCCCCTGACTGTATAACATGCGGAATACATAGTGATCCGGACGGATCAATAACTCGGTGGCATTACCAAAGCTTTCATCATAGGCAAACCAGCGCGGGTCGGTATGCCCATGAGGGCTGATAATCGGCAGATCTTTGATCTGGCTATATAAGCGGCGCGCAATATCCCGTACGGTCGGATCGGCAGGAAACAGTCGATCCGGATTAAGTGATAAGGCCGTTGTTGAATTCACCATTTAAAGGCTCCTGTAAATAGTCATTAAAGAGTCACGCCGCGTTTCCAGATCGCAATCTCTCTGTTTTGATTTTGTTCATTTTGAGTACGCTTGCCGGAAGCAATCTCCAGCAGTTGTGCAAAGAATTGTTCGGCACAATCGTCCATACTGGTGCCTTCGAGCACCTGACCGGCATTAAAATCGATCCAGTGCGGTTTGCGGGCAGCTAAATCGGAATTGGATGATATTTTCACGGTCGGTACCGGAAAGCCCAATGGCGTGCCCCTTCCGGTGGTAAATAACACCATATGAGCGCCGCTAGCGGCTAAAGCAGTAGAGGAAACCGCATCATTCCCCGGGGCTTGCAATAAAACCAACCCTTTACTGCTGACCGGTTGTCCGTAATCCAGTACCTGATTAACAATGGCCTGCCCTCCTTTTTGAATGGCACCCAGTGATTTTTCTTCCAGTGTGGTTAACCCACCAGCTTTATTACCCGGTGACGGATTTTCATAAATGGGCTGGTTATGGGCGATAAAGTACTGTTTAAAGTCGCCGACCAGATCGACGATTTGTTTGAAGGTATCTGCATCTTTGGCACGGTTCATCAAAATCTGTTCGGCACCGAACATTTCCGGTGTTTCAGTTAACAATGCGGTGCCACCAACTTGGGTGACCTTGTCCGACATTCTTCCCACCAGCGGATTGGCAGTAATACCGCTAAAGGCGTCCGAGCCTCCACATTTCATACCCAACACTAAATCCGAGGCCGGGCATTCGCTGCGCTTATCTTGCGCCAGCAGCGGCAACATTTGCTGAATGGCTTCAACGCCGGTTTCGACTTCGTCCCCCACCTGCTGTGAGTTATAGAATTTAACCCGATTTGTATCATAGTCACCAGCGGCATCCAGCAACGCGGCCATCTGATTATTTTCACAGCCAAGGCCCACCACCAACACCGCACCGGCATTGGGATGGGTTAACAGCGAGGCCAGAATGGCACGAGTATCTTTTAAATCGTCGCCTAGCTGTGAGCAGCCATAGGGATGGGTAAAAGCCACAAAGGCATCGGCCTGACCAAAAAAGCGCTGATTACAAATTTCAGCAATACGCTGGGCGGTTCGATTAACACAACCCACGGTATTAATAATCCACACTTCATTGCGAATACCCACTTTGCCATTGGCTCGTTTATAGCCCATAAAAGTCGGTACCTTATCAGGCTGTATGGCTCCCGTATTAACTGGCTGATACTGATACTGGGTACCATCAGATAAATTGGTTTTCAGGTTATGACTGTGGATATGCTGGCCGGCTTTGATAGGGCAAGTACTACCACCAATTTCAAAACCATATTTAATAATTAACTGCTGCGGCGCTATATCATTGAGCGCCACTTTATGTCCGGCCGGAATATCATCCAGCAGGATCAAATCAAATTCATCGTATCGCTGACCTGCGGTTAAATCGCGCGTGGCCACTGCAACGTTGTCGTTAGGGTGAATCTTTAACAGGGATTTCATTTGATTGTCACTCATATACTGACAATATCCTTGGCAAGTAACGGCATATCGGCAATAAATACCTGCTCCAGTTCCAATTGCTTGACATGTTCTACCACACTGGGCTTTTCGACCTGCTGGAATTGGCAGTTTTGTAAAGTTAAATGGTGAATCGGTGCCCGTTCGAACCCACGGATCACCATCGCATGTTTGGCATTTTGTACATTGAGTCCGGCAATATGAATATCCCGTACCACCGGATCAAACTGCCCGGCATCACCTTCTTCATAGTAAAAATTAATCACAATGGCATCGCGTACCTGACCAACATCAACATTGCGTACATTGATATTTTCAATCAAACCGCCCCGCACCGAATTGGTTTTAATCCGGATGGCCCGTTCCAGCTCAGGACTGCTCATCTGGCAATTCTGCATAAAGATATTACGCGCACCACCGGATATTTCACTGCCAATAACCAAGCCGCCATGACCATCTTTCATCTGGCAATTATTCACCAGCACATTTTCTATCGGTTTATTGACCCGACGACCATCGGCATTACGACCTGATTTAAGCGCAATACAATCATCTCCGGTGTCAAACAGGCAGTCTTCGATCAACACCCGGCTGCAAGACTCAGGATCACAACCATCATTGTTGGGACCATGGCTGCGGCAAGTTACCCCACGCACGGTCACATCTTCACTGAGTACCGGATTGATTAACCAGAATGGCGAATTAATAATAGTTACGCCCTCAATCAATACTTTGTGACATCGATAAGGTTGCAATAATGGCGGCCTTAAATAAGCACCTTCAGCATACATACGTTGCTCGGGCGGCACGCCTTTCTCGACGTCTTGTTGTAACTTATCACGGGCTGGCTGTTGGGTCAGTTCGACCGGATCTTGACGCCAATGGGCTTCTTTATGTGCCCCTTTCCACGGCCACCAGGTGTTGTCATCGGCCTGTCCATCCAGTATCCCTTCACCGGTCACCGCAATATTGTGTTGCTCATAGGCATAAATTAGCGGTGAATAGCCCATCATTTCCATTCCTTCCCAACGGGTAAATACCGCCGGGAGATACCGCGCAGGCTCAGTGCTAAACGCAATTATCGCGTCTTTTTGCAGGTGCAGATTAACGTTGGATTTAAGATGAATAGGGCCGGTCAAATAACGCCCTGCCGGTACCACCACACGTCCACCACCGGCTTGATGACAAGCTGCAATCGCAGCTTCAAATGCTGCCGTATTGTCGTATTGCGGCTCGGCCTTGCCACCGAAATCGGTCAATACAAAGTCACGATCAGCAAAACTGGTTTGCTGAACAGAATTCCGAATACTTTCTGCCATCGTCCAGCGACTGTCGGCAGTTTCAGCCGACATCTGTCCCGACGGGGAATTTTTGCTACAACCCGGCAACCCTGCCGCGACTGCAGTTGCCAAAAGCGTTTTCAGAAATAATCGGCGTTGCATCATTCGCGCAAGCTCCTGTAATGATTTATTGCAAAAGTCACAAGCAATTAATGTCCAGATATTGTTGAAACATTATTTTCACCCATTTGCCACCGGTGGCATTTTACGTAGAAACAGCAATTCCGTCAATGAATAGCCCCGACTTGTCACTTTTTATTAACATTTAAAACATATTTAACGGTTCAACTCCAGACTGGCCAAAATAAAAGGCCCGGTGGCTTTAGGATCATTATCGCGCTTCATTTCATTGACATAATATTCATAGCTGCCTGAGCGATAAGGATCGCCGCCCAATCCGGCAACGGCACAAACCTGGGTGATATTGACCAGTCCATCATCAACTTTAATCAGCTTGTCCAACAAACCTTGATAGCCTTTCTCGGCAACTTGTATATATTGTTGATCCAGATAGCCATGATTAACGCCTTTAGCCAAGGCATACACCAACATACTCGTGCCGGATGCTTCCAGATAGTTGCCTTTTCGATCTCCCTGATCGGTAACCTGATACCACAAGCCTGACTTATCCTGCACCTTAGTCACCGCTGCGGCCAGATTTTGCAAGCTTTCAATCAGGAACTCCCGATCTTTGTGGCCCTTGGGGAAATAATCCAGTACGTCCACCAGTGCCATCGCATACCAGCCTAACGACCGTGACCAGAAATTAGGCGATGTACCGGTTGTTGGATCAGCCCACTTCTGCTGACGACTCTCGTCCCAACCGTGATACAACAATCCTGTTTTGGAGTCTTTTGCATGCTGTTCAATTAATCGAAATTGCAAGGCCACATCATCAAAAGTAGCGCTTCCTTCGGCAAACCACTGGGCATATTCAGCATAAAAAGGTGCGCCCATATACAGTCCATCCAACCACATCTGGAACGGATAACGTTTTTTATGCCAGAATCCGCCCTGGCTGGTGCGAGGCATCCCTGCAAGCTGTTCACGCAGCAAGTGCATGGCTTTTTGATAGCGGGGATCCCCGGTTTGTTCGGACAAGAAAAACAGAATTTTACCGGCATTAATCATGTCGATATTGTAATCCGACATCTTGTAGCCACGAATATCACCTTTTTCATCAATCAGTTCATCGGCATAATCTTTAATATAAGCGAGCAAGTCAGGATCGGGGTGGCGCGCATAAACTTTGCTAATTGCCAGCAACACCAGCCCCTGAGTGTAATTCCATTTTGGTTTTGTATGCCCTTCTATTGTCCAGGCTTGAGGATGACGTTTCACTTCAGACCATGCCATACGTTCTGCCCAACTTTGCTTGTCACTCTGTACCGCAAAGGTTTGATGGCTCATTATCAGGGTCAACAATAAAGCCGAACAACAGGCTTTAATCAAAGTTATTGTTTTCATTTATGGATCCTTTCCTTCATTTGCTATTACAACCCAAACGACATTACGACATTTCCGAATGAGGTGCCGTTGATTCACGTATTATTAAATGGGGTTTAACCAGAAAGTCGCTATCGACGCTTTGTATTGCTTTCTTTTCAATTGATTGAATAATCTTTTGTGCCGCCAGTGATGCCATCGCTCCCACTGGACGCTGGATGGTAGTTAACGATGGAATAATGCGCGATGCCAGCAAGTTATCATCAAAACCGGCTACCGATAGTTCGCCAGGCACTCGAATACCGAGACTATGAGCCACTTTTAGCACTCCGGCGGCCATTTCATCGTTATTGGCAAAAATAGCGGTGGGTCGTTGTAACTGAGTTAATATTTTACGGGCACAATCAATGCCACTCTGATAACTGTTATTACCTTCATAAACCTGTGATTCTGGTAGGCTTAATTGCAGTTCCTGCAAGGTGTTACGAAAACCTTCAAGCCGTTCAATGGAAGAATAATAATTTAATGGACCGGTAATGAAGGCAATATCTTGATGCCCCAGTGACACCAGATAGCGTGCCATTTCACTCATGGCAGCGCGCTCGTCAGACACCACTATATTCATATGGTCATCCAGATCCACGGAGGCCATACGTACATAACAATGGGATCCCTCACGCAGGGCAGCGGCCAAGTCTTTGGATTCGGATACCGGTGGCAACACAATGACACCATCGATATTGGAACGACGGATAAAGCCCAGACAATCTTCGACCACTGATGGACTGCGATACTGACAGGGATGAACAACTAACTCATAGCCACGACGGGAACACACACCCAGCACACCGCGTTGCACCTGATCGATATACAAAGCGTCCGGGTTATCGTAAATCAATCCCAATAAATAAGAGCGACTGGACGCCAGCCCGCGAGCCTGCTTATCCGGTGAATAGTCCAGCCTATCGATGACCTGTTGGATCTGCAATTGGGTTTTCTTACCGACATTGGTAGAGCCGTTGATCACTCGAGATACCGTACGCTTGGATACGCCCGCTTCTCTGGCAACATCATTGATAGTTGGTTTTTTATCGCTCATTTTAATTATTCTCGATGGCTATTGTCGCTTCAGACCTTAATCCGGCACTAAGCCGCTAGCAAGGTTCATCCGGTTTTATCCTGTATCACGGAATCTAGCTGATAAACATCCTTGTAAATTGCACAGGCCGCTTCTTTAACCTGCGAGGCAATCATAGGGATTTGAGCTTCAGTGAAAGAGGCCGCTGGGGCAGTAATCCCGATAGCGGCCACCACAACACCACGTTTATCCCTGACCGGCACAGCCAAACAACGCACGTCTTGGTGATATTCGCGGTTATCCATGGCATAACCAATTGCCATTACCCGTTGTAATTCTTTACGTAAATCATCCAGATTAGTAATAGTATTCGCTGTGCGCTTCTCCATTTCCTTATTTTCAAACATCAGTTCCAGATTGTCGTAATACAAAAAGGCCAGGAATATTTTTCCGGTTGAGGAGCAATGCATCAGGGCACGTACACCGGGGCGACTTGCAACTCTTAACGGATGCGGACTATCAAAAACTTCGACAATCAAGGCACTTCCATGATGAGGAACCGCTAAATGAGCAGTATGGCCGGTGGTTAACGCCAATCTTTGCACATGGGGAATCGCTACCTGATGCAAACGATCAGAATTGATCACCTGTAATCCCACATTCATCAGATCAGCGCCACAGAAGTATTTTTTATTACGCTTTTCCAACATCTGTTCCGCACACAACGTACGTAGCAAGCGAAATACTGTGGTACGCGGCAAGCCCAGCGCTGACTCTATTTGTTGTGACGTCATTCCCGAATCATGTGTCGCTAAAATCCTAAGCAATTTGCATGCATGCACTACACCGGGGATCAGGTAACGTTCCATAATTTATAACCCCAACCAGTCTGGTAAAAATTCACTTATCCACGGCACATACGTCACCAGCATCAACACCACAAACATGGCTGCGTAGAGCGGTAATAAGGGTTTGATAATTTTTTCCAGCTTGGTCTTGGCAATCGCACAAGTAACAAACAACACGGCTCCTACTGGAGGTGAACATAGGCCAATGGACAAATTCAACACAATCATGATACCGAATTGCAGTGGTGACATACCAAGTTGCATTGCCACTGGCAGAAAAATCGGTGTAAAAATCAACACTGCGGGTGTCATATCCAAAAAGGCACCAACCACAATAAGCACCAAATTAATTAACAATAAAATGATGATGGGGTTATCACTTAAGCCTAATAAGAAGCTACTGAAAGTCTGTGGAATATTTTCATAAGACAGCAGCCATGACATGGCCGTAGAGGCCGCAATTAACAGCAACACAATTGCCGTCGTTTCCGCTGCTTTGAGTAATAGATTCGGGAATTCAGCCGGTTTGACTTCGCGGTAAACTCCCATCGACAAGAATATCGAATAGAAAACCGCGATAGCACCGGCTTCGGTGGCGGTAAAAATACCGCCAATAATGCCACCGATCACCAGGAAAATTAAAAACAGGCTAGGTACCGCAGCCAGCACCTTTCTTACCACCACGGATAAAGGTAAACGTGCTCCAACTGGATAGCCTTTGCGCTTGGCATGGATCATACAAATAACCATTAACGCCAAACCCACCAAAATTCCCGGAAGATAACCAGCTAAAAATAACGCCGCAATGGATACACCACCGCTGGCAATCGCATAGATGATCAAAATATTACTGGGTGGTATCAACAAACCGGTAGTTGATGCGGCGGCGGTTACAGCGGCACTAAAGTTTTCGTCATAACCGCTTTTCTTCATTTCCGGCAACATAAAACTACCGATGGCCGAGGTGGCTGCGACCGCCGAACCGGAAATTGCACCAAATAGCATGCAAGACACCACGTTAACCAGCGCCAAACCACCGGGCAAGGCACCAATCAATGCCATCGCACATTCAATCAAACGTTTGGCAATACCACCGCGCCCCATGATAAGTCCGGAAAGTACGAAAAATGGAATGGCTAACAAGGCAAAACTATTTAGTCCGCCCGCCATACGCTGGGCCATCGTGGTAACCGCCGGGGTTAAATCCATGCTCATTAGCATCGTCACCAGAGTGGCTAAACCAATCCCGAATGAAACCGGTACGCCAAATACCAATAAAATAAAGAATACGGCAATCAGTACAAGTGCAGTTAATTCCATCAGTGTTGCTCCTGTACGTTGACGTCGATTTTACCGGAGATTAATTCGGATAAGTTAAACAGCGCATACAAAATCAGCATCCCGCCTGTAACCGGTAAAACGGCATAAACAACCCCCATATTGATGCCTAATGATGCGGAAATTTGCTTCAACTCGATGGTCAAATCCACTAGCTCCGCTCCACCGTAAAGTAATACCAACGCAGAAAAGATAATCACCACCAGTTGAATCCCGATGCGGGTAATTCGTTGCTTGGCTGGCGTCATTTTATCCACCAGTAAATCCAGGCCTAAGTGAGCATTTTGCCGATAGGCATACACAGCACCTAACATACCGATCCAAATTAATAAAAAGCGCGATAATTCTTCAGTAACCGAACTGGGATCCTGTAATAAATAACGGGAAATAACCTGCCAGCTAACCGCCAGCAAAATGCAGCTCATAGCCATAATCAAGGCAAATGCCAATATTTTGTCCAATATGTGAATAAGTGACTTCATTCTTTATCCTACATCTTTTCAATTTGTTGCATGATTTTACCCACTGGGGTGCCATCGAAGGAGTGGTGAAATTCTTTTACCGCATCACGGAAGGGTTGTTTATCGGGATAAATTACCTGTACACCAGCCGCTTTCACTGCAGCAAGCGCTTCATCAGAGGCTTGTTGCCAGAGTTTTTTCTGATATTCGACTGAATCGGCCATCGCCAACGTGAGCCATTGTTGCTGTTGCTCGGTTAGCGAATTCCACACCTTTAAGCTCATTAACACCACATCCGGCACCGAAGTATGTTCGTCCAAAGAGTAGTAACGGGAAATCTCATAGTGACGGGATAAATAATAACTAGGAGGATTATTCTCGGCACCATCGACTACGCCTTGTTGTAAGGCAGTATATAGTTCGCCCCACGCCACCGGGGTAGCAGCTGCGCCCAAGGCCTTGACGGTACGAACGGCAGTAGGGCTATTTAATACCCGAATTTTTTTGCCTTTCAAATCGGCCGGTGAATTAATCGGTCCATCGGTAGTATAGAAACTGCGACTACCTGCATCATAATAACCTAAGCCTTTAAGACGTACTTTTTCAGCACCTTTTAACAATGACTTGCCTAAATCGCTGTCTAAAACCCGCCAATAATGTTCCCGATCTCTAAAAACATAAGGAATACTGAATAATTGCATTTCCGGCACAAAGCCTTCCAATGGACTGGCGGAGACTTTAGTCATCGCTAAGCTACCAATTTGCAGTAATTCCACCAGTTCCCGTTCAGAGCCTAATTGACTGCTGGGATAGATCATGACTTTCATTTTACCTTTTGAATAAAAGGCCAGCCGCTCGCCCATATAAACCATCGCTTTATGCACGGTATGCTGGGTATCTAACGAATGGCCCAAACGTAAAATGACGGTATCGTCTTTACGGGCGCATGCACTAAGCAGACTTAACGTCATCAATCCAACCAGCAGACTGGTGGCTCTGAAGTACTTCATTTATTTATCTCCAAGCTTGATATTATTGATTAGCGCAATTGATCAGGTGGGTATTTATCCATATCGTCATAGTCAAGATTCTCGCCAGCCATCCCCCAGATAAAGGCATAATTACTGGTTCCCACCCCACAATGAATGGACCAGGGCGGAGATAACACTGCACTTTCATTATTTACCCAGATATGTCGAGTTTCTTTAGGCTCACCCATAAAATGACTGACGGCCTGCCCTGCCTCCATATCAAAGTAAAAATACACTTCATTACGACGGTCATGTTGATGCGCGGGCATCGTATTCCAGACACTGCCCTGATTGAGGCGAGTCAGTCCCATTTGTAACTGACAGGTTTCAACTACTCCGTGGATAATCAGTTGGTTAATATCCCGTTCGTTAGACGTTTGCTGGCTGCCCATATGCAGCACATTAGCATCCTGCTTACCGATTTTTTTATGCGGAAAGGCATGATGAGCCGGGGTAGAGTTAAGATAGAACTTGGCTGGATTCGCGCTATCAACCGAGTTAAAACTGACCGGTTCTCGGGTTTGTCCAACATACAACGCTTCTTCTTTTTTCAATTCAAATTGCTGCTCACCGACAGTCACCACGCCATCACCACCAATATTAATAATGCCTAGTTCACGGCGAGCTAAAAAAGCATCACTTTTGAGCGGTTCGATAGTATCCAGCATTAACGCTTTAGCCAACGGTACCGCACCACCAAGCATAAAACGTTCATAGTGGCTATACACCCAGTACACCTTACCGGGCTGCATAATATTGTCAGCCAAAAACTCCTGACGCAGTTGCTCAGTATCATAAGCTTTGACTTCTCGCTGCCCAACGGCATAGCGTACTTCGTATCCAGTTGTCATCATTGAATTCTCTATCTCGCTAACCAGCCGCCATCGACAGCTAAAATATGACCATTAATATAATTACTGGCCTGACTCGCCAAAAAGACCGCAGCACCTTGTAAATCTTCAGGTTCGCCCCAACGTCCGGCTGGGATGCGTTGCTTAATTTGCTCACTGCGAGCTTCATCGTTTTGTAATGCTTCAGTGTTATCAGTACGGATATAACCAGGTGCAATCGCATTCACCTGAATATTGTGTTGCGCCCACTCATTAGCTAAGGCTTTGGTTAATCCGGCAATAGCGTGTTTGCTGGCAGTATAGGCAGGCACCGTCAAGCCCCCGCTGTATGACAGCATTGACGCAATATTGATAATTTTGCCCTGACCTTTTTTGATCATGTCTTTGCCAACGGCCTGACAAAGCATAAAACTGGCATCCAGATTAACTTGCAAAACTCGATGCCACTCTTCCATGGGATAACTGACCGCAGGATGGCGAAATATGGTGCCACCGTTATTGACCAGAATATCAATCTCACCACAGATGGCTTTTGCTTTTTCTGCTAATTCCTTTACAGCATTTTCATCGCTCAAGTCAGCATCAAGCACAAATCCCTGACCACCACTATTATGAATATGTTGCAAAGTTTGATCACATCCTCCTTGGCGTGAACTCGCACACACGACCTTTGCTCCCGCTTGAGCTAACGCAATTGCAATTGCCTGCCCTAAGCCTCTGCTAGCTCCAGTCACTAAGGCATGCTTTCCGTCTAGTGAAAAATTAATCATCTGCACATATTCCTAACCCGTTTATTCAAGTTTGATGAGACTAACAGGGGTTTACGTTGGTTCAAGTACGAACACCAAAATCTATTCATATAAAAACTTAAATATTCGTATTTGAATAAATATTCTTAAAACATTTGAGCTTTTTTTAAAATTACCTAATCTGCGAATTACATTTTGTTTACATCAAACAAACAAAGTATTAAAAGTTTTTGCTACCGGTAGCAATTTGTCAACAATTATTTGCTACCGGTGGCGTAAGGATAAAACGAAATGTAACCGTCAGTGCAGATGTATGACTGGCTGAGACAATATAATAAATGTACCTAATGAGGTGTTACATGAAACCCAAGTTCCAACGGAAAAAACTAATTACATGCTTATGTCTGTTATCTGGCTACCAGTATCTCGGCCTGCCCGCTGCCTTTGCGCAAGAAGAAACAGACGATAGTCTGGAAGTGATAGAAGTAACCGGAAGCTTTCGTGACAGTTTAAACAAAGCCCTAGTCGACAAGCGCACTGCAACTGGTGCAGTCGATACCATTTTGGCAGAAGATATAGCGGATTTCCCCGATTTAAATCTGGCCGAATCTTTACAACGCATTCCGGGGGTTGCCATTAGCCGTGCTGCCGGTGAAGGTCGCCAAATATCAGTTCGTGGTCTTGGCCCGGATTTTACCCGGGTCAGAATTAACGGAATGGAAGCCATTGCCACCAGCGGTGGTACTGATGCCATCGGTGGGGCAAACCGTGGACGGGGATTTGATTTCAATACATTTTCTTCTGATCTATTCAGTTCATTAACGGTCAGAAAAACCGCGTCTGCTGATGTCGAAGAAGGTTCTTTAGGTGCCACCGTTGATTTAAAAGCGGCTCAGCCATTTAACTATGACGGGTTCACGCTAGCGGCTTCCGGCCAATTGGGTTACAACGATATGGCCAGCGGCACCGATCCCAAGGCTTCATTCCTGATCAGTAATACTTTTGCTGATGGCAAATTTGGTGCACTGTTCTCATTATCCTATTCGGAACGTAATATTGATGATAACGGTGCTAGTACCGTGCGTTGGGATAACTCCAACGATTTTGGTAACTATCAAGGCAATGCCGATGCAGCGGAATTGGCCGAGATCAACGAAGCATTTCGTCCCAGACTACCGCGTTATGATTCCTATCAACACGAAATGAAACGTTTAGGCATGAGTGCTTCGTTTCAGGCCAGACCATCTGACGATACCGAAATCAGCTTGGATATTTTGTACTCCAAACATGATGCATCACGTCAAGAAGTATTTATGCAGGGGATCCTCAATAGTAGCGGCCTAACCAGTGGCATGAATGTCACCAGTTACGAAATTGATGGCACCAACACCATGACTCAAGGCGCGTTTGAAAACGCCACCGTGCGGTCAGAAAACCGCTACGATGAACTGTCCACCGAATTTACTCAATATACCCTCAGCCTTGAGCACGCTTTGAGCGACACATTGCGCCTCGACGGTTTAGTTGGTACGGCTAAATCCGAATTCGACAATCCAATTCAAACCACTATCGTGATGGAAAAACGCGGGGTTGATTTCAGCTATGATTATCGCGGTGGCAAACGTCAGGATCCGGAATTAATTTTTGGTAGTGGTGTATATGATGCCGATGGTTGGTCGCCTAACAGTGTGCGTCTACGCCCATTAGGCGCCCAAAACACCTTTGATACTGCCGAGTTGAATCTGGAATATGATCTGAATGACAGCATCATGCTGAAATCCGGTATTCATTATAAAAAATTCGAGTTTGAAACCTTCGGTGCAAGAATTGCTTCAGAAGGTGGTGCAGCCAGTGCCATTTCAACCTCCTCCGAATTTATTATGTCTTATGACTCCGGTCTTGGCGTTGATCCGGTATGGTTAATCCCGGATCGGGATGCCATTGCCGATACATTTAATATTTACAGTAATACCGGGACTTTTGCAGTCAGCACGGAAAATCGCTTAACCGAGAATTACTCTTCTGGTGAAGAAACTCAAGGCGCTTATGTGCAAATGGTATTCAACACTGAGCTGGGTGATACCATCGTACGAGGTGATGTAGGTGTGCGTTACGTTAATACCGACCAAACCTCTACCGCTTGGGCGACGATTGGTGGTGATCCTGAATTAATCACTGCGGATCATAGCTACTCAGAAACACTGCCTTCAATGAACTTGGTATTTGAACCCAAAGACGATGTGCTAATCCGTGTTGGCTATGCCGAAGTGATGGCCAGAGCAGGCTTAGCTAGCATTCGTCCAAACGTATCAGTATCGGTATCCGGTGGAGCTCGCTCCATCAGTGGCGGTAACCCCACTTTAGAACCCACCCGCGCCAAAACCTATGATTTAGGCTTAGAATTATACTTTGAAAACGATGGTTTATTAGGCTTAGCGGTCTTCAGAAAAGATGTCGAAAGTCAGGTACAAAACCTGCGTGAAACCAAAGCCTTCACCGAAACGGGCTTACCCATTCAGGCAGCTATTGATGCCTGTAATGCCGGTCCGGGCTATGGTGCAGAGTTTGGCTGTGACGAGAATGTAAACTGGGATACCACTACACCGTTAAATGGCCCGGGTGGGGATTTATACGGCTTTGAGATTAGTTATCAAACGCCGTTTAGCTTCTTGCCTGAGTTCTGGCAAGACTTTGGTATCATCGCCAACTATACCTACGTAAAAGGTCAGCTGGATTATGTGAATACGTCCGGTGAAGTGTTAGCCACACGTAACTTACAGGGCTTATCAGAAAATGCCCGCAGCGCGACATTGTATTATGAAAAAGACGCTTTCGCGGCACGTATATCCATGGCCTATCGTTCCGAATATCTAACCAATGCACTAGGTCGTAACGGTAATGATATGGAAGGAACCAACCCAACCACTAACGTAGATGCGTCGGTTACCTATAAATTGAATGAACATGTTCAGTTTACTCTGGAAGCGTTAAACTTGACTGATGAAGTCGATGATCAATGGGTCGATTCAAACGGTAACCGTTTGTCCTATTACCATAGCACCGGTCGTCAATATTACTTGGGAGCCAAGTATAAGTTTTAACCATGCCCCGTGACGGGTTGGCACTAACCCGTCACACCTCTTTTTTAAGGCTAAAATATGAATAACTTTTACTCCCCCGTCGGTATTGCTGGCGGTTTACTTTTTTTAACCGCTTGCCAGTCTACTTCTCCTGCGGCATTATCCATCACGGTAAACAATCCAGACAGTGGATCTTCACTTTCCCAAATCATCGATATTCCACTGTCACAACCTCTACCCATGCAACAAAATTTACGTGCCAATGATAACAGCCGCATTGAGTTACTCGATAAAGACGGCGATAACCTGGCGGATGCGGCGCGTCTACAAACCAGTATTGATGCTGGCCACCATAAAACCATTAAGTTTAGTCTCGACCCACAATACCAGTTACCAATACTAACCCATGCCGAACTGTCGACTCGTGTGGGCGGAAAATGGCACGGCAGCGACTACATTGCCGGTTACTTCGGTTTTGAAACCGTCGAGCAGTACCAAACGCCACCACAGGCAACAGACCATTCCTATCACTTGCGCTATGAAGGCCCCGGATGGGAAAATGATCAAATTGGTTACCGACTGTATTTAGACTGGCGCAACGCTATCGATGTGTTTGGTAAAAAAAACAGTGACATCGTATTACCCCAAGTCGGACAAGACGGTTATGAAAGTTACCATCACATGAGTGACTGGGGTCAGGATTTGCTCAAAGTGGGATCAGCATTAGGAGTCGGTGCACTGGGGCGACTGGATAATGGCAAAGTCATGCATTTTCAGCATCATCGCACTATGCATTACCAGTTACTGGAGAATGGTCACCTGAGCTCGGCATTTGAAGTGGATTACAAAGACTGGAAAGTGGCGGACAGCACCATAGACGTGGATACCCGTTACCGGATTAACGCCGGAGACGCCGCTACCATCATCGAAGTTGAAACCTCAAAACCGGTGGATAATCTGGTCACCGGTCTGGTCAGACATCCACATACCGTGCAACTGCACAAACAGGGTCAGCAATGGGGTTATATTGCCCGTTATGGCAAACAAAGTTTAGCCGGTGCTGATGACGAACTTGGGTTGGCATTATTTTATCAACTGGATCAGGTGGCCGGATTACAAGAAGGTGAACATGACGATTTAGTCCTGTTTAAACCATCGAGTAAAATCATCAGTTATCAGATCCTTAGTGCCTGGCCACAGCTTAAAGGTGGTATCAAGGATCAGGCCGAATTTGTACAGCTACTAAACGACAAGTTAAAAGCCTTGGAACATCCATTACAACTGCAATAATGACAAGCTACGAGCTACGAGCTACGAGCTACGAGCTACGAGCTACGAGCTACGAGCAAAAGATTAAGCTCGTAGCTCACTGCCCAGCACTCATTTTTTTCTGTGAATTTTTCCCTAAGGTGAAAATAGTTTTCGGTTCGCTACAAAAACCGCTCCTTGGTTCACCCTTCGGCTATCCGTATCTCATGCTTAGGGCGAACGGCGAATGTCGTTTTAGCTCGCTGCACGCCACTCGTAGCCGGCTGTGCTTCTGTGTCCCTGTGCCAAGCACGTTAATTAACAGCAGAGGCACAGAGAACACAGAGGACAATGAAATATGGTATTGCCCTTCATCGGTTCTTCACGATCATGCTGAGCAGTCGAAGGGGAAATACGGTCATCCCTGCATGCTGTTAGCAGGGATCCAGTAGCTAGTGAATCATACACTTACTAAGGGTTCCCGGCTCAGAAGCCGATCCTTGGTTCACCCTTCGACTATTCGTACCACATGCCTGCCATGAGCTTGTCGAATGGCTCAGGGCGAACGGTGAATGTTGTTTTAGCTCGTAGCCCTCAGCTCGAAACTTGTCGCTATATTGTTTTTCTCTGCGACTTTGCGGCTTGGCGTGATAAACAGGCTTTCCTGTCGCTCAAATTAAAGCCTGACGACAGGCCTGGGTAATTGACGTCCAGTCTCCCGCCTCAACCCAGTTGGGTTTGGCCACCCAGGTTCCCCCTACCGCAAAAACATTGGATAAATTCAAGTAATCCTGCTGGTTATCGGCATTGACCCCACCAGTCGGACAAAAACGCATGTTCTGAAATACTGAACCGACGGTTTTTAAGAACGACGCCCCCCCGGATAACGTGGCCGGAAATAGTTTTAATTCGCTAAACCCCGCTTCGCTAGCCAGCAAGATATCGCCGGTATTGGAGACGCCGGGAAGCGCAGGAATACCGCAGCGGGCCAATAGTTCCAGTAATTTGGGTGAACTGGCGGGTGTGACAATAAAATCCGCACCGGCATCGATAGCGTCTGTCAGTGTTTTCTCATTTATCACCGTTCCCGCACCGACAATCAAATCCGGTAAGGTCTGCTTTATCGCTCTCAGGGCATCTAGCGACTCAGGCGTTCTCAGTACCACTTCTACCAATTTAATACCGGCGGCCTGCATGGCTGTGGCGATATCCACGCCCTGCCCGGCACTGTCAGCCTGGATAATTGGCAGTAAAGTCTGGGTTCCCATCAAGGTCGAAAATGATTGCATATTGTTGTCCTATTATTGTTTTGGTGGTGTCAGCCACTCAGGTGACTGAACCGGTAAAAATTAGTCGGCAAACTGGCGAACCAGGCTATTCAGGGTGTCCTTGGCATCACCAAAAATCATTCGGCAGTTATCTTTAAAAAACAGCGGATTATCCACTCCGGCAAAACCGGCCGACATGCCCCTTTTAAGCACAAACACATTGCGGGCCAGATCGGCATTGATCACCGGCATGCCATAGATGGGGCTGCCCTGCATTTCACGCGCGGCCGGATTGACCACGTCGTTAGCGCCAATCACAATCGCCACATCAAAACCTTCAATACGGGGGTTGATTTCATCCATTTCGTAAAGTTGTTCGTAGGACACATCGGCCTCAGCCAACAGCACGTTCATATGTCCCGGCATCCGCCCAGCGACCGGATGAATCGCATAGGCCACCTCGGCACCGTTTTTTTCCAGCAACTGCTGTAACTCTTTAATGGCATGTTGCGCCTGCGCCACTGCCATACCATAACCGGGGATAACCACCACCGATTGGGCTGCCTCGAGCACAAAAAACGCATCTTCGGCTGATAAAGGTTTAACCTCTCCTTCGATTTTCATCTCGCTTTTCAGCACAGGTTTGAAGCCTGATACCAGTACATGGGTTAATGAACGGTTCATTGCTTTACACATAATATTGGTCAAAATAATGCCGCTGGCACCGACAAGCGCACCGGCAACAATTAACAGATTATTTTCCAGTGCAAAACCGGCCGCACAGGCCGCCAGACCGGAATAACTGTTAAGCAATGAAATCACCACCGGCATATCGGCACCACCGATTGGCAAGACCATCATCACGCCCATTAACAACGCTAAACCGATTGCAAGCCAATGTACAATGGTCAAGTCTGGCTGACGCACCAATACAATGGCGCACGCCACAATCGCCAACACCAGTAACAAATTGGCCACTACCTGGCCTTTAAATAACAGCGGACGACCGGGAATACGTTCACTGAGTTTTGCCCAGGCCACCACACTGCCGGAAAACGTCACTGCCCCGATTAGCAAAGCCAAGAAGCTGACTATCAACACAAAACTGGACAGATTTTCGCCACTGTCGATCATCGCCCAGGCCACAGCCACACTAGCCAGCCCGCCAATACCGTTAAACAGCGAAACCAGCTCCGGCATCGAGGTCATCACTACCATACGCGCGGCAAAGATCCCAACCACAGTGCCAGCCAACACGCTGACAGCAATCCATTCAAAGCCCAGAATCTGCCTGTCCAGCAGGGTCACAATAACCGCCAACAGCATCGCCAGTGCTGACAACAAATTGCCTTTGCGAGCGCTAGTCGGATGACTTAACAGTTTTAGCCCGAAGATAAACAGGGTGGCCGCCACGACATAAACAGCATTAATTAATAAAGCAGTATCCAACATCACATTTCACCCTATTTCTTTTTAAACATGGCAAGCATACGATCAGTCACCATATAGCCGCCGACCACATTAATAGTGGCTAAAAAGGCGGCCAGTGCGCCCAGATAAGTGGCTAATTGCCCCGATTCACCACCAGCCAGATTCAGTGCTCCAATCAGGGTAATACCGGAGATGGCATTGGCACCGGACATCAGCGGTGTATGCAAGGTAGCCGGTACCTTGCGGATCAGTTCAAAGCCGACAAATATCGACAACATTAAAATAAAAAGCAGATAGATAGCCGTCATTTACGCGACCTCCTGATTAAAATGGGAAACAATGGTTGGGTTAACAATCTCGCCCTGATGGGTGATGACGCAGGCATTAAGAATTTCATCTTGCAAATCAATATTAATGCTGGCGTTATCGCTATTGTAGAATTCACTAAACAGGTTAAATAGATTACTGGTGTACATTTGACTGGCGTCTTTAGCTACTTCATTAGCCCAATTGCCGGTTCCAATTAAAGTCACGCCATTTACACTGACCACTTCACCGGCAACAGAACCAACCACATTACCGCCATTTTCAGCCGCCATATCCACAATCACGCTGCCAGGTTTCATTTTCGCAATAGTCGCGGCATCAATCAGCAATGGCGGTTTACGCCCAAATAACTGGGCAGTGGTAATGACAATATCTGATTCGGCAATACACTTAGCCTGACCGGCTTGCTGTTTTTGAATTTGTTCTGCCGTTAAAGATTGCGCATAACCTTGGTTGGTTTGGCCAGTATCGCCCAAATCTATTTGTAGAAACTTGGCACCCAAGGATTGCACTTGTTCAGCCACCACTGCACGAGTATCAAACGCAGTGACCGCCGCCCCTAAACGTTTAGCGGTGGCAATGGCTTGTAATCCGGCCACCCCGGCACCAATCACAAATACTTTGGCCGGTTTTAGAGTACCGGCTGGCGTCATCATCATCGGTAACACGGATTGTAGTGCAAACATGGCTTTAGCTACCATCACATAACCGGCCAAACTGGCTTGCGAGCTGAGTGCATCCATTTTTTGACAACGACTAATGCGCGGGATCATTTCCATGCTAATGCTGGTAAGTTTGTGCTGACATAAACTGGCCAGATAATCAGCTGCATTAAAGGGATCCAGATAACTAATCAACAAGGTATTTGGGCGACAGCTTGGCAGTTCAGATTCGGCTAACTTATGAATGCCTAACACCACGTCTGCCGCTTGTAATAGTGCTTTCCGGCTATCAATAACCTGTGCACCTGCCTGTACAAACTGTTCATCGGTGATATGAATGCCATTACCAAGACCAGATTCGACTATGACATCGACACCTAATAATTTATAAGCCTTAATATTGGCAGGCAGCAACGCACAGCGCATTTCACCTTTCAAGGTTTCTTTAGGAAAAGCTAAGATTGGCATATATTCCCCTTGTAAATAGACACAAAAATCCACTACACGCAGGATAAAGCGCGCAGAACTCACTGTTTGTAGGCATTTATTTTTCTCAGCCATTAAGACTGAATGTTGTTATAGATAACTTGATACTTAGACTAATTGGAAATATGAACCACGCAATAAAACTGCATATTTTTGTTCATATATTAACTCTTGCGTTTAAATGGAAACTTTTTTATTCAAATGTTAACTATTTAAATCCAATTAAGCGTTGTCATAGTATTCTTTAACCAAGTTTTAGAAGGAATAATCTGTAAACTGGGGTGGGAGGACGTTAGATGATAAAACGAGGCAACTTACCACCAGCACAAACCAGATTAAGGAGCGGTATTTGTGATGGTGACAAGTGCCTCTAAAGAGGTATCTGCAACGGCTTAATTTGGAGTGGTCACCGTCGCAGATACCACGCTAGCTCAGGCAGCGTTTTGCTGTTTGGATGGTGAAGAATGTTCTAACTTGTGGGTACTGCGCTTGGCGGCTCGCCGTCTGACCAGATGATAAAACAACGGCGTTAACAATAATCCGAAGAAGGTGACCCCTAACATTCCTGAGAATACTGCCACCCCCATGGCATGACGCATTTCGGCTCCCGCTCCGGTCGCCATGACCATCGGTACCACGCCCATTATAAAGGCAAACGAGGTCATCAAAATGGGGCGCAAGCGCAAGCGAGTCGCTTCCATAATGGCTTCCATCAAGGTCAATCCCTGATCTTCTTTCTCCTTGGCAAACTCGACTATCAGTATGGCGTTTTTGGTCGCCAATCCTACCAGCACAATCAAGCCTATCTGGGTAAAGATATTGTTGTCACCATGGGTCAGGATCACGCCGGTCATGGCCGATAATAACGTCATAGGCACAATTAGAATAATCGCCAGCGGTAAACTGAGACTTTCATACTGCGCCGCCAGTACCAAAAACACTAACAGCACCACTAACGGGAAAATCAACATGGCAGTATTGCCGGCTAATAATTGCTGATAGGTTAAATCTGTCCACTCGTAACTCATACCAATAGGTAGGGTTTCATCCAGAATCTTCTCAATCGCAGCCTGGGCCTCCCCTGAGCTAAAGCCAGGTGATGCAGCACCATTGATTTCTGCGGTGGTGTAACCGTTGTAGTGCATAACCCTGTCTGGTCCGGCAGAATGACTTACCTTCAAGAAAGAGCCTAACGGGATCATGTCGCCACGATTATTACGCACTTTAATTTGGCCAATCTGTTCAGGCTCCTGTCTAAAGGTATCCTTGGCTTGAATATTAACCTTGTAATTGCGGCCAAACTGATTGAAATCATTAACGTACAGCGATCCCAAATAGATTTGCATGGTAGAAAAAATATCGTTTATCGCCACGCCTTGTGCCTTGGCTTTTTCCCGATCGATATCCACGGTTAACTGCGGAACATTAACCTGATAACCGGAGAAAATCCCGGCCAGTTCCGGCGTCGCCCAGGCTTTCTGAATCACTTGCTGAGTCACTTTATACAGTTCCTCGTAACCCATATTGCCACGATCCTGAATCTGCAACTTGAACCCTCCGATGGTTCCCATGCCTTGCACCGGCGGGGGCGGAAAGATCGCCACAAAGGCGTCCTGAATACTGCCAAACTGCTGGCCCAGACTACCGGCAATCGCGCTGGCTGATAACTCCGCTGATTTGCGCTCGGCAAAGGGTTTTAAGGTCACAAACACGATGCCGCTATTCGGACTATTGGTAAAACCGTTGATACTCAAACCGGGAAATGCCACTGCCGATTCCACCCCCGGATGCGCTAACGCAATACGTGACATTTCACGGATAACGGCTTCGGAACGATCCAGTGAAGCGGCATCGGGTAACTGGGCAAAGGACACCAGATATTGTTTATCCTGTCCCGGTACATAACCGGTTGGCGTTGACACAAACTGACCATAGGTTAATACCAATAATCCCGCGTATAACGTCAGAATGATGCCACCAGAACGGATTATCTTTTTCACTCCATAGGCATAAGCTTTGCCGCCTTTGGCAAATAAACGGTTAAACGGATTAAACAACCATCCACCTAATGCTTTATCCATCAATCGGGACAAACCGTCTTTAGGGGCGTCGTGATCTTTTAGTAACACTGCGGCCAATGCCGGGCTCAATGTTAATGAGTTAATCATTGAAATCACGGTAGAGATGGTAATAGTCAACGCAAACTGACTATAAAACTGACCGGTTAAGCCCGACATAAAAGCAGTGGGAATAAACACCGCGCCCAAGACCAGTGTGGTAGCAATAATTGGCCCGGTCACTTCCCCCATGGCTTTTTTGGTTGCATCGATGGGGGCTAAACCTTCACTGATATTACGCTCGACGTTCTCAACCACCACAATGGCATCATCCACCACAATACCAATCGCCAACACCAGCCCGAATAACGACAACGCATTTAACGAGAATCCCAATAAATGCATAATCGCAAAGGTACCAACCAGCGAAACCGGCACGGCCACCAATGGAATAATTGACGCACGCCAGGTTTGTAAAAACAGTACCACCACAAATACCACCAGCAGTAACGCTTCAAACAGCGTTTTAACCACTGCCTCAATGGAGCCGCGCACGAACACGGTGGGGTCGTAAACAATCGAATAATCCACTCCGGCGGGGAAATACTGTTTCAATTCGGCCATTTTGGCGCGGACGTCATCAGAAATCTGGATGGCGTTGGAGCCGGGACGCTGGAATATTGGAATTGCCACCGCTGACTTGTTATCCAACAAAGAACGCAAGGCGTAATAGTCGGCGCCCATTTTGACTTCAGCAACATCTTTTAAATGAGTAATTTGTCCCTGCTCACCGACTTTAATCACGATATTGCCAAATTCTTCTTCGCTACTTAATCGGCCTTTTATATTGATCAGTAACTGAAATTCGCTATCTCCGGTGGGTTGTGACCCCAAACTCCCCGCCGCTGCTTGCTTGTTTTGCTCCTGAATCGCTGCCACTACATCACTTGCACTAAGTCCCAGAGCCGCAACCTTATCCGGATCCAGCCATACCCGCATACTGTATTCACCGGCGCCAAAAAGACGGACTTCCCCCACCCCATTCAAACCCGCTAACTCATCTTTTACATACAAGTTGGCGTAGTTGGACAGATACAACATATCGTATTGATCGTTAGGTGAGGTTAAATGCACCACCATGGTCAAGTCAGGTGATGACTTTTGAGTGACGACACCGAGTTGCTGTACTTCCTGCGGTAAACGCGGCAAAGCACGATTTACCCGGTTTTGTACTAATGTCTGGGCTTTATCTACATCGGTACCAATGGCAAATGTAATGGTCAATGTCATACGTCCATCAGAAGTGGCCTGCGAGGACATATACAACATATCCTCGGTGCCTTTGATGGCTTGTTCCAGAGGTGTGGCCACTGTTTCGGCTATCACTTTGGGATTTGCGCCGGGATAGGTCGCATTAACCACCACCGTAGGCGGCACTACCTCAGGATATTCAGTAATAGGCAGTTGCCACATGGCAATGGCACCGGCTATAAAAATAATCAGTGAAATCACACCGGCAAATATCGGTCGATGGATAAAAAATTGGGAGAATTTCATGTTTAACCTCCCACCACAGCACTTTCAAGCAGATGCCCGGTGCCAATACTCGCCGTTTCATCTGTCTGTTGTGCCGCATCGATACGCTGCTGCTCAGTGTGGATCTGTTGAATAATATGTTGCGCCACCATATCCACATTTTGCGGCGTGACCTCAGCTCCAGGTCTGACTCGCTGCAAACCATTAACCACAATTTTTTCACCGGCAGACAGGCCGGACTTGATAATCCGCAAGCCATGCAGCTTTTCACCCAGCTCGACCGCGCGATATTGCAAGGTATTGTGATCATCCAATACCAGCACAAATTTGTTATTCAAATCGGTGCCGATGGCTTTATCGTCGATTAGGATACCGTTATAACTGGCGCTACCGACCAATTTCAATCGAGTAAACAAACCGGGAATTAAACTACCATCCTGATTATCAAAAACCGCCCGGCCACGGATCGTGCCAGTCGTCGCATTGACACGGTTATCCAGAAAATCCAGTTCGCCTGAATAGGTAAATTCACTATCATTGGCTAGCGCCATCATCACAGGACTGCGCACATTTCTGGAACTAGGACGTTCGCCTTGTTGAGCCAGCTTGCTGTATTTCAGATAAGTTTGTTCATCCGCATCAAAATATGCGTACACTTTTTGTGTAGAGACAATACTGGTAAGAATGCTCTGCCCGGCAGTGACATAATTGCCCTGAGTAATGAGTGCGTTAGATACGCGGCCAGTAATTGGTGCCTCAACTCGAGTGTAACCCAAATTTAATTTGGCCAAGTCCAGCGCTGCCCCCACCGACTTAACTTTGGCTTTGGCTTGCTGCACGCTGGCCATACGGCTATCCAGTAATTCAGCTGAAATAGCCTGCTTAGCCGATAATTCAATCGCACGTTTATGCTCGCGTTGCGCTAAATCCAGTTGACTCTGCGCGTAGAGCAAGTCGGCTTTTAGGCCTTTGACTTCCGCTTTAAACTGACGATTATCAATTAAAAATAACGTATCACCCGCATTGACGATACTGCCTTCCTTAAAGGCCACAATATCAACATACCCCGAGACTCTGGGACGCAACACTACGGTTTGTGGGGCCTGAATACGACCGGTGAATTCATCCCACTCAGTCAGTCGCTCATTAACCACTGTTGCCACGCTAACTTGTGGTGCTGGCATAGCCGCAGGTTGTTGTTCCGATTCCGCATTGCCACAGGCAGTTAGCACACTTATAAGGCTGACGAACAAGACCGATTTTACAATTAAAGGGGTTTCCATAATTTTTAGCTCCTCAACCAAAATTCTTTCGACGGAGTGCAGTATGGACGTCCAATTAAAATAAAAATAATTATATATTCATACAGAATACATCACACAAAATGATGTATAGTAATTCGCAATTCAAACAGGGGCTATATTGATGAGACCACAAGAGCTGAATTTACTGATGGTGTTCGATGCCGTGATGACAGAGCGTTCCATTACCCGTGCGGCGGATCGCTTGGCTATGACTCAACCGGCTGTTTCAAACGCAGTAAGCCGAATGAGAGCCGTTTGGAAGGACGAACTTTTTGTTAAAGATGGACGTAATATCCAACCAACCGTTTATGCGCAAAATTTATGGAATCAGATAAAACATCCACTGGGGTTACTGGCTGATGCTGTTGATCCCCGTGAATTTGATCCTGCCACCGCCAAACGCTCATTCCGCATTTCGATGGCTGACATTTTTGTCGATATGCTATGGGCACCGTTACGCCAGATAATAGAGCGGGAAGCGCCAGGCATTGATATACATGCCATTCCCTATACCTTGACCAATGCTGAGCAATTACTCGATGATGCCAGAGTCGATATGGTGGTAGGCGCCATTAATAAGACTCCCAGCGTCATACGCAGTGAACACCTCATGACACCTTGCTATGTGTGTGCTATGCGTCCGGGTCATGAACTGGCTAAAGCCAATTTAAGTTTAAAAGAATTCGCGGCTGCCGATCATTTATTGGTATCGCTGTCGGGAGATCCTACCGGTATGACCGATGCCGCGTTATTACAGGAAGGACTAACTCGACGTATCGCCTGTACAGTTAATCACTTTTCAGCGGTGGTGCCGTTGTTAAAAAACAGCAATCTTATTGCCGTTGTACCCACCGCAACAGTGGAAATGGCCATTATTAACGGGGAATTAGCCGCCACCAAAGCACCACTGGATATTCAAATGTCACAGCTTTCCAGTTTGTGGCATAAGCGCCAAGACCGCGACGGAGGATTAATCTGGCTACGTAAACATATTAAAAATATTGTTACCGCAGATTCACTTCGACACAATCAGGTAATGGAGCAGTTTTTATGCAAAAACAAAAAATGTATGGCGCAAGGCAATAAACTTAAAAAGGCGGGATAATAACAAGGCGGATATAACCATATCCGCCTTTGTTTAATAGACTAATCAGAATACGTAAGACTGTCCACGTCCGCTGGACTCGGAAGCGGCATCAAGTTGACCATCACGATTAATAATGGTCTGCATGTCACCAAAATGACGATTGTCCAGCTGATAGCCCATATCCTGCAAACCACTTGTCACTTCTGGTTTTAAACCATCATGGTAACGGATCACGTTTTTAGGCCACAGCTGATGGTGGAAACGTGGGCTATCCACCGTCTGCTGGGCATTCATGTGATACACCACCGCGTTGAGAATAGACTGGTAGACCGAGCTAATAATAGTGGTGCCGCCGGGTGAACCGGTGATCATAAAGACATTATCACCTTTCAGTAGAATGGTCGGTGTCATGGAGGACAACATACGTTTATGTGGCTGAATTTCATTAGCCTTACCACCAATTGCACCAAACACGTTGGCTACACCGGGTTTAGAACTGAAATCATCCATTTCGTTATTCAGGATAAAGCCTGCCCCTTCGACCACTACGCCACTACCAAAACCCAAATTAATCGTGGTGGTATTGGAAACCGCATTGCCCCACTGATCCATAATCGAAAAATGAGTGGTTTCCTCGCTTTCGTGTAAACCGGGTTTAATATCCTCAGTAGTAGAAATTTTATCCACCCTGATCCCCGCCGATCGTTGGGTAATATAGGCGTCGTCAATCAGCTGTGTTAACGGTACCTGATAAAAATCCGGGTCACCCAAATATTCGGCCCTATCGGCAAACACGCGTTTACCAATCTCGGCCAGAATATGTACGTAAGGAAGGCTGTTATGCTCCATTGCGGGTAATCCGGCGCTGACTTTTTGATACATCTTCAGCCATTGCATAATTGCCACTCCACCAGAACTGGGTGGTGGTGAGGTTAACACTTGATATTCGCGCCAGTCTGATTGGATTGGTGTACGCTGCTGAGCCTGATAGGCCGCCAAATCTTGCTGGTTAATAATCCCACCGGACTTTTGCATAAATGACGCAATAATATCGGCCGTTTTGCCTTTATAAAAACCGTCATAGCCTTGATCACGAATGCGTTCAAGGGTCGCGGCTAATTCTGGCTGTTTAAAGATTTCACCACCGACAGCGTGACCAAAATAGGTCGCAAAATTCAGGTTAATGTCTTTTTTACTCATACGCTGAATGTAACGACCAATGTATCCGGCTAACCTATCTGGCATGACAAAACCATTTTTAGCCAAATCCACCGCAGGCTGAACCAAGGTTTTCCATGGCAATGAACCGTGCTTCTGATGAGCCAGCCACATTCCGGATACTGTACCCGGTACACCCGATGCAAAAATACCGTATAGCGACTTGTTCGGGATAACATTCTTGTGCTTATCCAGATACATATCTCGCTGGGCAGCAGAAGGGGCTTTCTCGCGATAATCAATAAAGTCGGCTTTTTTATCTTTATACACCAGCATAAAACCGCCACCACCGATATTACCGGCTTCGGGTAACGTCACAGCTAAAGTGAACTGGGCGGCAATGGCTGCATCTACCGCATTACCACCTTGTTGCAAGATACTTTTAGCCACATCAGCGCTGAACTTGTCTGGCATTGCCACTGCCGCTTGTTCTTTGGCGACTAACGACGGAGCAACAAATAAAGCCAATAAAACATAAACAATACGCAAGGTCATGATTTTTCCTGTTGGTTTTAAGGTAACTTTTTAAAATCCAGATCCTGAAAGTCATAGCTGAAATCAATATCGTCCGATTCCGGTATCAATAACATTTGCTGAATATTGCCCTTGTCATCACGATTAAAAATGGCAAATACATCCGCTTCCAAACTACGATCATTCCAGCGTACCAAGAACTTGTCTGATGCCACAGGTTGCATATCACCAACCAATTGCACGACCCGTTCGGAGCTCATTATCAATTTGTCATTGTGCAACGACAGGGTAAATACGCCTAACCAAGGATCCTGATAACGACCGGCATAATCAGATAATTGATGTTGTTTATCAAGGTGATACAACTCAGCTTTTACTTTGTTCGACGTATCTTCCTGTAGTACATCATCTTGTTTGGGTTTAGGTATAAACTCTGCCACCCAGTCATGAGGGGCGACCGGCAAATAAGATTTCATGATGGAATACATCATCGCACTACGAGCATTACTGGATTGCTGATTTAACATGACAACAATCCCCAAATCGAGTTCCGGAAAAAAACTCACAAAAGAATACATTCCAGCTAAACTACCGGTGTGATGTACGCGCAAGTAACCATTTACGTCATTCAAACGCCAACCTAAACCATAAGTACTAAAATGAGTATTATCGCGACGTTTGGCGCTGTCGTAGACCGGCATAATGGTTTCGGATGACCACATGGCCTGATGCTGTTCAACAGAAAACAACTGTTTGCCATCCCCATATTGGCCTTCATTCAATTGCAGTTGCAGCCATTTCAGCATATCGGTCACACTGCATTTTATTCCTCCGGCGGCAGATGATACCGCGGGACCTTCGCGCTCAGGACGCTCAATCGCTTGTAACTTACCCTCAACAATACCGTGAGGTGTCGCCATATCGGCCATGTTGTCCGCAGCCACCTTGCCTGCAAAGCAATGCTGCATGCCCAATGGGCGCATAATCTTTTGCTCAACAAAGTCCTCCCATTGCATTCCGGTAATGGCAGGAATCAGTTCTCCCGCAACAATATACAGCAGATTGTCATAGGCATAGCTGGCCCGGAACTCCCCAGCGGGTTTTAAATAGCGTAAATTATGCATTACTTCCTGACGGCTAAAACTGGAAGGTTTTGGCCAAATCATTAAATCTCCCGCTCCTAGCCCCAGACCACTGCGATGAGTGAGTAAATCCTTAATAATAAAATGGTCCGTAACCCATGGATCATGCAATTTAAAATCGGGTAAGTATTTTACAACTTTGTCATCCCAACGGAGTTTGCCCTCATCAACCAATATGGCTAAGGCGGCGGTGGTAAAAGCTTTTGTATTAGAGGCAATCTTAAACAGGCTATTGAGGTCAACCTTTTGCTCCGGGTGACGAATGTCTTTCACCCCATAACCTTTGGCGTGCACAACTTTACCTTGATAAACCACGCCGACTGCGGCACCGGGCACAGAAAACTGCTGCATTACCCTTTTGGCCACCTGATCAATTTGCTGTTCAGTAAGTGGACTAGCCTGATTCGCCTGTAGTGATAACGACACGACTAAACCCAGACAAACAATTACCCTACGCATGATTATTTTCCTTTTAATTCAAATAATTAAGACATTAGCCACAGAGGCGCAGCCCGAAGCTCTCCACTCGAAACTTAATTTGCTTTTAGCTCGTCACTCGTAGCTATTTCTTATTAAGAACGGCCTCATAAATCAGCGATACCACACTGCCGTATTTGCCGGTTTCAAACTCTTTACCCAAGAATTCATAATGCTTGTCGTCACCTTCTATTAAGGTATGACGAGCGTTAGTCAGTAAGATAATTGCCAAATCGTGTTCCGGATCGATGACTGTCACTGTCCCCGTCCAACCGGTGTGACCAAAGGCTAACGGGCTGGCATAAGGCCCAAAATGCCATTTAATTTCGCCATTGCTGGCACGGCGCCAACCTAAACCAAAGCTTCCATCACCATCATCCGGTTTGACAAATTGATCCAGTACATCTTGTCTAAACAGTTGCTTGTCACCGTAGCCGCCGCGATTTAACAACGCTTGTGACAATACGGCGATATCTTTGGCGGTAGAAAATAATCCGGCATGACCGGCAACACCACCTAGAGAATAAAAGGCCTTCTCATCGTGTACCTCACCTTGCAATACATAGGTACGGATATTGTCATAGTTAATCCGACCGCCCCGGCTGGTACCGTGTATTTCGGTGGCCGCGAATTGCGATTTGGAATAACCTTTTTTAAGTGGATTGAACAAGGTGTTTTGCAGATCCAATGGTTGATAGATCTCATGTTCCACATAACTGTCCAGCGGCATTCCGGTAAGGCGTTCCACCAACAGGCCCAACAACATATAATCCGTATCGCTGTACATGCGTTTTGTCTGGCGTCCCACTTCAAACGGTACTTGAGTTAATAAAAGTTGTTTCGTCCGAGCCGCATTTTGTGAGAAGAACGCCTCGCCCAAATTATTATCTGGGGTAAAAAAGCGGACTTGCGGTGCATAACCAGCGTTGTGAGTTAACAAGTCTTTGACTAAGCGCATTTCACGGCCGCCCCCTCGATATTCAGGCATATACTTCATCAAGGGCTGGTTTACATCGAGCTTGCCTTCACTAACCAGTTTCATCAGCGCTAAATTAGTGGCAAACATTTTGGTATTCGAAGCTAAATCAAATAGTGTATCGGTGCGCATGGGTACCGGCTGAGTCAGAGGTGCTCCGCCATCAGCATATTTGCGTGCATAGCCATAGGCCGTATTTTTCAGAATTTTGCCATCTTTAACCACCATTAATACAGCGCCTGGAAAGCCATTTTCAATGTCGGTATTAATTAACTTGTCTACCTGTGCGAAACGGTTTTTATTTTGCCCCGTTGCATCCACAAGTTCAGGGTAAGGAATGCGAATGTTAAGGCTGGCTCCTTCCGGTTGAACATTATCAACCCGTAACGTGTTGTCTTCATCTTTAGTGCGACGTGCCAAACTGTATTGATAGCGTTGGTATGGCTTAAGCGGTAGATCAATATTGAGTTTTTCACCATTGATATAAATATCTGCCGATGTTGCGTCAATATTATCAATGATTATCTCACCTCGGCCCTGATAGGCTTTGAAAATACCGCGATCATTGACCAACTCGCGAGTACTGCGATTTTGTTCAGGAAACACCTGATCGATCTGGCCGTTTTTCATTGCGACCACTGGTTGCTCTGGAGCAATTTTTTCCAATTCATAGCGTTCAAGCAAGCTAGTCAACTTGGCTGGGAAATACTTGTCTAGTAAGGCAAAAACTGCGGCGGCCGTTTTACTATCAGCATCTCCTGATACCTGCCAAGGCAAAAAATGCATTTGAAAGGCCGAGATAGTATCAAGGGTTTGTTGATCGAACTGACCGGTTTCCTGAATACCATATCCGTAGCTATGCAAAGCATGCTGTACTAGGCCGATAGTGGGAGGATACTGTTTGAACATATTCCAATACTTGTCGATAGTATCGTTGTCATACCATGCACCGATGCCCGCTTTATACAATTGATACCAGGGAAAACGCGGACCCGGATCGTTTTTACGAGTCGGCGCAATATCCGCATGACCAATAATAGCGGTAGGTTCAATATCCGGGTTACGTGCCAATATCTGTTTGGATAAATCGATCAATAGCTCAATTTGCTTAGGATCATAATCGGGGAAAATGCACAGCCGATCAGCACCATTCTCATGCTGCTCAGCAATAATTTCACTCTGCACTGGCTCGGCACGATTACAGGTTGGCACATTAACGATTTCTATTCCGATGGATTGATCATTAATTCCATCCCGTCCTTGCCAATGACTATATCCGGCATGCCAGGCTCGCTCGTTTTCGTCGACTAATTGCAATACTTTCAACTCATCATCCGGATAACTTGGATCATGACTTTCCGGGATCAGGTAATGAGCACTTAACCCACCTTCATCCACTAACGCGGTTACCGACTGTTGATAATCAATTGCCGTAAAATGCATCACCAAAAATTTGATCCGCTGGCTGTAATTATGGGATTGCATTTTTTCGATAGGGAAACTTGCACAACTTAATAATGCAGCACTGAAAACACCAATTAAGACAGATTTACCCAATCCCAAAGGCGCTAGTTTAAGCATAAGAGGCTGCCGATTTTGTCTAGCCATTACTAACATCACTCACAGTAGAATAAAAAATTATTTCATTTATAACATTTGAGAATAAATATTTCATGCGGTTATTTCAGCAATTGTGCCATCATCCTTGCAAAGGTGACAACTTCGGTAGCGATTATCCACATAATTCCGACAGGCAATTTATATCACTTATTTTTAAACGGCCATTGTGAATATAAAATTCCTTATTTTTACGGTTCAAATCAAATCGAAACCACACTAAAAACGGCTTTAACGCCCCTATTAATAACTAAAAAATATTTACATATAAAATTAAAGATAAATTATTACTAAGTATTAAATAAATAGAGAAAATAATATTCTTGACGAACTAGGCTATTCTTTGTTAAATGGTAGATGAAACACATATAGGTATTTTGCTGTATATGATCTATTTCGGCAGCATCAGATTGCCAAAAATTATAAAAATACTTAATAAAAACAAAGGTGGGACACATGACTATGCAAACAACTAATTTTATTAAAAAACGCCTCGCGCAGGCAACCAGCAGAGCTTGGAGCTCGCCGGTCAATTCAATTTCAGCAATGATGCTGGCTAGTGCTTTAGTGTGTACTCCCGCGATGGCACAACAAGCCGGTAGTATTAAAGGTAAAGTAACCACGGAAGTCAGCGGCATCTCGGTTGCCGGGGTAACGGTTACCGCATCAAGTAACGTAATGCCTAAACCGCGTACCGTTACCACCAAGCCAGATGGTAGCTATAATCTACCGGCGTTGTTACCTGGTGAATATACCTTAACCTTTACTTCAGCTGACGGAACGGTTCGTCAAACTACGGTAGAGGTGCTTTTAGAACAAGCATCGAATGTCAATGTGGCATTCGAAGATACGGCTAAAGATAATACGGAAGTCATTTATATTACGGGTTCAAAAATTGTCCGTAGCGGTGATTCGTCGTTAAGTAATTCCTTAAGCCAAGACGTCGTTAATAAAGTGCCAACCGGTCAGGATTACCGTGACCTATTGGCCATCGTACCGGGCGTTCAGTACAGTGAAATGACAACCTTAGGCCCCTCTGCGGGAGGTTCAGGTCGTGATAATAAATACGGCTTTGATGGTGTCGATGTATCCTTACCCATGTTTGGTAACCTCGCATCGGAACCTTCTACTCAGGATATTGCCAACGTCTCAATTGATCGCGGTGGCTCAAAAGCCATTGGTTTTAACCGTTCTGGTGGTTTAGCGATTAATACCACCTCAAAATCCGGTACCAATGATTTTCACGCTAACGTGGGTTATATCATCCAACCTAAAAGCTTCGTGGCCGATAAAGATGATGCCGATGGTACTAAATATACCGATGACAAAACTTGGTTAAGTGGCAGTGTTAGTGGCCCTATCATTAAAGACGAATTATTTTTCTATGGTTCATACTATCGCCCAGTGGTAGAGCGAGCCAATAAAGAAAACGCTCGAGGTGAAGTTAAAGACTATAAAAGTGTTCGTGAAGAATATTTTGGTAAATTAACGTGGGCGCCGACTGACGAATTGTTACTAAATCTAAGTTACCGTACTTCTGATAGAGAAGGTAAAGGTGAGTCTGTTGGTGCATTTGATGCTGATTCGACGTCAGAAGGTTCAACCACTGAGCAAGATATTTTAACCTTGGATGGTTCGTATCTAATCGATGACTACACTACTTTAACCTTCCAATATTATGACTTTAAAAATAAAGGTGGTGGTCGTCCAGATAACATCGCAACTGGCGTTATGCCGAGTATTGGCGATTCTTTGAACCTGAGCATGCTGGATGAATTAGGCCTGTTTAACGTGCCTAATTTAAAACCGGACAGTGATGTTTTCGATAATGTCACTGCGCAAGGGTTAATCGATCAATATGGTTATATTGGTGATGATGGTCAGTTAACTGGCGGTGGTTCAGTCGGTTACGGTTCCACATTTAATAACCAGGATTTCTATCGTAAGAGTTTCGAAGTAAAACTGGATCATGAAATGGAATGGGGCGACATGGTGCACAACCTGCACGTGGGCTTCCAATGGAAAGAAAACAAAGAAATTCTGTCCCGTTTATCCAACGGTTGGGGAGCAATCAGCTTCTTAGGCGGAGAAAATGCTGACAACTTTGAAAGTGACGTACCGGTTTACTATAGAGCTACTATTCAGCAAATGAGTTTAGGAGCGGCTGAAGGTAGTGCTGTACCTCCTATCGTCTCATCATCGGAAAACTATAATATTGAATTAAATGACACCATTCACGATGGCGACTTTACTTACAATATTGGCTTCATGTTCAGTAACGATATTCTGTACGGACAGGGCTTGAAGGAAAACTCCACGAATGTTTCCGGTTATGAGTTGGCTGAAGGTCATAAATACAAAATGTATGAAGTTGACTTTTTGGATATGATTCAACCCCGTTTAGGTGTTACCTGGAATTACAGTGGACAAGATACCGTCTTTGTTAACTTTGCCAGTTATAACCCTGAAACCAGCTCGCTGGCTCGTGCAGCTTCATGGGCGCGCAATAGCCAATCAACTCAACTAGTGTACTTCGATGTTAACGGTGACTTTATAGGCAACACTGCTGCATCAGGCTCTTCAGGTAAATTCTTTGTAGAGGATATGTCTCCGCGTCGTACCGATGAAATTACTATTGGTGCAACTAAGTATTTATCTAACGATTTACTGGTCCGTACTCATATACGTCAGCGTAAAGCCTTCCATCCATGGGAAGATGTACCTAACAACCTGCGTTTGTTAGGTAACTATCAGAGCCCGTTTGGTGGTGTACCTGCCGACATTGCTGCCAAAGGCTTATATATTGATAATCTGGACGCGTTCCGTGATGAAGTCGGCGGTTCCTCCTATGTTATTGCAGAGCTGGATGGTGCCGAAAACAAATACTATGAATTTAGTGTCGAAGGTGAATACATCGGTGATCGCACCTACTTAAATGTATCCTACGTATGGAGCCATTATTTTGGTAACTATGATCAGGATATTACCAGTGGTGCCTCAGACGATAACTTGTTTATTGGTTCATCTAACTTGGGTGATGGCGCAGGTCGCATGTTATGGGATGGCAAATACGGTAATCTAAACGGTGACAAGCCTCATGTTTTAAAAGCCATGGGTTACTATACAACCGACTGGAATGCCGATATTGGCTTTAGATTCGTATTTCAATCTGGTGATGTATGGGAAGCATGGGATGGATCACTTTATGGCTACTCCAGCTCAACCATTCGCTATGCAGAACCGGCCGGTAGTCGCCGTGAACCAAGTCACTGGCAGCTGGATTTAAACTACGTACAAAACTTCAATTTAACCGAAGATTTGGTATTGGATTTTAGAGCCGATGTGTATAACGTATTTGATAACCAAACCGGTTATAACTACGACCCCTATGTGTCTAACACTACATTTGGTGAGCCACGTAACTTAATCAACCCTCGTCGAATTCAATTGTCGGTGAATGTTGCTTTTTAACCTTGTCAGCTAACCTTCAGCTAACCTTCAGCTTAGCTGACGGGTTACTCGGTAAATATACAAATCCCCGCTTATGCGGGGATTTTTTTATGTTTTCCACTCAGCCAATAAATAATAAATAATTCCTTTAAATGGTCAATTTAAAAATAATTTAACCATTACATTTTGGTTTACTTCTGGTACATTGAGGGCAATTTATTTTGTGTTATAGCGTGTTGATTAGGATTCAGTAATGTCAAAATTTTCGATTAAATATTTATATGTTGTGCTTGGGGCGATGATAACGGCCTCATGTGCGGTTCAGTCTCCTCCATCAGCTAAGTTCAACTCTCAGCTAGAGGCCCAAATTGCCCAGAAAATCATGCTCGATATTCGCTATTTTTGTCCTGAGCTACAAGAGGGTGAACGTTGTACCACTCCGGTTACCACGCTACCCGATTCTCTTGCCAAATTAATCGGCGACACCGATGTGGGCGGTATTGTTTTGTTTGCCAATAATCTGGTGGATACGCGGCAAATTATTCAGTTAAATAAAGACTTACAAACAGCCGCCTTAAAAGCAGGACATCAGCCTTTACTGATTTCAATTGATCAGGAAGGTGGGCGCGTGGTGCGTATTCCACACAGTTTAGGCACTTCATTTAGCGGTAATATGGCCATTGGTGCCAGCGCGGAAGTTAACGGTACTAAATTTGCCGTACAAACAGGCAGTGTGATCGCCAAAGAGCTGTTAGCGCTGGGGGTTAATGTCAACTTCGCCCCCACAGTCGATGTTAATGTAAACCCTGATAATCCAGTGATTAACGTACGTTCCTTTGGTGAAGATGCCGATTTAGTTGCTAAGTTAGGCTTGGCACAAATGAATGCGATGCAACAACAGGGCATTATTTCTTCGCTTAAACATTTTCCCGGCCATGGTGACACCAATGTGGATAGCCACACCGGTTTACCGCGGGTTGATCACGATCGAAAAACTATCGATAGCATAGATTTAAAACCGTTTAAATATGCCATTGATAATAGTGCTCCGGGTATGATTATGACCGCTCATATTCAATACCCTGAGCTGGATGATACCGAATTTACTGCCAAAGATGGCAGCAGTACTATTCTGCCAGCCACCATGTCACGTAAAATTCTTACCGATTTATTACGTCACGAATTGAACTATCAGGGCGTTATTGTCACCGATGCAATGAATATGGCCGGAATTGCCCACTTTTTTGATCCGACCGAAGCGGTGATCCAGACCTTTCATGCGGGTAGCGATATTGCTTTGATGCCTGTTTCGGTGCGCTCTCCGGCAGACTTTGCCAAAGTTAAACAACTGATCCGCGATGTCAGTCAAGCCGTCATTGATGGTCGTTTAGATCAACAGGAAATTACCCAATCAGTACAACGTATTGATGCCTTAAAACAACAATATGCTATTGATAAGTTAATTCCTGAGGATGTAGACATAGCGACTGTTAAAGCCAACGGCGTGCTAGGCAACAAAGCTCATCGTGAAATTGAACAAGAGCTGGCTAACAATGCCATTGTTAGCATTGCCAATAATGGCGTTTATCCACTCGCGAAATCGATTCGGACGGTACACTTAAACATGCCGGATAAAACCAAGTGCATGGCCATGACCTTAGCGCTTAAAACCCGTCTGCCTAAAGTCACTTTCAGCTGTAGTAGTCTGGCCGGAAAAACGCCCGGCGATGCCATGACATTAATTAAACAGGCTGATTTAGTCATTTCTGCCGATATTACTCCACAGCAAAGCATGGCTGAAATGGGTGGGATGGATGATATTCAGCAATGGCGAGACCGTGCGGATAAAAAAACCCAAACCGCTACCCTGCTGGATTTGATGCAACAAGCCAAAGCACTGGGTAAACCGAGTATTTTTATCAGCATGCGCACCCCTTATAACGTCCCTTTATATGCTCCCTACTCCGATGCGATTTTGGCAACCTTCGCGCATAATCTTAGAGAATCTCACTATATAGATGATTACGGGCGGTTAGTTAGCCAATATCAAGGACCGATTTTTAACGCTGTCGCCGATATTTTAACCGGTAAACTGGAAGCAACCGGTGCATTGCCGGTTTCCATCAAGTAATAGGAGAACCACAATGGGCTGGTTACAGCAACATACCTCCAGCATACTGGACAAACTACCAGCCCATCGTTTGCTGGCCATTGATGCGCTGCGCGGGATCACCATCACCGCCATGATCCTGGTTAACAATCCGGGGAGTTGGGCGCATATCTATAGCCCTTTAGAGCACGCTCACTGGCATGGCTGGACGCCAACTGATCTAATTTTCCCGTTTTTTATTTTTATCGTCGGAATTTCCATCAGCATTTCCATTGGTCGGCAACTCGACAACGGCTATAGCCGTATCGCCATCATCCAACATGCGGCAATTCGTACATGCAAACTATTCTTACTCGGCTGGTTTTTGGCGCTGTTTTATTACAATTTTCGCGATCCGGATTTTAGTTGGGTAAACCAACGACTGGAGCAAATCCGTATTTTGGGTGTATTGCAGCGTATAGCGCTGGTGTATTTTTGTAGCGTATTACTGGTATTGGCTTTTAAAACCTTAGGGCGAGCCGTCTGGATGGTCGCGATTCTGCTCGGTTATTGGATTCTCATGACTCAAGTGGCCTATTCAGATAATGCCGGACATGTATATCAAGGCTTACTCGAATATGGTAACAATCTCAGTGCCTGGCTGGATAACCTGTTAATGGATAAAACCCATCTATATTACCCTGACGCGACCCCCTTTGCCTTTGATCCTGAAGGCGTATTAAGTACCTTACCAGCTATTGCTGGCTGTTTAAGCGGGGTATTGGTCGGCCAATGGCTTACCCACCCGGCTCGTTCAAATATTCAAAAAGCCAATATATTACTGTTGGTCGGCATAATCGCTATTATTGCCGGTGAATGCTGGTCCTTCGTCTTTCCTATCAATAAAGCGCTGTGGACCTCCAGTTTTGTAATGTTATCCAGTGGCTATGCCTGCTTTATGTTGGGGGCGCTACTATGGTTAATAGATATAAAACAGCAACGTAGCTGGACCGCACCGTTTGTGGTGTTTGGTGCCAACAGCATCGCCTTTTTTATGTTTGCTGGTGTTGTGGGCCGGATTATTATCATGATCCCTGTTGGTCAAACGTCGCTTAAAGGCTGGTTATACAGCGAAATATACCAACCACTGCTGGGTAACCTGAACGGCTCTCTGGCCTTTGCGATCAGCTTTTTGATTGTGTCCTACTTGGTAATGTACCAAATGTACCGTAAAGGGATTTTCTGGAAGGTATAACACTAAAGAGTCGCTATGCTTGCTATCTCATTTAGCAAGCATAGATGATCTAATCCTCTATAGACCCGCTAACCTCATCGAGCAAATACAACACAGATTGATAAGGAATTTGCGCGTGATGGGACAAGCCGATTTCGCAAGTACGGCTATTACTCACCCCTCGTTCACAGCCAGCAGGTACTTGCTGTTTTAAGTCCGCTAAAGCACTGGCATTCAATTCTGGTACAAAAAAACCTTTATCACCGGCAAATCCGCAGCAATGTATATTATTTGGAATCTTCACATTATCGCTACAAGCACGGGCCACTTGCTCAAGATAACGGCCACCATCCATTTTAAGGCTGCTACAGGTTTTATGCAGTAATACCGACTCACTGGATTGAGTCACTTGTAACCGTTCAAGCACGTGTATCGCCAAGTATTCTGTCAATTCCAATACGTTGATATTGGGATTGTCTTTTAACGTCAGTGCACAAGGGCTGGCATCTAACACCACCGGCCAACGACCGTTTTCAGATAGGGCTTCGATTTGTTGGTTGAGTTGTTGTTGCTTGGTGGCTGCCAACTGGTTCTGGCCTTTAGACGCCCATGGCATACCGCAGCACAATTCAGCTTCCGATGGCGACACTATCATCTCAATGCCAGCTTTATCCAATACCGACTTGAGTACTTGCTGAATAGAACGTTGGTCTTTTGCATCAGGATCGGTTGCAAACACGCGATTGGCGCATGAGCTTACATACACCATCTTAGTTTGGTGTTGCCCAGTTGAAACCGTGCGATTAGAGGCCCCCGTTGGCCAATGACGATACCATTTAGGAATGTGCTTACCACTAAGTGTATTTAACACACTAAAAGCACCATGAGTCGTGCGATCTCCCACCAGTTTATTCACTTGTCTAACGGTGCTTAGTCCAAAGCGGGCAATCGCACTGGCTGTGGAAAAATGCCGTGCAGCTAACCCGGCGATTCCCTGCGCCTTCGCATTTTGTGCTCTGAGTGATTTTATAAAGACGCCAGTATCAATCTCCACTGGACATTGCTGACCACATAATCCGGTGGCGGCACAACTATCAATACCATAATACTGATAGTCTTGTTCCAATTGACTGGATTGCAATTTCTCTTCGGCCGTTAATGGACGCAATCGCTGCAATTGTTTAAGTTCGCTCAGCCGACGCCATAGGGTAATACGTTGTCGCGGAGTCAGAGTCAGATCTTTAGAAGGACAAACCGACTCACAAAAACCGCATTCAATACATTGGTCGATAATATCATCCGCGGCAGGCATCGTTTTGAGTTCACGCAAATGCGCCAAGGGATCAGCATTAATGATCACTCCCGGATTCAAAATTCCAGCCGGATCGAATAATTGCTTAATTCGCTGCATTAATTGATAAATTTCACTGCCCCACTCCAACTCAACAAAAGGGGCCATATTGCGACCTGTGCCATGTTCCGCTTTCAGTGAACCTTGATATTCCACCGCCACCAGCTGTGCTACCGCTGCCATAAACTGTTCGTAACGTTCAACTTCCGCAGGCGTATCAAATGACTGGGTAAATACAAAATGCAGGTTACCGGCTAACGCATGGCCGAAAATAATCGCTTCATCATAGTGATAACGGGTAAACAGTCGATGCAAACGGCCTACCCCATCGGCCAGTACCTCCAACGGCATCGCGACATCTTCAATAATAACGGTAGTGCCCGCTTCTCGTTCTGCTCCCACCGCAGGAAACATACCTTTGCGCACTTGCCACATGGCATCAATCAATTCAGCTTGTTGGGTAAATGCCTGACAACCAAGTAAGTTAGCCTGAAATGCATCAATTGCTTGTTCAATCTGCTGACGGCGTTGAGTAAATTCAGCTGAATTATCTGCACCAAATTCAATCAATAACCCAGCACTATCAGGTGTCAATGAGGGCATATCCATAATACGCGCCAGTTTTGACTGTACCGATGTTAATGCCCTGGCATCCATGATTTCTACCGCATCCACGGCTTCATTAGCCAATAAATGCACAAGTTGACAGGCAATATGCATATCATCAAAAACATACAATCCAGTGGCTTTAAATGCCGGCAACGCAATAGTGTGATAGGTGATGTCGGCAATAAAACCCAGCGTTCCTTCCGAACCAATCATTAAATGACTGATCACATCAATAGGATCGTCAAACTCAATTAACGCATTTACCCCATAACCGGTAGTATTTTTTAAACGGTATTTGCGCTGAATTTTGTCCACTAATTGAGGATTGGCTTTTAATTCCACCACCATCTGCATCAGTGATTGAATCAAATCCGGGTGTTGTTGAATAAACTGCTGTCTAGACGCTGAGTCCTGAGTATCCAGTACGCTGCCATCGGCAAACACCAGCGTCATATCAGCTAGGGTATGATAACTATTCTGACTGACTCCACAGCACATTCCGGAAGAATTATTAGCCGCAATCCCACCAATTTTACAACTGCCAATAGAAGCCGGATCGGGACCAATTTTGCGACCAAAAGGCAACAATGCCTGATTCGCCTGAGCTCCTATCACCCCAGGCTGCAATTTGACTTTAAACCCGTCATCAAGAATATCAATGTGCCGCCATGCACTGGACAATAATACCAATACCGAATCAGTAATAGCCTGACCAGACAAACTGGTTCCCGCCGCTCTGAATGTAATAGGGATCTGATAGTTGTGAGCTTGTTTTAGTAATTCGATAAGCTGGTCAAGATGCTCAACGCGTAACACCAGTTTGGGTACTAAACGATAGAAACTGGCATCAGTACCATAGGCATAGCGTTGTAAATAGCTGGTTAACCGATTTTCAGCGCTAAAAAAAGGCGTTATCGCCTGCATAAACTGATCAAATCCAACATTATGACTATGCGTGGTCACATTATTCCTCATACAGCAACTCTAGATTATTAAGGCGAGGTTAAGAATAACAAAAATTCGTCACTAATTATTTTATTTTTATATAAAAGAAAAATAAGAATACAATATTTTAAAATGACACTATTGATAACAGTTAACGCTAATTTTCGAGTAAATCTGAATAAAAGCAGCAAATAAATAAACACAGACTGGCAAACTGCATTTATTTAATGTTATAAAGTTCAAAGAATAAATTATTATTGCCTGAATACAATATGACAACTTTTGTAAAAATCAAAGCGATTCGTAAATCCCTGTCACGTAGCGAAGCCAAATTGGCTAATTTTACCCTTAATTCACCTAATGTTATTCGTGATTTATCCTCGATAGAACTGGCGAAAGTGGTTAATGTCAGTCAATCCAGTGTGGTTAAGTTTGCTCAAAAACTCGGTTATAAAGGCTATCCAACCTTTAAATTAGCGGTTATCGATGCATTAAATAAAGAAACCGCCGAGCCACGTTTGCATGGCAAAATTACCTTAAATGACAGTTTGTCTCAGATAGCCGAAAAACTGCTGGCCAGCAAGATGTCGGTACTCACCGAAACCAAAAATCTGAATGAGGCTCAACCCTTTGAGCAAGCAGTGGAATTATTAAAAAATGCCAAGCGTATCTTAATTTGTGGCTTGGGTGGCTCTGCTTTAGTAGGTAAAGATTTTTCTTATAAACTGCAAAAACTTGGTATGTCGGCGATTGCTGAACCGGACGGGCATGCTCAACTCGCATACGTGGCAACTTTTTCTAAAGATGATCTGGTCTTTGCCATTAGTGAATCCGGTGTGACTCGCGAAGTCGCTGAAGTGGTTGCACAAGCCAAGAAAAATGGTAGCAAAGTGATTTCCGTTACTAAATACGGTGATACGCCCGTATCGGAGCATGCCGATGTGAAGCTATTTTCTATCGCTGAAGAAGAATCTCACAGGCTATCTTCTATTCTGGCCCGCACCGCGCAAGAATTTGTCATTGATATATTGTTTATCGCCATTACCCAATCATCTCGTCAAGGCCGTAAACTACTCGAAAAAACCAATTCGGTGGTGAGTGATTACCGCCATTCAACCGAATAAAAAAAGGGCTAATACGAGTATTAGCCCTGATAAATCTGCATCCTTGCAAAGACACCAACAAAACGAAATCTACAATTTATTCAGTGGGATAATCCGGATATAACAAATAAGGTTTTCTTTGCTTGCGGAAGTCAGTTAGTCCCGCTTGCCAGTGTTGACGTATGTCATTCAGGCTTTCACCCGCTTCAATCGCCAAACGAAGTTTATCGGTACCGGCGAGTTTATCCATAAAGCCAGCCCGGCTAAAAAACTCACGCTGCTTGGCAGCAAAGGCCTGATGCCAATCCAGTAATAATTGAATATCCAGTCCCTCAATCTGGCTGTGGCGTAAATCCTGTCCGGATACTTGAATATCCTTAAGTTTAGGATTGGAGGCACTACCAGGCATGGCTCGTGGCGTAAAATTAAAGTGACCTAAACTAATTTGATCATGTCCAACCACCTGAAATGGAAAGTCAGTTCCCCGTCCAATACTCACCGGAGTCGCTTCAAAAAAGCATAACGACGGATAGAGCTGGATAGACTGATCATTGGATAAATTCGGACTGGGTTTCACCGGCAGGGAATAATGCATATCGCGACGATAATTTTTAACTGGAATAACGGTTAAATTAAGCTCAGCCGTTGTATCTAACCACTTCTCACCTTTAATCATCCGGGCCAACTCGCCTAACGTCATACCATGCAAGACCGGAATAGGATGCATTCCCACAAAAGAACGAAACTCAGGCTCCAGTATTGGTCCATCCACAAACCGTCCATTAGGATTGGGACGATCAAAGACAATAAAGGCTTTACCCGCGTCTGCTGCAGCTTCCATCATATAATGCATGGAGCTAAGGTAAGTATAAAAGCGCACGCCAACATCCTGAATATCAAAAATAATCACATCCAGTTGTTGCATAATCTCATCAGCGGGCTTTTTGTTTTTACCATAAATAGACACCACAGGGATCCCCGTTGCCGGGTCGACAGAGCTATCCACTTTCGCCCCTGCATCATGATCGCCACGAAAGCCGTGTTCCGGAGCAAAAACGAATTTTACATCCACCTTCTGACTAAGCAGAAAGTCCACCAAATGCTGATTTCCCACTCGTGAGGTCTGATTAACCACTAGACCGACACGCTTATCTTTAAGTAACGATAAATAACGCTGAGATTGGCTGGCCCCCACTATGACGGTGTCAGAGGTACCTGTATTAGCCGCCACACAGGTGATGCTTTGCAACAACGTCACACAACTTAGCAGCCAAAGCTTTAGCATTGGAATACGGGCTATCATACTGATACCACTTGCTGCACGGCTTTACGTAAAAAGCCACCACAATCCGTTAGCAGGCTTTCACCTTGCTCAGCAGGTAAACCGGTTAGCACCATTAAAATAGCTAATTTAGCGCGCTCACCAGAACGTTCTAGGGCATCTTTGGCGGTTTGGTAATCGCATTCGGTCGCCTGCATTACAATACGCACCGCTCTGGCCTGTAGTTTTTCATTGCTGGCATTTACATCGACCATCAGGTTTCTATAGCTTTTACCTGAACGGATCATGCTGGCTGTGGTTAGCATATTCAGAATTAACTTTTGCGCAGTTCCGGATTTCAGACGAGTTGAGCCAGTTAACGCTTCTGGGCCAACCACCGCACATAAACCAATATCGGCTTCATTCACCACAGCGGAGTCAGGATTACAGGTAACACCAACCGATTTAGTCCCAATTTGACGTGCATATAGCAGTGCCGAGATAACATAAGGAGTTCGGCCACTGGCAGCAATCCCCACTAATACATCATCAGCTGAAAGATTAACCTGCTGCAAATCGCGTATGGCTAATTCAGGATCATCTTCTGCGCCTTCCACGGCTTTAAACATGGCACTTTGACCACCCGCCAGAATACCCACTACCTGTTGGTCGGTAACACTAAATGTGGGGGGACATTCAACCGCATCCAATACACCAAGTCGTCCACTAGTTCCGGCACCAATGTAGATGAGTCGCCCGCCTTTGGCGAATGCTTTGACAATCAGATCGACGGCATTGGCTACTTCCGGCAATATTTGCCGTACCGCATCTGGCACTTTATGATCTTCATCATTCAGCTTCTTTAATATTTCCATGCTGTCGAGCAGGTCAATATCCAAGGTATCCGGGTTTTGCCCTTCCGATACGATATAATTTAATTCTTCAAGCAATACAGACTGCTTATTAATTTGCTCAACTGGCATTATGGGTTACTCCAAGATTAATGCGTTGTTCGATGATACGCTGTGCCATAAGGCATCCACCGTCTAACGCTGTTCCTTTAGCTTCTATCAGAAGATGCTGGATATGAGAGGAAAGATAAGGTTGAGTGGGTTCGGCTAAACCGCCCAACATAACAAGTGGTAAATTTGTATCAGCACGGGTATCGGTAATTAATTGCTCGACGTGCTGACAATGAATATCAATTATTTTTCTGGCGACAGGGCAACTGGACGCCAATTCAAATACATATTGTGAAAAGCGGGCAAAATCGGCAGGACCGGAAGCGGATAACCAGGTTAATATTGCATTACGCTCACGACCAATCTGGTCAGCTATGATATTGGCCAGGGCACTGTGTAACTGGCCTGCTTGATCAAATTCAGCCAACATGGCTTGAACTGCATGCAACCCCAGCTTAGCGCCACCACCTTCATCACCGGCATTAAACCCCCAACCACCAAAGAAAGCCGTTTGGCCATTTAGATCTAATCGAGCGCCAACTGACCCCGTTCCTAATGCAACCACTGCTACCGGCTCGCCCAAGTTGGCACCAAATAACGACGTACGGGCATCATTGCAAATCACTAATTCAGCAAAAGGCAAGGCCAGATGTTCGCGCAGTTTAGCGGCCCGTGCTGAGCTTCCCGCACCCGCCACGCCGATAACGGCGACAACCTGTTGCGCGGATGCCCCACTTTGGTTGAACAACTGCAGAATAAGTTGCTGAATAGTCCGCCAGGCATTATCAAAATCATTGGTTAATGAAGCGCCACCCACTTTAACTTGCCATTGCTGCCGAGTATTGATATCAACTAGGCGACCAATAGTCTTACTACCGCCGCCATCAATACCTAATATAAAATTGGGATGATATGGCATAAATTTATTTCGCTCCGTGTGCAAAACAATTACGCATGCTTTCTTCTTTATTATTGCCCAGCATACAAACAATAAATGAAATCAACGTACCAATGCATAACTGCCAAGTGAAACCCAGATTAAATTGCAGTTCAGTGGGCAACAACAAATCCATCACGTAAGGTTGGAAGGCCAATGTAATCAAAAAGCCAACAATCAGCGCAGCTAAGACCGAACGCTCACTGCCTCGTTTACTAAACAACGCGGTGAAATACACCCCTAACAAACCACTATAAGAAAAAACCATTACGCTTAACGCAAACTTTAATAATGGCATTTCGGTATATTGCTGCCAGTAAAAACACAAAATGGCCATAGAACACAAGGCCGCTGAAACCACTGCCATACCGACTTGTCCCGCTTTTACATAGTGACGGTCATCTAATTTCTTATTGCGACGCAACATTAATGGCTGATAGATATCCTGAATCAAGACCGATGACATCGAATTTAAACCGGAATTTAAAGTTGATAGCGCAGCTGCGATGATTCCGATGGTGACCAGCCCGCGAACACCGGACGGAATTTCATGTAACACGTAGTACATAAAGATAGTAATTTTTTCACCGTCAAATTCCTGATTAACCGCCAAATCACTACCCATCATCAAGTCGGGACGCTGATAAAAAATAAACAGTAATAAACCAATGACAATAAACAGGAACATTACGGGGATCACTAACGCGACCGAAAATAACATGGCTTTACTGCCTTCCTTGGCGCTTTTACAGGTCAATATGCGCTGGGTCATATCCTGATCCAAACCAAAAGCAGCAATGTTTAGCAGCACAAAACCGGTTAATACCGACGCCATATTAAACACACCCGCCGAGCTAAAATCCCAATCAAATTTGAATAGGGCCAGTTTAGAGGGCGCCCCGGGAGCAGGATGTTGTAATGCACTTACAATTTGAGAAAAGTCTGCCGGAATCGCTATATACAAAAAATAAATCACAAAAATGGCGGCACTTACGTAGATTGCACATTGAATAACATCACTGTAAATCACCGTACGAATACCGCCAAATACGGTATATAACAAGCCTACCACGGTTAAAATAATCGCAGAACTAATAACACTTGAAGCATGAATATCGCCAAATAGAATCATCGATACCGCGATCGCCGCCATATATAAACGGGCGCCACTGGCAAATACTCGACCAAACAGATACATCAGTCCTGCTTGTCGTTTAGCCTTCGGGCCAATACGCTTTTCCAGTAATTCGTAAACGGTATAGACTTTATATTGATAAAACTTGGGAATTAAAAATATCGCCACACACATGGCAGCAATAAAAGCACCGATATTCGTTGCTAAATAAGACAAATCGCCCTGATAACCTTGATCAGGTCCACCAATAAAGGTTGCTGCAGATTGTGAAGTCGCTAACACTGAAATCGCCACAATCCAGGTGGGCATTTGATTACCACCAAGAAAATAGTCTGCACTATTGGCCGACTTCTGGCGGTTAAACAACCAGCCACTAAACGCAATGATTAAGCCATAACCGGCAAATACAGCCCAATCCAGCCCGCTATATTGTGCACCCATGGATACTCCTCAAATGTCGGTTACCCGGAAAATTCGCGTAACAACGAATAACTTATTCTTATTTTAACAAACAAATTGAATTTTATATAACTTTATTTATCTAATAACAATCGAAAAAGTAGAATCGTTACCGCACATGGCGCGGTAACGCATTTACTGAATAGCCGGTAATGACCATGCTTGCTGCTTCGCAGCGTATTCGGATTTGGGTAAAGCGACATAAAGTGGGTGTTGTGATTTATCTAGCCAGGCTAATAATCTGTCCATAACCGTTTCGGGCATGGAAGTACAACCCGCCGTCGGTTTGCCCTGACCTTTCCATAAATGCATAAAAATACAACTACCTGCACCAGAAATATTGGCCGGATTATGTTTTACCACCAAGCCTTTTTTGTACATGTTCTGATTATGATGAATATCCAGTCGCATGGCTTCAGAGGACCCTTCGGTCGCCTCTACACCAACCACTTTTTGATCGACTATTTGGTTATATAAGGGGGATCCATTCACATCCATGCAATAGTTACTCGCTTGCATTTGCTGGTAAGGCATTGCCGTATTAACTGACTTGAGATAACCAAAAGCGATACCTAAATCAAAAATCCCCGCGGGTGCTTTACCATCACCTTCCTGTTTAGTGACGCCGGTTTGTTGCGGGTGCAGCCCTTTTCCCCACGCTAAACCGGTTCTGCCCAAGTTAACTTCTGACTGCAAATCAGTTTGTTGCCAATGTCCATCATGCTTTTCAAATGTATAGAGCTGCGCTGTAGTGGCATCCCAATCATCCGATACTGCTACAATGAGCTGTTTAACATCTGATGCTTGTAAAGGAGATACCGCTTGTTCAGCCAAGACCGAATAACTGCATAGCAAAATTAACGTGCTGCATATGTAACGTGAAAAACGTTTTACCATTACCATTCTCCGTTTATTTCCTGCAATCCCTTAATGGATTGAATACCTAAGCCTGCCCCACCACTTAAACTAATCGAGGCTAGATTAAATTCGACACCACCCTGGACTGGGTCGTATTGCCCTAACGCCGGACCATCCAAATCAATTTTGCAGATAACACTGGCTCTAGCCGCGGCCAAATGTGCCGCTGCTGCAACACCAATACTGCCTTCAAGCATGCAGCCGATCATACACTCTACATCATATAGTGCGGCAATATCGGCAATCTTGATCGCATTGCTCAGCCCCGCAGTTTTCATTAATTTAATATTAATAATATCGGCAGCACCGGTTTGAATGAGTTCAATAACCTGTTTGGGTGAAAAGGCACTTTCATCGGCCATAATTGGGGTGGAAACACGCTGAGTGACATAGCGCATACCATCAATATCGTGACTTTTCACGGGTTGTTCAATCAGTTCAAGCTGCACACCAGCGTTATCCAACGCCTTCGCGGCAAACACGGTCTGTTTGGCTGTCCAGCCCTGATTCACATCCAGACGAATTTGCGCCGCTCCATTAACCGCCTGATAAATAGCCTTCACCCGTTCAATATCGGCATGAATATCTTTACCAATCTTGATTTTTAGAATGCTGAATCCCTGTTCAAGGGCCAGTAAGGAATCAGCGACCATTTTATCTATATCATCAACGCTAATGGTAATGTCGGTTTCCAGTTGCGGGCTGCCACCACCGAGCATCTTATACAATGGTGCCTTGTATAATTTGCCCCACAAATCGTAGATGGCAATCTCCAAAGCAGCTTTGGCACTGTAATTAGCTACCATCGAGCCCTGAATACGTTGTGTCAGTTGATTAAGATCCGCGATATCCATGCCGATAATTTGCGGCTTAATAACGCGATCAATGGCATGCATTATCGAACCATGAGTATCACCCGTAATGACCGGTGTAGAAGGGGCGGCTCCATAGCCAATTTCACCGCTATCGGTTTCCACCAGCACCACAATATCTTCGATACTACTTACCGAACGCAGCGCAGTTTTAAATGGCGTAATCAAGGGAACTGATAATTTACCAAAACGAATATTGGTTATTTTCATATTATTCTCTAGTGCTTCGTTGCCGGACTAATTTGCGGCCAGCGATGACGCTTGATGTTATAGATCCGGTCCACATAACTGGTGGTTTCAGATAAACGTAGTGGCAACAGGGGCGTCACTGAAACACCATTGAGTGTGCCGCGATACATCTGGCCATTTTCATCCAGATAACCCAACCCTTTTACATCATGAATAATATAAGGTTGACCGTTATCATCGCCCAAATACATCATCACGTGGCCAGGGATATAAATTAAATCACCTACCTGCATGCGCTGAATAACAGCTAACTTTTGCTCGGTGGTTGATTGTTTGTCAAACCGATTATTTAGGCCGTATTGTCCATGTCCTTGTTCACCCGAGTTACGCGGAAGCTTCATGCCAAAGCTTTTATACACTTCGCCGACAAAGCCGGTGCAATCGCGGCCGTTATAATCATGTCCCCAACCATAACGTTCACCTAAAAACTTAAATGCCTGAGTAATAATATTTTTACTGGTCATCGGCAAATATCCCACATGCATATCCTGACTACGGGCAATTAATGCGCTGGTGATGTGCAATTTCCCCTGCTCATCACGCACCGGTAAACGTACCATGTAGGAAGCATAGGGGTTTTGCCCATACAGTTGAGTAGGTAAATCTTCCGCTTTGACCAGCGGTAAACGCGTGCCCATATCCAGTTGTATTTCGGATATTTGCGGTTGTTCCGGTACAAACGTGGTGTACGCCTTACTGCCGGTTACAACGACAAAGGGCTCAGCCTGAGCATAACTGCGGATAGTGTCTTTATCACTCAAAGCAATCGCACTTTGTGGTACCCAAGCTAAATAATGATAGTTCTGTACCAGATACCACTGGTTATCCTTACTGGCGTGTAATACCGCCACCGGATCGCCCGGAAAAATACCGGTTTCCTGAAAACGATCCAAATCGGTATCCATTCCTTGATTAAACACGCGTTCATGAGTAGGAAAAGTGCGCAGTATTTCTCGTGTCACCGCCATACCATAACGTACAGGGTTGCTAGACTGTATCGAATCCAGCGCTAAGTTATCGGTATAGGTTTTAAAATCAGATGCACTTAACTCACTGCCATCGGCATAAAAACGGGCACTGGATGGAATTGAACTGATGGAATGAATTAAATCCGTCAGTTTTTGCTTATCCAGCGTGGCAGGGTAAAAACTCAATGGATCCACAACATGAGGATCACTATCAATTAGTTGTTGGTTAAACGCCTGAATTTGTCCTTGAGTCATTAACGGAGCAGGCTCTTCATTCACTTTGGCTAACCAATAATCCGGTGAGAGTTGTGCATAATTCACTCCCACCACATCTGAACGCCATGGCACTTGTTTTTGGGCATCGTCGGCATGAACCGTCATGGCCATGCTCAACGTAAATAAAGCTAACAATCTCATCATCATAAAAACTATCCTAATTATCTCAGGCAAGAATCGACAATATCTTGCCGACAACTAATCCACCACCAGTACCAATAATGTAACCTAACATCGCCATCAACACGCCAACCGGAATCAACGCTCTGGAATAAGCTGCAGCTAAAATTGGCGCTGACGCCACACCACCAATATTAGCCAGTGAGGCCACACCACAGGTAAATAAATCAAACTTAAATAATTTGGCAAACAGCACCATCATCAGGCCATGCAGTAATAAAATCACAATCCCCATTAAAATGTAGGTTGGTGCCGCTGCCAGTTCAGCAAAGTCGGCCCGGGAGGCAATCAGGGCAATAATCAAATACAGCATAATATTCGACAGCTCAATCGCCCCAAATAACTTGCTAATCGGTGTCATCGCCGCCAGTACACCCAAAATAGTAACAATTAACACTGTCCAGGTAGTTTGGGTAAAAAAGGCACTGGTGGGTAATAGTTCAGCGCCGGCTTGAGTCAATACCGACACGACCAGGGAAATCGCTAACAAAAATAACAGTGACGTTGTTTGATCACCACTAACCGGTTTGCTGTCAGCTTCAGTCAAACTTTCTCCAACCGCATCCAACTGGCTGGTATCAGCGCCGGTCCACTGACTAAAACGTTGTGCATAGGGTACCAACGCCAACAACAACATGACCCACAATGCATAATCAATGGAGTCAATTAACAGGGTATAACCCATGCTGGCATCCGGTACATTGAGTGCCATTTGAATTGCCGCCATATTACCAGTGCCGCCCATCCAGCTACCGCTAAGAGCGGCTAGCGTCTTCCATGCTCCTTCTGCTAATGCCGATTGGAACAGAATAAAAGCTAATACAAAGGCGATACCAATACTGATCGCCGCAGCGAAGAAGGCCAGAATAATTTTGCCTCCTAATTTACGAATTTGACGTAAATCGCTGTTAAGTAACATTAGAAAAATCATCGCAGGAAGGATGTTTTGTTTTAACTGTGAATAAGCCTGATTAATCGCTTCGCTATGCTGCCAAAAACCGAATGTTGACATCAACATCACGACAAAATAAAGCATCACAATAGCAGGCAAGAATTCAAATAATTTCCACTGACTTTTCGCTTCAAGCAACTTCAAGCCACCAGCAACCGCTAATAACAAAGCAATAAAAGAATACGCGCTAGTGATCATGCAGCCAACCTTTTCCAATTAGTAAAATTAATCATTGATATAAACATCATTGCTGGGGAGACAGCAACTTTTGCATGGCACTATTGAGGATACTTTGTATCTTCATACCAGCATGACTTACTGCGCTATCATCTTCTCCCGGATAAGCGGCCTGTGCTGCAACCGTAAATTCTCTGCCGCCCTGAAAGCCAGGTAAACATACATGAGCTAACACCACATTTTCGCCCATACCTCGGGTTTCGCTAGGCCCCCAGCCAATTTTTTGCCAAACACGCCATTGCCCGTTAGTCGCGTTATCTAATACGGTTTTAGGATCGGCTACTGCTTTACCTGCAATTGCATCGGCCAAGGCATGTTGTAACATGCTGCTAATACCTTGCATCATACCGCCCACTTGATGATTTTTGTCAGTATGGCCTGTACCGTAAAACAATACTTCAACATCCTTGGCCGTTAAGCCTGGCTGGCGAGTCGCAGCATCTCGCTCGTAACTCGCTAAACGCTTTAACCATTCAGCCTGTGCCAAGGTCGTCATGGGCTTATTGCCCGTCAATCCGCATTCATCACAACGATAGGACTGGTAGCCAGGGTCATCACTATTATTGAATAATTCGGGCATATTGGCAGTGTTAGCCGACTCTAGACTTTGCCAAACAGGAACCGATGGTTTAAATAACTCCACCTCGTACGCACCACGAAAGCGGATCGCTGGATTGGCTAATTTCAGCCAATCATCATGCAATAAAGCGGTGGCGCGGTCTCGCCCGGCTACATTTAAAAAATAAGTGGCAATACCGTTAGAGTTACCATCAGCTTGACCAAATGGCGCATAGCTATTAATACTGGTAATCAGATCGGCCAGCGGGGTTTCCCCTGCTTTACTCATCGCCCCTACGCCTTGCTCCCGCGCTTTGCCCACTGCGGCAGTAAAAGCCATGATTTTTGAAGAGCTCCACGGTTCATACAGCTGATCTTGGCTATTATCATTCGCTAAATAGCGATAGCCTAAACCTTTTTCTGTCATGCCGAAATCGATTACCAGCACCTTGCCTTGTTGCTGATTTGGCGAAAAATATTGCCAGTCTGCACTGATACGTTGTTCCCATCCAGTCTGTTGATAGTCCACTTGGGCGGATGTCTTATATTGAGCTTGCCGGTCAATATTATTGATGTGGGTAACAGGGCAACTAATAAAAGCGTCGGATAGATCGGCAGGCATCAATGCTTCTGCATTCATTACCTGTTGATAAAACTGCTTAACAGATTGCTCGGCCTCTTTATCGGTCTGAGCCATCGCTTGAGAAAGGCAAAGGAAGCCAACTAACAATGCGCTAGATAATAATGGTTTATTCATATTGCCCCCAACATTCTAAATCCAATAAGGTATTACTCTGAAGAGCAAAATGCAATAATATCTTATTCCTTATTTTAACCCCAACTTAGGAATAAAAAATCATAATCACCGATTTGAAGGCTGCACACTGCGGTTTACGATAAAAGCCATGCTGAATAAGCTCAACAGGATTGTGCTGGCTACTTTATAACTGTTATGGTTTAGCAATAACAGCTTTTCGCTGTTGTAAGGTCCTTCAACGCAACCAGAATATTCCAGATGGAGAAATTATGCGTATTACCATACTTACCGCCGCAATCAGTGCGGCTTTGGCGATCTCTGCCTGTTCAGATAACAACTCAGCAAAAACCATGAGCAGTCCCGCAGCGAGCCAAACCAAAATGAGCGATAACGTTTTACTCAACAAAAGTCCGTTACAAGATCAAGCCCCGCAATTTGATAAAATTACCACCCGTAATTACGAGCCAGCCTTTGCTGCCGGCATCGAACAGCATCGAGCTGAAATTGACGCTATTGCCAATAATGACGAAGCACCTAGCTTTACGAATACACTGGTAGCAATGGAAAAAAGTGGCGAACTGCTCGATCGTGTATCCCGAGCATTTTTCAATTTAGCCGGGGTGATTTCCGATGCTGACTATCAACGTATCGAAGCTGACATGGCGCCCAAATTATCAGCGCATAATGACAATATCTATTTAAACGCCACATTGTTTGCTCGGATCGCGGCCATACATGACAAATTGGCTGATTTTAGTCCCGAAGATCAACGTCTGATCACCTATTACTATGATGAATTTGTCCGTGCCGGGGCCAAATTATCTGAAGCTGATAAAGCCAAGATGCGCGAGATTAACAGTCAGCTATCCACGCTTTCCACCGAATTTTCGCAGAATATTTTAAAGTCCTTTAAGGAAGACGTGATTCTGGTTAGCGACAAAAGCGAATTGGCAGGCTTGTCTGAAAGTGACATTGCTTCTCTGGCTTCTGCCGCTGAAGACGCCGGCAAGCAAGGCTATATGATCACCTTGGTCAACACCACCCGCCAGCCAATTTTGGGCAGTCTGGAAAATCGCGCACTGCGTGAAAAAATCTGGAAAACGTCGGCTAACCGCGCCATGGATACCAATGGACCGGTGCTGATTAAACTGGCTCAACTTCGTGCAGATAAGGCCAAGTTGCTAGGTTACGATAACTGGGCAAGTTATGTGACCGCTGACCAAATGGCTCAAACTCCCGAAGCGGTTTACGCAATTTTGGACGATTTAGCGCCTAAAGCTGTTGTTAAAGCCAAAGCGGAAGCGGCCGACATTCAGGCACAAATTGATGCCTCTGGTGGTGATTTCGAGCTACAACCTTGGGATTGGGCGTTTTATGCAGAAAAAGTCCGCCAAGCCAAATACGATTTAGATGAAGAGCAAATTAAACCTTACTTTGAGCTAAATACCGTCTTACATGATGGCTTATTCTTTGCGATGCAAAAGCTGTATGGCATCACCTTTAAGGAACGTGATGATCTGCCGGTTTATCATCCTGATGTTTCTGCTTACGAAGTGTTCGACCAAGACGGCAGCTCAATCGGCTTGTTCTATCTTGATCCTTACGCGCGCGAAGGTAAAGGTGGTGGAGCCTGGATGGATGAGTATGTCACTCAAAATAATCTGCTAGGCAATAAGCCGGTTGTTTATAACGTACTAAACATTCCAAAACCGGCTGAAGGGCAACCCACACTGATGACTTTTGATGAAGTGACCACCATGTTCCATGAATTTGGCCATGCCGCCCATGGATTATTTTCCAAAGTCAAATACCCCAGCCTAGCGGGCACCTCAACCGCCCGTGATTTTGTCGAGTTTCCGTCACAATTTAATGAAGACTGGGATATTGAGCCTGCCGTAATCGCTAATTACGCCAAACATTATCAAACCGGGGAGCCTATTCCAGCCGAATTGCTGGATAAAGTGCTTAAATCACACCAGTTTAACCAGGGATTTGATACCACTGAATATTTAGCTGCCGCGTTACTGGATATGGAATGGCATTCAATCCCCGCCGGTACCCAAATAGATGATGTAGCAGCGTTTGAAAAGCAGGCGCTGGCCAAGCATGGTATTGATTATGCGCCAGTGCCACCACGTTACAAGTCCGCTTATTTTAGCCATGCCTTTTCGGGCGGTTACTCAGCGGGCTATTACGCTTATTTATGGACCGAAGTATTTGCCGCCGATGCCTTTGCTTACATGCAGGAAAACGGTGGACTCACCCGTGAAAATGGTGATGCGTTCAGAAAAGCGGTGTTATCGATGGGTAATTCACAAGATTTGATGACCGATTATGTCAATTTCCGAGGTCAAAAGCCGACTGTTGATGCGTTATTAAAACGCCGCGGACTCGTCGATTAAACCCTCTTTCATTATGCAATAATAAAAGCCCATTCAATAACGTGAATGGGCTTTTTGTTATCTGATTTAAAGCCGGAATAAAAAACGGAAATCCCTTTCCGAACCAAACAAACTATTCTTAAGCGTTGTTATATTCCGCTTCAGAAAGCTGACCGTCTTGATTGGTATCCAACTCTTCAAATTTTTGCGCCAGAGTGGCATCGGCAGACGCTTCTTGCATGCTCAAGGCACCGTTTTGGTCTACATCCAGTTCTGCAAAAGAAGTCGCAGCAAACGCAGCAGAAGTGGTTACAAGGGTTAACATGGCTAAGGTAGTGTTAATACGTTTCATAATGTATTTCCTTCTTCAGTAAAAAATAAAGCGTTGGCTGGCGCAGCATGATTGATACGCCAGCGTTATCCAAAGTAACTATTAAGCGTTGTTATATTCCGCTTCAGATAGTTGACCATCCTGGTTGGTATCCAATTCACTGAATTTTTCAGCAAGTGTGCTATCAGCAGCAGCTTCCTGCATACTCAAGAAACCGTTTTGATCCACATCCAGATCCGCAAATGGGGTAACCGCAAACGCAGCAGAAGTGGTAACAAGGGTTAACATGGCTAAGGTAGTATTAATGCGTTTCATAATGTATTTCCTTCTTCAGTTACAAATTAATAAATTGGCGTAACTTGATGCGCTCGCTACGCCAACTTGACTTAAGATTAGCGATTAAGCGTTGTTATATTCCGCTTCAGAAAGCTGACCGTCTTGATTGGTATCCAACTCACTGAATTTTTCAGCTAATGTGCTATCAGCCGCAGCTTCCTGCATGCTCAATACACCATTTTGATCCACATCCAACTCTGCAAAAGGAGTCACCGCAAAAGCAGCAGAAGTGGTCATTAGCGTTAACATGGCTAAACTATTTGTAATACGTTTCATAATCTTGTTTCCTTTTTCAGTTAAAAAATCATTTCGATTGGCGTAACTAGTAGTGATACGTCACGAACGTTTTTCTACTTCGTTCGAAAGAACCTATATCAATTTGAATGCCAACTTTTATAAATTATTATTTTTCAAAGACTTACATGGATATTGCAGTGAATATGCAAAATGACCTGAATGGGCAATGTTACTTTTAAGCAACAAATGCACTGGAATAGAAAATAAATCCTTATATAACAAAAGGTTAAGTTGATACATTTTGGTAACAAATGACTGGAATAGCTTATTTGGCGGGATTTACAGGGCCATTAGGTAAATAGCCCATAAAGAAGAAATCTTGGATTTTTCGCTAACCATGACCAAGACGTTTATGTGAAAAAACAACCTAAATTACAACGGGCGTCGGCTGCCATCAAGTAAGCCGCGATAAAAATGACCTTGTTCAATTAATAATATTTCGCCGCTTTTCCCCCGTTTAATGCCACTGTCGACAGCGATAACCGCGTTATTATACAACCCCAAAATCTGATCTTGAGTGGTGTGACCAACAATAATATGGTTTACATCGTAGGTACTTTTAAGCAGCGTAATATCACTCTCGCTGGCCTGCGGTGAGCGGAAATAACCTCGATACCAAATCGGCCCATCAGATTTATGCAGATAATGGGCAAAACCCTCACGCGGCTGATCCGGCTGTTTAAGCAAGTGTTCGGTAAAGACCTGATTAATCTCAGCCAAGCTACGCTGTTGTCTGGCCAGTTCAGGATTTAGACCACCATGGGTAAAAAGTAAGTCTCCAATTTTGACCAGCACATTTCGAGTCTGCAACCATTGGCCCAGCACCGTATTGGATGCATAAAGCGTCGAAATTGATCGGTTTAGTGTTTGTTCTACCAAATGATATTTTTCATTTAAATAGCGCAAATCACCGTTTAGGGTCATGACTTCATGATTGCCGAGCAGAAAGTGCAGTTGCCCACCGGCCGTCCTGGCTTGCTGCTCAAGCTGGTAAAGCAGCCAAAGGCTTTCAGTTACTCGTGGGCCGCGATCAAACACATCACCTACCAATACCAGATGCCCTTGTCCAAAGCTCCAGTCATTGTTTTCATCAATAATATGATGAGCATGCAACAGTCGCGTCATGATCCCGAACTGGCCGTGAATATCACTGAAAACGGCTAATTTATTTACTGGCGGATAACTAATAGCGGGACGCTGTGCCGGATTGGGTTGCAAATGAGCACTCAACCCGCATTTTTCGACAGTGCGGGATTCGGTCAAGGGCGGAAAGCTGTAGCTTTTAGCTAATCCGTCACACACCCATAATGCTTGCCATTGTTCGGTCAACTTTAATACATAAGGTCCATCTCTGACTTCTGATTGATCAATGTCAGAACAAGCTAGAAGCAACAATGACAGGATCAACAAAATATGAATTCTCATTAAGTTTCCTCAAATAACAATTAATAAAATAATTGTTAACGTGACTTTTTTACCTCTCGTACACTATTTCCTAACCATTATTTACACTTACGGTTTTGATGTAGATACACGATGGATAAATATACCGCATCTCCTTAAAGCATATGTTGACATATCTAACAAGCTTCAATAAGTTTCCGCGCTACGCTCACTATTCAGCTGACTGGCTTCTGGAACCTATGTCGCGATTACCTTGGGGAACGTCTTGTCATTACGCATAATAATCACATTGTTGATATTATTTTCATTAGTTAATTTTAGTGTTCAATCTGAAGAATACTCTACGCAAGCCTGTACTAATTGCCACCAAAATGAGCACCAGCAATGGCTCAAATCCGATCATGCCAAAGCCATGGCAGTGGCGGATGAATCAACCGTGCTAGGGGATTTTAACGACGTCCGCACTGAACACTATGCAGAAAAAGCCCGATTTTATCGACAAGGCAAGCAGTTTTGGGTGGAGATCGGACAAACGGACCACCCCACAAAATATCAGATAAAGTACACTTTTGGTCATTTCCCATTACAACAGTATTTAGTCGAAATAGAGCCGGGCAAGTTACAAGTATTACCCTTTAGCTGGGATGCCCGCAGCAAACAGGACGGCGGTCAGCGTTGGTATCACAATTATGAGGCAGAAAACATCACTACTGCCGATCGGCTGCACTGGCTGCAACCTTTACAAAATTGGAATGGTATGTGTGCCGATTGCCACTCGGATGGAATACAACGTCATTACAATCCTGAGCAAAATAGTTTCAATAGCCACTGGAAAAATATCAATGTCGGATGTTTATCCTGCCATGGTGAGATGCAAGGTCATCCAGATCAGCCACGCTCGAATAAATCCACGACCAACAATGGCAAGTCCGACGCAGCGGCTTATATCGGTAACTGGTTACGTCAAGCCGACCAAAAAATTGCCAGCTGGCATGGCCCCAAGCGGGATAATAGTTTTATGGATTCCTGTTTTGCCTGTCACTCATTACGTTCACCGCTGACCGATGGCTTTAGCGCTGATAATGCATTTCTCGATCAATTCTCCCCACAACTGCTGCTGGCACCGATGTACCACGCAGATGGCCAGATTAAAGAAGAAGTCTACGTCTATGGTTCGTTCCTGCAGAGTAAAATGTATGCGGCCGGTGTCAATTGCCTGGATTGCCATGACAAACACAGTATGAAGATAAAAATTCAGGGTAATGGGTTGTGTCTGCAATGCCATTCGGCAGAAGCTTATGATGTAGAGTCGCATCATCATCATCCACAGCAAAGTGAAGGCGCTCAATGCATCAACTGTCATATGCCAACCAACCGTTATATGGGAGTCGATGACAGACGCGACCACAGTCTGAAAATTCCTCATCCACAGCTTGCTGAACAATTTGGCACTCCCGATGCGTGTACCTCCTGTCATCAGGATAAAAACAGTCAATGGGCAACAGGTCAATTAACTAAATGGTTTGGCCAACCACCGACCATTTCAGCTAATTTGCACAACTTGTACAAATTGCAATTGGGTCAGAGGATTACACCGAGCGAGCATATGGCATTGATCAGGGACAACAGTATCCCGGTTATTTCTCGAGCAACAGCTATTAGCTTATTAGGCATGACCCAATCACAGCTGGATAGCCATTTTCTGCAAGCCTTACTTAACAGTGATGAGGCACTGTTTCGCCTTAGTGCCGCCCAAGCAGCTACTACTTTAACGCCGATACAGAAAACAGCTCTGCTGGTACCTCTCTTACGCGATAAGTATAAGGCTGTTAGAGTCGCCGTGGCACGAAGTATGGTGGGAGTTCCATTATCCGGACAAGATAAAACTGACTTTGATAATGCCTTTGATGAATTGATGCAGTCTGTAGAAGTTAACTCATGGCGTGGTGAAGGGCATGCGAATCAGGCAGCAATTAATATTCAATTAAATAACCTCGACCACGCAGCCAGTGAATTGCAAAAAAGCATTAAGATTGATCCCTATTTCGACGGTGCCTATTTTGCCTTGGCCGAAGTATATCGATTGCAGCAACGTGAAGATTTGCTGGATAAACTGTATCAAACTGCGTTGCAGCGGCTACCTGATTCGGCCCAATTACATTACTCCAAAGCGCTATTTTTAGTGCGTAAGCAACAATATCAACCGGCATTAAAGGCATTTAAGAGCGCTTATAAACTACAACCTGATAACAGCCAATATCTGTATGCCTATTTATTATCCATGGATGGTATTGGCCAATCCAAGCAAGCCCTTAATACCTTAAAGATGGTTTATTCACGTTTTCAAGGCGATCAACAACTACTCGAATTAGGACTGTATCTGGCTCAAAAAAATCAGGACAGAAACAGCTATGACTGGTTTATGCAGCAACGTTAACAGCGCGTTTGCATTGCCTCGCATCGCCCCAACAAAAAAGGAGAGCCGCGCTCTCCTTATTAATTGGTCAACCAGGTATTAAGTGTTACTCATCATCTTCCACTAACGTCATTAATGAGGTGTTACCACCCGATGCGGTAGTATCAATACTGATGGTTTTTTCGGTTAACAAACGCTGGATCAGGTTATCGTTATATTCAGCGGTGATCACTGGCAATATCGCCCCTTCCCGTTCAGCCAACTTGTGCGCAATGTAGGCGCTTCGATCACTGTGACTATCGATGACCACACCGGCCAGTTTATCTTCGCTCAATAGGGCTTCCAAATGACCTAATTTAGCAACTTGGAATACGCCCTCCGGAGATCCGGTAGCGACGAACTGCTTACGGAATTCCATCGCCTCTTCATAGAAAAGATCGGATACCACCGAAATAACCACATTACCGGTCGCCAGTGCCGTAACAATGGATAATGTCCAGTATTCAAAGGTGACATTTTTATCCGCAAAACAGACCAATATTCCACGCGGTTCCAAATATAAAACGTTAGATTCGCCTGTTGGTCCTGGCAACTCTTTCGGCTTTCTTAACAGCTTTTCAATACTGATAAGCTGCGAACGTGCTGTCGATAAGGTGCTATTTAAGTCATCTGCCAGTTCTTCAACAATATCCACTTTAGATATTTTCGCCAGCAATTGGCGCACAGCGGAAATACGAGTATTCAAAACGGTTAAACGCCAGTCATTCTCGGCTGCGCGAGCCTGTTGCATAAATTCGTGGGCTTGTTTACGACCTCGTTCATCACTATGCAGTGCGACATCTTGCTCTGGCTCATAATCATCAGATACCGCTTTGGGAGTCGCTTTCTCCAGCATCAGACGTGGCAAATAATTGGGTCCACCCGCTTTAGGGCCGGTACCAGAAAGGCCGCGACCACCAAAAGGTTGCACTCCGACGATAGCACCTATCATATTGCGGTTAATATAAACGTTACCCGCTCTGGATAGCTTACCCAGCTCCACAGCGCGTTCTTCAATCCGCGAATGAATCCCCATGGTAAGGCCATAACCGGTTGAGTTAATGTCCTCTATTACCTGTGCCAAACTTTTCGACTTAAATCGCACGATATGTACACAAGGGCCAAACACTTCTCGTTCCAACACATTAATATTATCGATTTGATACAAGCGTGGGGCGAAGAAAGTCGAACCTTCAGGTGCATCCGCAACGGAACATTCATATAACAACTTGGCTTTATCTTGCATATTTTGCACGTGGTTATTGAGTGCTTTTAAGGCTTTTTGATCGATGACCGGACCCACATCAGTCGACAGTAACGCCGGATCACCTACATGCAATTCCTTGAGCGCACCAATCAGCATGTCGGTAACATCATCAGCAATATCTTCTTGTAAAAACAAAATACGCAACGCTGAGCAACGTTGACCGGCACTTTGGAAGCCAGAAGAAATCACATCATCCACCACTTGCTCGGGTAATGCTGTCGAATCGACGATCATGCAATTTTGTCCGCCGGTTTCAGCAATCAAGGGCACTTGCTCTCCACCACGACTAGCTAAAATTTGCGAAATCAACGTACCAGTCTGGGTTGAGCCGGTAAACATCACCGCTTTTACCCGTTCATCAGGAATAATGGTTTCACCCACTTTGGCCCCGGGACTAATGAGCATCTGAACCACATCTTCCGGCATACCGACGGACTCCATCAATTCAATCGCCCTTAAGGCAATCAAACTGGTTTGTTCGGCGGGTTTGGCCACCACGGTATTCCCCGTGACTAATGCTGCGGCCACTTGACCAATAAAAATGGCTAGCGGGAAGTTCCACGGACTGATACATAACACGACCCCACGCGGAGATAATCGGTCATCAGCTGCCACTTCTTCTGCTCGTGCCGCATAGTAGCGACAGAAATCCACCGCTTCACGCACTTCATCAATACCATCCTGGGTCACTTTACCGGCTTCTTTAATACACAAACCAATCAGTTCATCCATATGTCGTTCGAGTATATCGCTGGTACGACGTAACAAATTGGCGCGATCTTGTACCGGTGTTTGTGACCAGGAAGCAAAAGCATTGTGTGCTTTATCTAATTTGGCCAGCATTTGCTCACTATCATCATAGCGATGATAACCAATGATTTCGCTAGGATTGGCTGGATTGCGAACCGCGGTGGCACCTTCAGGAACACTATCTTCACTAAGCAGGTGTTCGTTAAACCAACGATCAAGCGAGTGCTTTAAAGGACCGATTGCATTGATATCGGTCAGATCCAAGCCTTTAGAGTTAAAACGTTCGTCGCCATATAGATCCACCGGTTTACGTATTTGGTCGTTATATTTGCGAGTTAACCGCTGGGTTTTTTCCACCGGATCTTCCAGTAACGATTCTACGGGTCGGGTTTCATCCACGATGGCATTAACAAACGAAGAGTTGGCGCCATTTTCTAGCAAACGACGCACGAGATAAGCTAACAGGTCTTCATGATCGCCAACTGGAGCATACACACGACACTGAATATTATCGACCGTTACAATTTGATCATACAGCGTATCACCCATACCGTGTAAACACTGGAATTCAAAGCCTTCTTTATCATCACCGGCCAATTCCAGAATGACCGATGCAGTATAAGCATTATGGGTAGCAAACTGTGGATAGATGGTATCGCGATAATCCAGTAACCGGTTGGCACAGGCATGATAAGACACATCAGTAGAATACTTGCGGGTAAACACGGGAAAATGATCTAAGCCATCTTTTTGGGCATTTTTAATTTCGGTATCCCAATAGGCCCCTTTCACCAAACGCACCATCATGGTACGACCCACTTGCTGAGTTAACTGGCGTAACCAGTCAATCACAAATAATGCGCGTTTTTGATAGGCTTGAACCGCCAATCCAAAACCACTCCAGCCATCTAAATCTTTATCGCTGAATACCATTTCAATTATATCCAACGAAATATCCAGGCGTTCTGACTCTTCAGCATCAACCGTTAGGCCAATATCGTACTTTTTAGCCAGTAAACATAAGGCTTTTAATTTAGCCGGGATCTCCGCTAACACCCGTTCACGATGAGTAAATTCATAACGAGGATGGATAGCAGAAAGTTTTACCGAAATACCAGGACTTTTACGTGGCCCTTTGCCGGCGGCGGCTTTGCCTATGACTTCTATGGCATTAGCGTAAGCGTCATAATAACGTTGGGCGTCTTTACTGGTACGCGCGCCTTCACCTAGCATATCGTAGGAATAGACATAGCCATTACGTTCTTTTTCTTCTGCTCTGGCAACTGCATCCTTAATATTTTCGCCCATAACAAATTGACGGCCCATGATCTTCATGGCGATATTCATCGCCTTACGGATCACCGGTTCACCTACGCGGCCAATAAGTTGCTTAAGAATCCCAAAATGTTCTTTCTGGCGTTTATCTGCATATTTGACCATGCTTCCTGTCATCAACAGTCCCCAGGAAGAGGCATTTACAAACAAAGAATCACTGTTGCCCAAATGAGGAGTCCATTTGCCTTTGGATAATTTATCGCGGATCAACTCATCCTGAGTTGCTTTATCTGGCACACGCAATAACGCTTCTGCCAGACACATCAGTACCACGCCTTCTGCGGTAGATAAGGAATATTCATTTAGTAATGCGTCAATCCCACCGTGCCCTTCTTGCTCACGACGAATACGCAACACCATCGTGCGGGCTCGCTCCCAAGCGCGACTTCGGGCCCGCATGTTAACTTCTGCATCAGGTAGTATTTGATCAACGGCAAGATTTTCTTCAATACGATAAAAATCTCTAATTTTCTGACGAATAGGACATTCGGTAGTTAAATTACCGTTAAACAGCATAAGCAGCCTCAGTATGTGATGTAAGGGTGAATGAAAATAGTAATAGCGTTTATGATTAATTTGACCAGCAGAAGTTTCATTGCTCACTTCCACACTGTTGTGGGTAATTCTAACGTGTTTAAGGCAGGCTTCCAATCAAAGCCGGATAACTGGCTAAATACAGTATTGCCTTTAAAAATTTACAGGCTCGTTTGGAGGGATTTCAGCCGAATGGCCAAAGACTCAGCGCCCCGCTTAATCGATCATAACGAGCTAAAGCACTAAGTCTGTATATCTGAATAATCGATTACTTGGTGGCAGTAATCTCAATCTTTTGCTTGCTTTTATCTTTAATTAAATCGATCACCGTTTGCAAACCTTGCTGACGCAGAATAGATTCAAACTCACTTTGCTTGCTGGATACCAGACTAATACCTTCGACTACCATATCATAAGCCCGCCATTCACCGGTTTCGTTATTTTTGCGAACAATAAAAGTGAGCTTTATATCCGGCTTACCGCTATCTTTAACCAGCGCTTTAACCGATACCTGCTTTTCATTGGTAAAGTCTTTTTCCGGCTCAAATTCAACCGTTTGATCGTTATAGTAAGTCAACGCATTGGCATAGGTAGAGACAATATAAGGTTCAAAGTCATTAATATATTCGTAGACCATTTCTTTAGGATAATTGCGATAATACTTACCCAACACTTTTAGTGCTGCATACTTTGAATCTACATAAGGCATTAATTCTTGAGAGACAATATCACGCAAGACATCCGGATTTTTTTCGATATTCGCTTTTTCACGCTTAATACGGCTAAAGGTTTTACTGGCAACTTGATCAACCATTTTGTACGGGTTATGGATATCAATCTCATTAGCTTGAGTAAATTGAGAAAAAGAAGAGACAACAACGATGGCGAGACTCATTGCCAATGTTTTGAACATGTGATTTCCTTGGTATTAACAATAATAAAACATACATACATCAGTGAATGTTTATTATATACATTCATGCCTGTTTGTAAAGTGAGATACGCATTCGAACTATTTATTTATAAGACTTTTAGCTAATAAATGGCGTGCAAATTTGTATAAAGATATGTACACCGTTATTCAGTGTTAACTTGAGTTCACTAGTAAGCATGCAATGGCTGTCTAAACCAGTCGACCGAATCCGGCTGCAAAGCCACTAGTGCTTGCCCTTGAGATCGCTCTTGCTTAATTTTACCGTCAACAAGATAAAAACGAATATTACCCCCGGTAAATCTTATCGACATACCGCTGTTGGCATAGGGTACGCCAACTAAAGGATCATCAAAGGCAGAACCTGTATGGGTGGCCATTCCATCCCACCGGCCAATAATATAGTCCCCTTCAGCAATCAATTCCCCCACTTGCCAAAACTGCAAATTGGGATAGGCCCGACGAAAAGCAAGCATAAATTGCTGAATAGATTGGTGACCACACAGGGTTTCCCGGCCAGGGTAAATTAGCTCGGCATCACTGGCAAGATAACGCTCGATCACGGATAAGTCGGCTGGATTTCCCCAGAAACCGCGAAACCAGCTTTCGACAACGAGCTTGTTATGCTCATACTTGTTAATTACGGACATGCTCGCCCCTATCGATTTATCGGTTGGAATAATGACCCTGTCACAGCATTGAGGTGTTGGCTGGGGAGTAAAACCAATTCTAATAGTTATTCATTGCCAACTGAAAATTGAACCTACTCAATAACAGTATCGATACTATAGTAGTAGTCTGTTCAACTAAACATGCCTATTCCTGTTTATATACTGCCTAATTATGCATAATGTTTACTTTGTCATTATTACTGGATTAATTTACAGCAACAAAGTGATAATCTCTTGCTAATGTTGAAGTCTAGATCTGATTTTTTTACATGTTAAAAGAAAATAACTAATACATTTGTCCAAAAATTTTGCCTATTTCTACAAAAGAAAAGTTTAAAATCCCTTCAGGAGACGTTATGGAACACGTTATTGCCCCTCTGATGACACAGGCTCGAACAGAGTTAGTCGCGGTATTGAACCGCATTATAGGAAAACAGGAAGGCTCAATTGATACCGCAATAGAGGGTTTATTTTTACATAAAGTCTGTAGTTCAACTGGCCCCAAGTCATCCATTCAACAGCCCGCCTTATCGGTCATCGTGCAAGGTTCAAAGCAGTTGTGGATTGGCAACGAGACCTTCAGTTACGACCCGTTTCACTACCTGTTATCCACTGCCAATTTGCCGGTCACAGCCAAAGTTACCCTGGCCAGTGAGTCGGAGCCGTCAATGGGATTCCGTTTATTACTGGATAGTAAAGAATTAAGCTTGTTACTGGCCGATGAACACTTGCCCCCGATGGAAAAGACACAAGATGTTAAAGGCATTCAAATCCATCGTCTGGAATACGAATTACTCGATCCATTGGTGCGATTGTTGAAATTATTAGAGCAGCCTGAGGATATTGCTATTTTAGCGCCGCTGATAAAACGGGAAATATTCTACCGCCTGATCAGAGCCGGACAAGGCAAGCAGTTACAACAAATGATTATGCAAGATGGGCATGTCAATCGGATTGCCCGGGTATTACATTTATTACATGATAATTATCATCAACCACTAAAAGTTGATGAACTGGCAAAGCAGGCACATATGAGTGTCTCAGCCCTGCATCACCATTTTAAGTCATTTACCGCAATCAGCCCGCTTCAATACCATAAAAACTTGCGGCTTCAAGAAGCCAGACGCCTGATACTCAGCACCGATCAGGGCGTTGCCGCAGTCGCACGCGCGGTGGGCTATGAAAGTCCTTCCCAGTTCAGTCGGGAATATCGTCGTCTGTTTGATGTGCCACCAGCACAGGAAAAACATAAGTGGGCGAAACAGGCATAGGAACAACTTGTCACGTCATTGATAATTAATCACTATATAGGCTATCCAAACATGCCTATAAGGAATTAACCATGCATTCATTACTGGTTTTACTCAGCGCTATGATACTGTTTAGTTTAAATATACAAGCGGCTCCCACTACCGGTAATGATGAAGAACTAACCGAAGCTGCATCATCGATCAGAGTAGAAAGCTTTAATCTGCGTTACGATAATCCGGATGATGGCATTAATGCCTGGCCTAAGCGCCAGCAAACTGTGCTTTCGCACCTCAAGCAAACTCAACCTGATGTGGTTGGCATGCAGGAAGTACTCGCCCATCAACTGGATTGGCTGGATAACCATTTAGCCGATTACGCCTTTATCGGTGTCGGTCGTGATGACGGCAAACGCGCCGGCGAATTTGTTCCCTTGTTATACAATACTCGCACGCTGACAAAGCTGGATAGCGGATACTTCTGGTTATCGGAAACACCTGATGTAGCAGGCTCTGTTGGCTGGTTGGCTAAACTGCCCCGAGTGGTAACCTGGGCCAAGTTCAACCACAACAACAATATCTTTTTTGTATTCAACGCCCATTTCAGCCATGTCAGCGATCTGGCCCGTCAAAAAAGTGCAGAATTTCTGGTTAATTACATTCCCAAGATAGCCGGAGACACACCGGTTATTCTGATGGGAGATTTGAATACACTGGATTCAGAAGCCGCATACTCAACTGTTTTAGCTGATCCAACACTACAGTTTACCGATACAGGACTCGCAAATGGCGACTCTCCGGCCAGCACATTTAATGGTTTTGGCCACGACGATGGCAAACGCATTGACTATATTTTTATTAGTAAAGGACTCACCAGTAGTGACTATATTACCCACAAAATCCGTGAAGAAGACCGTTATATTTCCGATCACTATCCCATTTCGACGCGACTTTGGTTTAAACCTTAACATCACCGGATTTACGTCACCCTGTAACTACTCTCGGGTGATAGTAAACCGTCGACATCCACCGACAGTCCAATAACCATAAATGTCCTTCAATCAACGCTCAGGAGCAACGATGCCTAAACTCGCAATAATAGTGTTATTAATATCTCTGCTCAGTGGGTGTTCAAACAATAACTGGCGCACCGCCTCACGGGAACCGGCAGGTATTGCCCCGAATCCGGCCATACAAAAGCAAGCGGTAATAGAAGTTTATGCCGCAGATGCATTTAGTTGGCGAGGTTGGTTTGCGGTACATACCTGGATTGCAGTCAAGCAACAGGATGCTGCCGATTATACGGTTTACGAAGTGGTCGGCTGGCGAGTTAAAAGCGGACTGCCTGCGTTGCGTCAATATCAAACTACAACACCCGATCGTTATTGGTATGGTGCCAAACCAGAAAAGGTTTTATCCATTCAGGGAGATCAAGCCGCAAGGCTCATTCCCCAAATGATCAGTGCTATCGATCGCTATCCCTGGGCAGATCAATACACTTTATTTCCGGGTCCAAACAGCAATACCTTTCCAGCCTGGGTAGGTCTACAGGTACCAGAACTGGGTCTGGTAATGCCGTTTAACGCCATTGGCAGTGGCTACGCCGATTAGCTGGATACAGGACCATTGCTACCGCCCCCTAACTGCTCTATGAGTGTTAGGCTTTTTTGACAAATTCGGATTTGAGCATCATGTCACCGGCGCCATCAACCTTACAGTCGATATCATGATCACCTTCAACCCGGCGTTTAATTGTTGCTTTAGTGCCAATTTTAAGCACCATCGAAGAACCTTTAACCTTCAGATCCTTGATTAACGTTACCTTGTCGCCATCTTGTAGCAAAGTGCCATTAGCATCTTTTACGACCATTCCATCTTCTTCAACGACTTCATTCGGATTCCATTCATGGGCGCATTCCGGACAGATCAACAGATCCTGATCTTGATACACAAAAGCAGAGTCGCATTTTGGGCAAGCTGGCAAATTCATCGTAACCTCTCAGATAACAGCATAAAACTCATTGTAACTAAATTATAATGTAATGATAATAAATTATTTGCTGTGCATTAGTTTATACAGTCAACATAACAGGCAGTTATCGCCTGTTTATTCAATTGGATCAGACTGGACTGTGGTGATTAATGGTTAGGTCAATCCGGGTTATCATCATGTTGCATAAAATCAACATCATGTTGTTCCAGATAGCCTCGGATTAACTGGCGGACAACCTGAGAGGGAGTTAAATCCTGCGAAGCACACAATTGTTCAAAGGCTTTCTTTTTGCGCGGATCAAGCAAAACAGTAAAGCGGGCCGTTTTATTTTCCATCATAGCTCCAACGAATAACATTATAATTTGATTATAATGTTAACTGGCATTATAGAAACCGTAAAACTAAAAAAACCACCGATTAAGGTGGTTTTTTGTGAATTTAATATTCGGGCTATTTAACCGGGATTTCCACAATCCAGTCAAAAGGATCTGCTACTGTACCGTATTGAATACCGGTTAACTGATCATATAAATGTTTGGCTACTGCACCAGACTGATTATTGTTGACGATATAGTCTTTGCCCATAAAACATAGTTTACCCACCGGTGAAATCACCGCAGCAGTGCCACAACCAAAGCATTCGGTAATTTTACCACTATCAATATCCGCCATCACCTGATTCACATCCAGTCGCTGTTCACTGACTTCATAACCCAAGGTCGGCGCCAATTTTAATATTGAATCACGAGTAATGCCAGGCAAGATACTGCCACTTAATGACGGTGTGACAATTTTTTTATTGTCATACACAAAACAGATGTTCATTGCGCCCACTTCTTCGATAAAGCGACCTTCAACAGCATCTAACCATAGCACTTGTGAATAGCCTAGTTTGGCCACCTCTTCCGAGGCATACAAACTTGCTGCATAGTTACCACCGGTTTTGGCTTCACCCACTCCACCAACCACGGCACGACGGTACTTGTCCGCAATAAAGACAGGAATCGGATTAAAACCACCCTGAAAATAAGCGCCGGCCGGACCAGTAATGATGAAATGAGTATAGTTAGCACTAGCCCCCAAGCCCAATTTGGAGCTGGTCGCAATCATGGTAGGACGAATATATAACGACGAACCAACTTGATCCGGAACCCAGGCATGATCCAATTCAATCAATGATTTTAATGCCTCAAAATGGAACTGTTCATCCACTTGTGGCATCACCATCCGTTTGGCACTGCGATTAAAACGTTTAAAGTTTTCACCGGGACGGAACAAATTAATATTGCCTTGCGCATTACGATACGCTTTAAGACCTTCAAAAATTTCCTGACTGTAATGCAATACCGCCGCTGACGGATCCAAGGTTAACGGGTGATAAGGGCTGACTTCGGCATTATGCCATCCCACTGTCGGAGCGTAATCCTGACTAAACATATGATCCGAAAACGTACCACCAAAACTGAATTCAGCTGGGCAAGCCCCTCGCTTGGCAACATCAAGTGGCTTTATAACAATAGACATCTATATTGCTCCTAACTTTGTATAAGAGAAGGGTGAAAACATCCCGCCTCTGAAAAATGATTTTATCGCCGAATATTATGGGAAAAATGCTGATTAGTAACCAGCAAAACTCAGATTATTTAAGATAAAACACCTGTAATGCTAATACCGATAAAAGTGGCAATAGCATAACCTAATACGCCCACCAGCATGCCTGATGTGATCAATGACCGCCACCCCTGTCCTGCAGCCAGTGCTGCAGCGGCAGCCGGTCCAAGTATACAAGCACTGGATGCAATCATTAGTTCTGCCAAATCCAGTTTAAACCACCAACCAAACAGTAACAGTAATACTATATGCACCACAATCAGTACAACCAGAAACAACACCATCATCAGGGCTGAGCCGAGCAAGTTACTCATATTAGCACTGGCACCGATAGTAGCGAAGAAGATGTACATAAAAATAGTGCCAATTTCAAAGTCGAAATTAATCTTACTTATCATTTTTTTGCCAAAATTAGCCGCGATTAATGACAAAATTGTAATCGAAATAATAAACATACCGGGAATAGGTATATATTCCGCCAAAAATCCCCCCAACACACAAATACTTAGGCTTAATGCCAGACCATTAACCACACCACTCATGGTCACGGAAGTGGTCTGTTGGGTTATGCTTTCATCCTGTGTGGTTTGCAGCGTTGTCGCATTGTCCATATGGGCAGAAGGCACAAATCGTCGGATCAGCGCAGAGGCAGGTAATGACATCAATAGAATCAGAAAGACTACTGCCCCCATTGCATCAGCAGCTAACGTCGATAAATACACTGATGAATCCGTCAATTGCACCGCTTCGGAGGTCGCAACAAAATTCGAACTACCGCCGATATAACTGGAAGTCAGCACCCCGACAATTTTACCTTCCAGTTCTCCCAGATCCACCAGCCAGGCTCCAATAAAGGCCCCGATCACAGTAAATACAGTGGCTAATCCAAAAGCAACCAACATCGTGCCACTTTCTTTAAACACCCGAACCAAATCCGCACGAAACAGCAGCAGAGGAATAGCCAGCGGCACCAACAGTGACTGAACAGCATCATATAATCCGGCGCTATTGGGGATCACACCGATATTTCCCAATATCAGTCCACCAACCAGAATAATTAGAGGCGCGGATATTTTGCTGCCCAACGAGGTTTTTTCGCAGCGATACCCAAACGCCACAATCAGCATAATTACCGCCAGTAACGCGATATTATTATCGGCACTAATAATTGACACAGCATTCTCCACGCATATTTGTTGCTTTCAAAACTCGTATCACAGCTCGATACTAATATGATTTTCGGTTGCGGTTTCATCAATTTCAGCACCATGTCCGGGTGCATCAGGTAAATGTATAACCCCTCCTGTCTTTTCATCATAAACAAGCCCACCTTTAACCGGATTCATTTTAAAATGATAGGCAGAATCCAAATCCAGAAAGGTAATATTCGGTCTGGCCATGGCCAAATGTGCGGCAGCAGACAAGCCTAAACGACTCTCACCAAAGCAGCCAATCATACATTTAATCTTGGCGGCTTCTGCAATAGTGTTGATTTTCATCCCCGTTTGAATACCACCGGCTTTACCCAGTTTAATATTCAGATAATCCACTGCATCCAATTTGATTAGCTTAAGGGCATCATGATGATTGAACACACTTTCATCGGCACAGATTGGTAAATCAACCTTGTCTCTTAAACGAGCCAAGCCGGCATGATCCCAGGCGGCAAGAGGTTGTTCTGAATACTGCAGGTTGAGTGACGCCATCGCCTTTAGGTTGGCTACCGCAGTGGGATAATCCCAGCCCTGATTACTGTCAATTTTTATCGCTACATTGGCACCGGCCAGTTCTCGTACGGCAGCGACATGGGCTACATCCTCCAACCCATCACGACCCACTTTGAGTTTGATAGCATCAAATCCCGCATCCAGTATGGCTTGCGCCTGTTGCACTGTTTGCTCTACGCTGTCCTGCATACCGATGGTTAAATCCGTACGCAACGCTCTGGCTTCTCCCCCCAAGAATTGATACAGCGGCAATCCTGCTGCCTTAGCGGCAATATCATACAGCGCCATATCAAACGCGGAGCGGATAGAAGGATCCCCCAGGGTAAAATGATTAATTTGCGCCATTCGCGCCGCTATTGCCAGTGGATTTTTACCGATAATCAGTTTGGCCAGTTGCTGGGCAGCAATATAATTGCTGTCCTGACTGTCTCCCGTAATAGGTGCGAAAGGACTGGCTTCCCCCCAGCCAACATAACCACTATCAGTACAAACTTTTACCACCACATTGCGCGCGGCATCGATCGCCCCCAGAGGCGTTCTAATGGGGTGATGAAGTGCCACATTCAGATGGCTAATTTCGATTTTGCTAATTTGCATAACATTTTGTTCCGCTAATATCAGATTCGATCAGATGAAACGCCCCCTAAAGCAGGCTTGTGGCTGCAGGGTCAAAAACAGCCACAATCCTGATCCCAGGGAGGTGGGATAGATTATCAATCCGGGTTAGTACTGAAACCCAAACAGGTTCCAGTAATAATAAAACCAGACCATGAACACTGCGCAGCCACTCACGACCGAATAACGCAGCCGAGCCCAGATTCCATTCAGCAAACTGCGCTGCCAGACCTGGGTGGTGCAATACAAATGGTATAGGGTGGCAATCAATGCCAATATTGGGAAGATAAGCGACACCTTCAGCGTGGTTGGGATCGCGTAAATCAGTTCGTCAATCCCGGCACTGAGTCCCAATGTAAAAATGATTAAAAACAACAAATTAAAACTAGCTACCGCAATAGAGGCACGGAAAGTATTCTTTTCCGGCAAGGCCATTTGCTTGTAAGTCCGCCATTGGTATGCCAATCGAATCCATACACTGATAAAGACAATAATCGATAAGCCCATCAACCAGCTGGTAAAGCCCATTGTTTGATAGAAAGGCGCTTTATAAAACTGCATCACACCAAAGCCATCGATTACATAACCACTAATCTGTCCATTAGCGTCTTCCTGAAAGGCAATGCGTCCATAATCGTTTACTTCACGAAACAGATTATGCTCCACTTCGACATAACGCTTATCCCCAATCATCAGGGTATTATCCGGCATGGGAGTAACCTGAGTGCCAGCAAAAAGTCCTAATAACGACTCAGCCTGAGTGAAATTATTACGCCAGTTATTGTAAGTTCCGGCGTATTTTTCGGCCCGCTCCGCGAAATCTGCCGGAGGGGTTATTACCGGTACATCACGTGGGAAAAACTCATCATAAAATGCTTTTACCAAATCACTATGTGGACCATGAGCGCCCGGTACCCCACTAAAGGACGAAAACAGCATAAAATGTTCTTTCAAGGACAGGCCAAAATGAGACACAAACACGTTAGTAGCACCATCATGACCGAAATTGTCAAAGCCATCGGGGCCGAAACGACGTTTCAGAAATCCCAGCCCGGTTCCCCGTACCCGCTCGTCATGGCTAAAACCCTGTTCCAACATTTGCTTCAAGGTTACCGCTTTGAGAATACGCTTGCCGTTGTATTCACCATTATTCAACAACGCTCTGGCAAATAACGACATATCATAGGCAGTAGTGGCCATGGCACCCGCTGGACCAAAGTTTGAAACTATTTCATAGTTCAGTTCAGTATATTGATCTGCCTCATAGCGATAGGCCTTAGCCATATTGGCATCCAGCTCAGGAGGCAATGGTTCCACAAAAGTCGAACTTGTCATGCCAAGCACATCAAAAATATGCTGTTGTACATAACTATTAAAATCCTGACCGGACACATTCGCGACAATTAAGCCTGCCAGCGCAGTGGCCCAATTTGAATAAGCAACATGCTCGCCCGGAGGGTTTACTCTCGCTGGCTGATGCTGCTGCAACGACTCTGCTAAAGGCACAATCTGGGTTGGATCATTTAGAATCAAATACCCCAGTGCCCCATCTTCAAATCCAGCGGTATGAGTCATAATATGGCGCAAAGTCACCGGACGACCGGGCCATGTATCGGCCACTTTAAAGGTCGATAAATAGGTATTAACGTCAACATCCAGATCCAGTTTGCCTTGTTCAACTTGCTGCATTACTGACACCCAGGTGAACAATTTGGAAATAGATCCGGGACGAAACAGGCTGGTTTGCGGATCAACCGGAATGCGCTTGTCTACATCGATATAACCATAGCCTTTGGCAAAGATGATATTGTCGTCTTTCATCACCATCACCACACCTGACGGGTTGTGATTGTTTTTCATACTCGGTTTAACCACACCATCCACAAAGGCTTCTACAATTGCGGGGTCGGTAACATCAGGAACATTGTTGGCGTGCACCGAATTGGTCATCCACAATAGCGTCATCGCCAACAGGCAGGACAGTCCTGCTCTTACTTTATTATTTGCTTTGCTGTTCATCTTGCTATCTCTATTTTTAGTATTATCAATCATCAGGCAGACCAGATTTCACCTAATACCCGTTTGAAATTTCCACCCAGAATCAAACGAATATCCTCATCTGAATAGCCTCTTTTGAGTAATCCGGCGGTTAAGTCAAAAATACGGCGGGGATGGTCATAACCATCAGTATCGATTTTGCCGCGAAATGCATAGCTGGCGTTATAGTTTGCTTTTAGCGCGTCGTAATAAGGCTGGGGAATATCATCGTAACCGTCCATATCCATATCCGAACCGACACCAACATGCTCCACGCCCACCAAACGGGCAACGTAATCAACATGATCAATAATATTGTTGATATTGGTCGGTTCCTTGTCGCTGACAAACTGTCGAACACCGGTAATCCCCATCACACTGCCGGATTTGCCCATTGCTTTGATGGACTCATCAGATTTACAACGGACGTGACCACCGGCCAGAGCCCTGACATTTGAGTGGGTAATCAAAACCGGTTTAGTGGCCACTTCAAAGGCATCCAGCGTGGTTTGATCGCCACAATGGGAGACGTCTACCGCCATACCGAGTTTGTTCATCCGTTCGATTATCTGCACCCCGAAAGAACTTAGTCCACCATCACTGCGGTCAGTAGACCCGGTGCCGATAAGATTCTGGCTGTTGTAAGTTAACTGGCTAACCCGTTGACCCAGATGATAAAACTGATCCACGTCATCGACCTGACGGAAGTGATCCGAATTCTGAATGCCGATAATCAATCCAACTTGTTGACCTTTTTTAAGCCCCTCCAAGTCGCTGATAGAATCAATACGTTTAATATGCCCTGCGTGTTCGGCGATCATCGAATTTAAACCGGCCACAAAGGGCATAGCCTCTTCGGCACCCAGTCCCACCGCCGGGTGAAAAACATCGATGCCGGAGGACAAAATGGTACGCATATATTGGTCGGAAATTGTATAAGCGTCCTGCTGTTTGGGCTTGTCGCTGTACATCGCCTCCATCATCTGCCCGATAGGTGTGAGCAGCGATAACATATCAAACACCTGTGTGCTGTTGACTAAATCAATGACTTTACTGCTGTAACGGGTTTCGGATGCGGCAAACACCTTGAATGAACCCAAATTAATCATCGGTAACGCCAACGCTGTCACAGCGGATTTGAGAAAAGAACGTCGACTAGTTTGCTGAGCTGAGGCGATCTGTTTTTTTATTTTCATTTTTTTACCTTCGTCATTCAGACAATAAGGATGTACCGCACTAACGATCCCATATTGAACATGTAATCTGGTTATACTTTAACCACAACACCCCAACACTGTACAGCCTTTTTTTAAATTAACGCTGTGTTAATTTATTTTTTATTCAGCCATGTTAATGAGGATAGGCTATCTATCGGATTCGGAAGGGGGAAACACAAAAAAATGCCCACCGGATGGTGGGCATCAGACAGACTACTAATATTGGTCACTAATCAGTATTGGTATCCAATCAAGTTATAGTAATTCATCAGTATCAGGAACAGCACGACCAACACGGTCACCACTGTATAGGCCACTCGTCTTCTGGTATGCCATTCACCTTTAGCCCAAGCAACATAAGTCACATAGACCAGCGGAATCGATACCAGCAACGACACCAGAAGAACCGTTAATGCAATAGGTATCATGATGAACGCTGACGACGAAGCGGCAAATAAAGTGGCATAGTTAATAGAGAACGCTATGCCGTAAAACACCAGAAAAAACAGATTCAGACCACTGACTACCGCTAACAAACGAGGCAACAGTAATTGCGATTTAGCCACACCAACATGTTTCTTTCTCTGACGAAATGCACTGATCAGGATGGAAACAAACGCAATCGCACAAATAATCAGGAACACCTGATGGGTACTGGGACTTTCAAAAAAGCCCAGCTTGGTCGCATGCATGAAGGGCAATAAATACAGTTCATCTGCCTCTCCATTTGCATCCAGATTAAACGTTATTTTACTAAAATCAGGTGAACTTAAATCAACACTGACAAACAGATGATCATCCACTTGCGCAAAGCGTCCGCCCATTGGTTTAATCAACAAGGTATTATCTTCCCCGGGAGACACACTGAGTGTGCCACCAAGCAAACCGGCAGACTTAGTGAAGTCGCTGGAAGAATGGCGCATAAATTGATATTCACCCACATAATTTCCTACCTTGCTGGCAAAATCAGCGGGAGATTTTGGCACCTCAGTCTCTTGGGTAAAATACTCATCTAACAATGCAGTAATAATAATATTGCGAGTTTCACCAACATCCGCGGTATTAAATGACATAAAGATACCGAAATTTTGTTCCGGTAAAAGATACATATCCGAGTGGAAGAACAGCAAGTCACCACCATGCCCAATCATATCCAGACCTTTATAACTGGTCTCATAAAATCCATAATCCATGGCGTGCCCGCCAAAGTTTTTGGAATACAGTTTGCTGTGCATTTTAGCAGTCGTCTCCGGCTGTAAAATACTCACACCGTTGTAACTACCTTGATTTAAATGTGCGATCATAAATTTAGCCATATCCGCAGCTGTCGACGAAGACGAACCAGCGGGCGCTAACATATGCACCATTTCGAATTTTTCCTGATGATAGGTTTCGGTATCTGGATTGTAGGTATATCCATTCGACATGTTATCGATCAGATTGGCTGGCAACGGTTCTCTGAAGGTGGTGCTGTTCATCCCTAACGGATAAAAAATATTTTTTTCCACATACTCGTCAAATGACATGCCCGATACATTAGCCACAATCAAACCGGCAATCGCCACCGCATGATTAGAATAAGACGAATTTTGACCAACAGGACGAACCCGATCTGGCAACCCGTTTGCTAAAAATTGATCCATTGGCACCAGTTCTTTTTCATCAAACACAATCATGTTGATAAATTTCTCTTCAAAACCGGCAGTATGGGTCAGTAAATCAATGACTTTGATTGGCTTCTCAAAGGTGTCAGGGATCTGGAATTGAGTCAGATAGCTATTCGCATCGGCATTAAGATCAATTTTGCCTTGCTCAGCTAATTGCATCACAGCGGTATAAGTAAACAATTTTGATGTAGAACCAGGACGAAATAACGTTTTTTCACCACTAACCGGCACGCGATTTTTAACATCCGCATAACCATATCCTTTGGCCATTAATACTTTGCCATCTTTTACAATGCCAATAGTTCCGCCGGCGATATGGCTATTTTTAAGCTGCGCATTAACCAGACCGTCCATAAAGGATTCAAGACCGGGTAACGGCTCACTCTCAACGCTGGAATCATCTTGCGCATTGGTCAATCCCACGCAACTAAAAAGCAGAATTACAGCAGATAATAAATACCTGAAAAGGGGTAAACGGGTCATTTTTTTCGCTCCTGTGCAAATATTGTTGTTATAAATAATGTTGATGAATTGATGGTTATGTATGTCAGCTGGTTGATTGGCCAGCACTGTATAAGGGCAGCGCCTAGCCAACCAACACACCAGCGGTTAGTGAGCATTACGAATCGCCTGACCGGGAAATACCGCCGGATTTAACTGACTTTGATCCACTAACGGAACGCCATTTACCAACACATAGTGATACCCGCTTGAGGTCTGTGCCGGTTGGTTAAACGTGGCTTTATCTGTCACGGTTTTAGGATCAAATACCACAATATCGGCATCGGCACCGGGCTGGATCCGGCCTTTAAATTTCATTTGCGGGATCGCATCTTGCAGTATTTTGGCGGGTCCATAACTGAGTTTTTCAATTGCCTCCAACCAGGAAAGCAACTTGCGTTCGCGAACATATATACGTAAGAAACGTGAAAAGGTTCCAGCGCTACGCGGATGACTCCACGCCTTAACCGGCAAAGGCCATTCACCACTTGCAACCGGATGGCCGTCCAGCATCCAGGGCATACCATCAGAGGCGATCACGCCATTTTCAAATAATATAGATTCATCCAGATAATGTTGATCGACAGGATTAGAGGTATCCAGTAAGTGAATAACGACTTCTGTGCCGGGCTCGTCTTTTTGTAAATGAGCGAGTTCGTCTTCATTTAAGCGGTGGCCATTCAGATCGAAATTGTGCGCACTGATCCCCCCGACTTTTTCGCGCCAGTTTGGCCCGCGAAATAATGCCGATCCCACGCTAGTGGAACCGGCTCCATAGGGATAGGCTTCGGTGCTAATGTCGACACCGCGCTGCTGTGCCTGTTTAATCATCGGTCCAATTAACGCGATATCGCGCAGACTAATAGAATTCAGATGGACGATATGGGCATGCACACCCGTGCTGGCTGCCACCCCCACAATTTCCGACATGGCTTCAAAAGAGCTGTCTGGCTCAAGCATGGATAAAAACCGTGCGTGGGTAAATGTAGGCAACCCGGCCTGTGCGGCAAGTTTGGATACCTGATAATATTCCTTATAACCACTACCGGGTGCGTAACCGAGTAAAAAGCCAATTCCCAAGCCACCTTCATCCAGTCCTTGCTGAACAGCAGTGAGAATTTTATCCAATTGTTCTTGGCTGGCGGGTTGTTGTTGCCAATCTAATTTGTCCATATTGGCTTCGAACCACTGTGAACCATCTTCAGGTAAATCCTTAACAAATGCTGCAATCCGCGCATTCGCCCAGTTAACCGATGCACCATAGTTGATTGCCCGTCCTTCATCTGCGGCTTGCTGATAAAACTGACTGACTGGCAAGGCTCCCGATTCAAGTTCCAATGCGGTGGTAACCCCATCCATAGCCTGAACCCGACCGGCAACAAGATTTTGACCATGTGCATGCATATCAATGAAACCGGGACTGACAATCAGACCATTAGCATCAATGACTTTATCGGCAGTGATATTTTGTTCAGTGACCAACATAATTTTGTTGTTGCTAATCGCAATATTGCGCACGGCATCCAAACCACTTTGCGGATCGATAACGCGGCCACCGACAATCGCAATGTCATAACTATTAGCCATGCTGCCCAAAGGAAGAAGCGCGATCATAATAAGCAAGGCTCGTTTAATCAGGTCTGCCATTTTTGTCACCAAAATCTGCCTTTATCTCAGGCAGTTATCACTTAATGAAACAAAATTCAGTTTGGTCATAAATTACCGCACCGAATCGAACTGGTTATACTTTAATCACAACACAACGCTTTTGTACAGCCATTTTATAAATTAATACAGTCTTATTTTTAATTTAAGCGGCTCTTAACCCTTGTATATTCGGATTGGGTAGGTTACAAAATGCACATTGTAAATATATTGAGGAAAAGCAATGAGTAAGGGAGCCGCCAAGAATAACGATGCTGCCGATGCCTATGAAATCGTAATGGATGCGATTGTGACGCAAAAACTGACTCCTAGTCAGAAAGTGTCTGAAAATATTTTAAGCGACATGTTTGGTATCAGTCGCACCGTAGCAAGAAACTTGATTGAAAGGCTAATCGCCCAACAATTTTTAGTCTCCCTGTCTCCGCGGGTGACACAGGTAGCCCCATTAACCTTGCTGGAAATTAAGCAAAACTTCACCTTGCGCAAGATCTTGCTACCTGAAGTTATTTCGCTGTCCGGGGCAAAAGTCGATTTCAAGCATATCAATGCATTACATGAAAAAATTCAACGTTCATTACCCATTAAAGATGATCTGTCCGCGCTGGACATTCTCAAAATCAATAAACAATTGAATCTGGCGCTCTGCACTCCGGCAGGTTATCCGTTGGTAGACGACTGGGCACGTCAATTGGAAGATACTGCGATGCGAATTTACTGGCTATATGTGAAAACCAGAAAGTCCTTTCCCTATTCCAGCGAACAACAGAGCATTATTCTGGATGTGATCAAAACAGATGAGCCGAAAAAGATTTATACGGTGGTGCAAGAAATGATCTTGCAAACCGAAGAACGCATATTGAACGCCATCTTTTCTCATGAACAATTTTATACTCAGGACTTACTGGTTTAATCAACCTGTCGATTTACCGGGTTGTTGGAACGAACAATCCGGTACACCCCTACCGTCATCAGCGGCACAATCACCACCAGAATAAAGGCATAAGACAACATTCCATAGCCTTGGGCGATCAAACCGATAATCCCTACGCTATCAGCTAAAAATACCGCAATAGCCAGAATCCCGACCGCCAAACCAAAACGTAAACCATTAGGAAATGGTCGTTGCCGTTCCATAAACACACTCGCCACGCGTTCATTAATGGCGTGAATAATACCAGCGCCGGTTTCGATAAAGGTACCAAACAAAATAATTTGGAACACGATAAAAAACCACAGTGCATTTAAGCCCTGCAATAACGACGTAATAGGCACCGGCACTTCAATTATCTGAGGATATTGTGCCAACATGGCAATAAACACAAAGATGCCGGGAACGATACCGATCACCCCAGCCAATAAGCCTGAGCCAATTGCCTCTTGCCGGGTTTCAAGATGCGGCAGCACAAACAGTACCGCGGCTAGCGCATTGAGGTTATAAGCGGCATAGCGTAATCCATCAAGATGCCAGGCTCCGATTATTTCTTCACTGCCAAGGGCTGTGGAAATATCCTCACCAAAGACATTTAACGCCCACACCAGAAATACGGCGTAAACCACATAAAGCAGTAATGACCAAAAAGCCAATACCCCTTCAATTGCCTTACTACCAAAATAAGCCAGACTGCCAACGGTAATCAGTAAAACAAATGTGCCGATAATGCCCGGTATGCCCAATGCCGAGGAAACCATTTCTGCCGCTGCTGAACCAAGCACGGCCAGCACCAACAAGGCAATTAGCAAATAGATAATTTCAAATAATGGCCAGGCGCGGCCAAGAAGCTGACGGAAAAAACTGCGGTAGTTATAACTTTTAGTCAATCTGGCGAATTCAAACGCCACGGCTAACACCAGTCCCCATGCAATACAGGCGATTGCCATCCCCAGCAGGCCACCCAAGGGACCATGTACCAGAAAGAATTCCGCAATTTCGCGCCCGGTACCGTAGCCGCCTCCGACAATTACCGACTGAAAAACCAATCCGGGCAGCAGATACCGGCGTACAACGTGATTGGCATTAAATAACCCAAAAGCCGTGTTGGCCATGCTTACTCCTGTTTAATTATATTTATTATCAGTTTCATAACCCACTATCGATGGCTTTATTCAACGTCGATAATTGTGTCACAAAGACTGGCCCCTGACATCAGTACAGGAGTATCAAGGGCTTTATGTTAGTTTGAGTATTTCATCCACCAGCGCATTGCAACCATCACGAATAGGATCAACACAAGGCAGTTGAAGTTGTGCTGAAAGTTGTTGTAAATAATCCTGACGCATTTCTTCGGATAATTTTGACGTATTTACACACACGCCTATACAGACAACCTCAGGGTTAGTAATTCTCGCACAGCTCAGGTTCAGCTCAATACAGTCTTTAACCGATGGCAAGCGGTAATCGGGACACGAGCTGACAAATTCGCGGCTGGCATCATGACAGACCACAATGGCATCTGGCTGGGAACCATGCAATAAACCAAGGCTGACGCCTGAATAAGATGGGTTAAATAACGAGCCCTGCCCTTCGATAATATCCCAATGATTGGCTTCATTATCTGGTGAAATGACTTCTGCAGCACCACTGATAAAATCGGCGATCACCGAATCCACCGGAATTCCACTACCGGCAATCATGATACCGGTCTGCCCGGTTGCACGGAAAGTGGCTGCTATTCCCCTTTCATTCATGGATTGTGACAACGCCAACGCAGAATATTTTTTCCCCACGGCACAATCGGTGCCCACCATTAACACTCTTTTACCTGCGCGTTTACGACCATTACCCACCGGTAATCGGGCTGGCGCTCTGCGCACGTTAACCAGCTTGGCTCCGCCTTGTTTGGCCGATTCAGCCAAGCCCGGAACATTAGCTAAGTCAGAATGTAATCCACTGACAATATCCAAACCGGCTAACGCAGCCTGATTCAATAAGGGTACCCAGTTATCGCTAATGGCTCCCCCTACAGAAGCCACTCCAATGACCAGACTTTTAGCTCCGGCAGCAACACACTGCTCAATATCTAAATCCGGGACTCCTAAATCCACCACATCAGGACGTTGACGATACTGGCCCACCACCATTTCCGGGCACCACTGTACGAGTCCGGCACCGGTTTTGGCATGCAACAGCTCCGTCACATCACCAAGAAAAATGACATAGGGAGGGGATAACTTAATTGTTGTAACTTGATTCATATATACATTCTCAGCCGGAATCGTTGCATTACTATCAAGATAAAAATAATGCGTAACGACTCGAAAAATGATCTCTCAAAGACACTCTTTGACATGATCCAATCCACCCCTGGCGGATTGAATCATGAGATTTCCCAATCGAGTTAAAATGAATAAGTCAGGCTGGCGCCTACTGTTCTTGGTTGCAGCGGGATTGCGGTTATATTGAAAGTACCCGTTCCCGGCACAGCTCTGGCGGTATAACTACTATAAGCATCGTTATCGAGCAGATTATTGATATAAAAGTTAATCTGGATACTTTCCCACTCAAGCCCGGCATTCAGGTCAACCAGCAACACATTGTCACTATCAATATTGACCAGCGGATTTGTCGGGTCGCCGTTAACGAAGCTGGACGGTGCACTACCGGTATAACGGAAACCTCCGCCAACCCAGGCATCGGTGCCATTGGCTAATTCAAAATCGTAACGACCAATGGAGGTTGCCCGCCACCTGGGAACGCCGGCCAGATCTGCCCCTTTAACACCATATAACTGTGGTTCATCTTCATTCAGGGTGCTGCGCGAATACGCCAATGAGGTGGTCAAACTAAAACCATTGCCAGGATTGATAGTAAACGCACCTTCAAAACCGTACGCAGTGACACCGCCTTTGGCATTACCTTCAGTGCCCAAACCATTGAAATACACCGCACTCTGGAAATTATCCCAATCCAGATACCACAGGCTGGTATCGTAGCTAAACCAACGATTGTCCACATCGCCTTTGACCCCCAGTTCATAACTCCACAAATCGTCCTGTTCAACAGTAGGTTGCGATAACAACACACCGGTTACCGGATCAACCAATGACAGATTCGACGAACCAGGACGATAACCGCTGGCAATACGAGCATAAAAAGACGTGTCTTTATTCGGTCTGTATCGCGACGTCAACAAATACGTTTGAATATCCGATTTAGCGGTTTCCAATTGTTCGTCCGAGGCCTGCACCAACAATCCTTCTTGCATAAAACGCAATGCCAATTCGGTTTTTGCCAGACGCACCCCCGCCGTCAGATCAAAATCAGGCGTCACGTAATAAGTCAGATTCCCGAAAGCTGCCAACTCTTCATATTCACTCGGAAAGGCGGCAACCAAGCCAATAACATTGGTAGGTAGACCAATTAATGACTGCTGATTATTAGTGGATTCATCGGCGGCGTACAATCCGGCAATCCATTCAATTTTATCGTTATTTTTTGAGGTTAAACGTGCTTCATGTACCCGCTTCTCTGACTGAATATCGTAGGTAACAGGTGCGGATGTGGTTGTGCCTGGAGGATTACCTTCCAACAGATCCAGATAGGGACCATAGATCTGGGTATAGTCAACGCTACGCGCTACTTGGTACTCAACGTCACTGGTAGTCAAATCCAGTGTCGCACCACTAAATTCATAAGTCATACTGGCGGATAACATGGTGTTTTCCATTTCATCGCTGCCAAAGGAGTCGTCACCTTGCAGTTTTCCATAAGCCTCATCTTTATCCAAAGAGGCAATTTTTACCGCCGACCCCATACCAAACGAAGACTTTTGTTTTAATCCTTTAACACGGAAACTTAAATCCGCTGATACCTCATAAAACAAATCAGCAGAATAACCGTAGTTATCCGCGTCGTTAGCATCTTCACGCAACACGTCACCGCTGGCAGGATCAACCTGATCCACATAACCGGCATCATCGGAAGAAAATCCCGACAAGGTCAGTCCGAGCTTATCTTCAACAAGGGGAAAACTGTAAAATCCGCGGTACTGTTTGTTAATCCCGCCATCCTTAATAGCAGAAACATCGGCAGTAACACTACCCCGTGATTCAAACAAAGCCGGTTCTTTACTGATATAGCGAATTGCACCACTTATCGCAGTAGCACCAAATAACGTCCCTTGTGGTCCCTTGATCAGCTCTACTCGCTCAACATCGCCGAGCAGACCGTCAAAAAACAAGGTGCCTCCCTCTGCAAAGCCGCTGTTACTGGTCATGGGGACATCATCCACATAAATGGCAGTGACCGCTGTTGAGCCGGTTTGGCTGACACCGCGAGCCGAAATTGAGCCGCGCCCTCGCTGACCATTGCCCCGATCAATATTGAAACCGGCACTATAATCAATAATGTCGCCTATCGAATTCAAGCCAGTATTCAGGAAAGACTCCGGGTTGACCGCTGTGACCGACGCGGGTACATCCTGAATGGTTTGCACCCTTCTTGATGAAGTCACTGTTATTTTTTCGAGGTCCTCGGCTTCTTTATCAGTATTCGCCTCGTCTGCTGCATAAGCTAGCGAACTTAGTGGTAACACAACAGCTGACATGGCTGCTAATAACCAATATTTCTTTGTTTGCTCAGACACAATTGTTCCCCTTGAATTTTTTTAGTTTTAGTTGAGATGTCTATTATCGAGAATGCCAACGCTCAAAAAATATCGTACAAATTCTGACAATTCTGTTCATACTTTAGCCATACATTTTTTAACTGTACAGTCTTTTTTTATATTAAGGCTGAATTAAAATGATTTTAATCAGCTAATTTGAGTTAATTAAACGTCACTAACTTGGTGAGTCATTCACTGTTGATGGGTGTTAACTTGAATGCAGCTGACTTGTAACCGGACGTCGCGATCAAAAAAGGCTGGTTAGAACAAATTTGAGACGCCAACAACTAACCCGCCCTAACAAACCTTTGCATCTCATCTAATAAGCAGGTTAATGTAAGCGCTATCATTTTAATTCGTTTATGTCCTTCAGGAAGAGTCTACTCATGCATGTAATCTTACGAATCGCTGTATTCAGCTCACTATTATTACTAGCCGCTTGTCAGCAACCGTTAACCCGCAGCTCAGATACTCAAGCGGTTAAAACTAGCTTGCAGCACAAAAATGGTCACTATCAAATAATCCGCGATGGCCAGCCTTATTTTGTTAAAGGCGGTGGTGGCAGCGGCAATATGGCGTTGCTTAAAGCCTCTGGCGGAAACTCAATACGTACCTGGGGAACCGATAACGCCCAACAAGTGCTGGATAATGCCCAAGCCAACGGCTTAACCGTCATGATGGGATTACGCTTAACACCTGAACGGCACGGTTTTGATTACAATGATAAACAGGCTGTTGCGGCGCAAAAAGAAGCCGTGCGTCAACAAGTACTTAAATATAAAGATCACCCCGCCCTACTCGCGTGGGGAATTGGTAACGAACTGGACTTGTTTTATACCAATACCAATGTCTGGTATGCCGTGGAAGATATTGCCAGGATGATCAAACAACTCGATCCCAATCATCTGGTGACCACCGTCACCGCAGGTATTGATAAAGCCAAAACCGAACTCATTATGCAACGGGTGCCCAGCATCGATTATTTAAGTATTAATACCTATGGTGGATTAGAAGCCTTACCCCAACAACTACTCGATTACGGTTATACCGCAGCTTATTGTGTAACGGAATGGGGACCAACCGGACACTGGGAAGTCCCTAAAACCGACTGGGATGCGCCGATTGAACAGACCAGTACTGAAAAAGCCGCCTCTTATCGCAGCCGTTATCAAGGCGGAGTGTTAGGTGCTCCTGACAGAGCGTTAGGTTCCTACGCATTTTTATGGGGACAAAAACAGGAAACCACCCCAACCTGGTATGGCGTGTTTACCGAACAAGGTAATCCAAATGAAGTTGTCGATAACCTGCAATACTTGTGGACAGGCGAATGGCCTGCCAGCCGTGCCCCTTCGATTGCTGATTATAGCATCAATAACCAACATGCTATCGACAGCATTCATTTAAACCGCAACAGCAAAAATCAGGCTGCCGTGGATATACTGCATCACGGTGAAGGTGCGTTAACCATCCACTGGGAAATCCTGCCGGAAAGCACCGATATTAAAGCCGGTGGCGATCCGGAAGCCCGTCCGAAGCCAGTCTCCGGACTTTTTGAGTATCAGGACAAGCAAGGCAATCTAAGTTTCAGTGCTCCCGCTAAGCCAGGTGCCTATCGGTTATTCGTAACGATTAGTAGCGAAGACAATAAAGTCGCCAATGCCAATATTCCGTTTTATGTGGATGAATCATAAAACCTGTCGTTAGCAATCAAACAGGCGTATTCAAGCTGTAATCCACAAATTGGACACGACCAAGGCCAGTCTCCTGTGTTAGCAGGCCACTGGCCAATCCGTGTTAATCAAAATCCGCAGCACTATGACGCTCATGAACCTGTTCTTCCGGCTCTCCCCAAGTGCAGTTAACCTTTAAACCCCGCTTTACCGCTGGCCGTTGATCAATTTCCTTAGCCCAACGAAGTACATGCTTGTATTCATGAGTTTGTAAAAACTCGGCCGCTTCGTAGGCACGGTTCAATGCCACCTGACCATACCAGGACCAAATTGCAATATCGGCAATCGTATAGTCATCACCAGCAATATAACGATGTTTAGCTAACTGTTTGTCCAGTACATCCAGCTGACGTTTTACCTCCATCGTGTAACGATCAATCGGATACTGGTATTTCTCCGGTGCATATTTATAGAAATGCCCAAATCCTCCCCCTAAAAACGGTGCACTACCCATTTGCCAAAATAACCAATTTAAACATTCGGTTCGGCCAGCAGGATCCGTTGGAATAAAGGCACCGAATTTTTCCGCCAAATAAAGCAGGATAGAACCGGATTCAAACACACGGGTTTCCGGTTTGGTACTGGTATCCAATAAGGCCGGAATTTTCGAATTAGGATTAATCTCGACAAAGCCGCTACCAAATTGATCGCCATCTCCGATTTTAATTAAATACGCATCATATTCAGCCTCACTAAAACCGGCGGCCAATAGCTCTTCAAACAATATGGTAACTTTCACCCCATTGGGGGTCGCTAAAGAATACAACTGGAATGGATGTTTACCCCGAGGTAGTGCCTTATCAACGCGCGCCCCGGCAGTGGGGCGGTTAATGCTGGCAAACTCTCCACCATTCTCGGCATCGAATGACCAGACTTTAGGTGGCGTATAAGTTGGATCTGACATGTCACATCTCCTTGGCTAACAACTAAGTATTAAATAACTTACTTGGGGCAAGTTTAATGAAAACAAGTCAATAATCAGTTTAACTAACGAAAGGGCCAACCATCACAGCCAATAAAATATATACCTGGTTTCAGCTAGCTATACCCATGATTTTATAGTGATTTATAAGCAGCTCTGCTACATTGCTGCAAGGAACATGAGATTAATGTTGATGTACCAAAGCATCAGGGAGAGAAATGCATTTACCAACAATATTAGCCGTAACCCTGATGATCAATCTGATGGTCAGTTTTTACCTATTTATCCTGTATCAGCGGCGACCAAAAGATAAATGCTTCAAATTTTGGGCGGCATCCTGCTTAAGTTTTGTTTTAGGCGGCTCTCTGGCAGCCTTACGCGCCTATGGTTTCGCTCCAATTATCACGTTTTTTATAGCAGACGTGTTGCTGTTGTTCGCTCCGGTTTTTATCCTGCTTGGACTCATTCAATTTTCACGATTGCGTTTTACCAAAATCAAACGCCAGCGTTCCTACAGTTTTTTGGCGCTCACCATTATTGTTTTATTTTCCACTCACCAGCACGCGCAAATCGCCAATATTGTCGCTGCCATTATTATTGCATTACTGTTTTTTATCTGTGCAATATTGTTGAAAAAGTCCGTTTTTAGTGAGCCGGTTTACACCCGTACGCTGCAATTTATCTTTATTTTTCATAGCCTGATCATGCTCTTGCAAGCAACGCTGATAGCCACCCACTGGTCCAGTAGCGATCCTCAAGGTTTACCTGCCAGCACCGCCTACACGTTAATCAGTCACGTATTTCTAACCACATTAACGGCGTTACTTTTGCCATGGCTGTCTTTTCTAAGGCTGGAACGCAAGCTCACACTTAAGTCTCAGCGCGATGGATTAACCAAACTGGCCAACAGGGAATATTTTTTTAGTCAACTTGAAAAATATTGGCAGGAAAATAGCGGTACCTCAGTCACGTTAATGATGATTGATATTGATCACTTCAAAGCCATCAATGACAATTTTGGGCATGCCAAAGGCGATGATGTACTTAAAAACTTAGCCTCGATATTATCCAAATGTCTGCGCAGTGGCGACATTGTCGCCCGGATCGGTGGAGAAGAATTTGCCGTGTTATTAAATAACGCAAGTGCAGACATGGCCATCGACATTAGCCAACGACTCCGTCAGCGAGTTACAGAGCAAATGCGTTACTTGGATAACGATCTGGTCAATGTCACCATTAGCATAGGTTTGGCTAACGTCACTCCTGCACAACATAGCTTCACTGCAGCATTAAAAATGGCCGATGACGCGCTATATCAAAGCAAACGGGATGGACGTAATACAATTACCCTGAGTAATGTCGAGATTAACTAATCACTACCCCATCCAAACCACTGTAAAAAACACTATGTTCAACAGGCAACGCGACAACAGCAAAACTAAAAAGGCAGCCAACATCGGCTGCCCTTTTACAGACTTATCCACGTTCCGGTTTATTTATCACCTTCGAACACATATTCATGTTGTGAGTCGCGCAAGATCAGTTGTGGTTGATCAGCGGAACCCACCACAAATTCAAAACCGAACAAGCCCGGATCGACAGTTAAAAAGGACACTGTTCCATCCGGATTTTTGCGACTCCGTACCCGAGATTGCCACTCGCCAAAATCGAATATCACTTCACTTTTTGTGCGGGTAACATCAATATCACCCAAATCTTTATTGTAGTAGTGGCTAACTAAGGTGCTGAGTGCATCGTTATCCATAACGCCATCCAACCCATCAACCTCTTTGCCGATTTGTTTGAAATAGTTACTGGCAGCGGTGGTCAACGCGTTATCGGCTTTATCTTCCCCGTCAAATAGTACTTCCAGCAATTTGCGCCGAAATTGGGAGCGAATTAACCAGCCAGGATCGCTGCTGGTGAGCACCACGGCTGCAACACCAAATTCGGGTAACCACATCATATCGCTATGATGACCAAACATATCTCCACCATGATGTACCACTTTGACCCCATACTCATTGTCTACTATCAAGCCCATACCGTAGGTTGCGTTATCATCAAGTGGCACCATCGGTTTTTGTCGTTCCAATACATTTTGGCGGGAAATATATTGTTTGCCATTGGGTAATACCCCTGCATTCATCTCAAAGGCAATATATTTGAGCATATCATTTACATTACTCCAGGCCGCACCAGCCGGACGAACCGGTATCACCGTTCGATTAATATTCATATCCAGAGGTTTGTTATGGCCATCGATATCGGTACCAAAGGCCTCGGCGTGATTTTTTGCCAGCGCTGCATCAAAGTCCAGTGTGGTGGATCCCATTGACAACGGATCGTAAATCCGGGTTTGCATAGCCTTATCGTAGCCTGCCCCCAATTCAAGCTCGGGATAAGCCACATGCCCGCCCACATAACCGGCCGCGGCAGCAAGTAAATTGGAATACTGGAACATTTCACCAAACTGACTGGTGGGTTGGGTATTAGCCACTTCAACCATGGCCAGTTCAGGCGTTAAGTTAGCGTATTCAAAAATCCAGTCCATATCTTTTCTGGGCAAACCGGTACAGGCACAAATTAAATGTTCGACCAACACACTCTGGGTGATTTTATCATCACCCAATCGAAATGACGGTAGCAAATCGACCACCGGTGTTGTCCAGTTCATCTTGCCTTCATCCACCAGTTTGGCCAGCAACATTGTGGTCATGGCTTTGGTGTTGGAGGCCACCATAAACAAGGTATCAGCGTCCACTTTCTGCCGTTTGTCAAAATCGCGTACACCAAATCCGTCAGCAAAGACCACCTTGCCATCTTGTAAAATCCCCAAGCCCACCCCGGGAACATCTGCTTTTTGCATCGCCATTTGGATAAAATCGGTGAGCTCGGCCAATCTTTTCTGATCCAGTTTATGCGCTTTCTTACCGGCAAAACTTTCCTTGCTATAACCTTTTGGTGTCAGGCTACTAAAAATAAGTCCGATTTGTGCGCCGCGTTTTTCACCGACCTGATGTGCCATATCGTACAGCCAAACAGTCCAGCCATTGTTGGCAAACATAGCTCCGGCATACACACTGCGTTTTTCATTGGGTGATGTTTCATATTCAAACTCTTTCTGTTTCGACCACCCATTTTTATCAGGCTGTTCAGTCACCAACTTGATTTCACGCCCTGAATTTTTATAAGCCCCCCACGCCTGACTAACAGCGGCTTCGGCGTTATCGGCCTGTACATCTACCAGCACGATATAGGACTGCCCTTCCGGCACTTCTAAAATGGTGACAGCCCCTTGCTGACTAAGTGACCATTCTTTTGGCGCGACGAAGGTATTACCCTTTGTAGTAGAGGATGGAGTGTCCTTTGCCAAGGTGGTGGCATGAGTCGAGAAGATTAATAAATTGAAGGCGAACAGGATAAAACGAAGCAAAATAACACAGCGTTGGCGCATGGCATAAATCCCTTTAGATTTTGGTTGTTATTTATACAAAACCTAAGCGTAGTCGCAAAAGGATAAAATACTGAAAGATTTAACCGTTTTTTATAAAAAAGCGGAGTGCGCCCGCCTTAATTCGCTATCATGACCCGTCCTAAATAACGTTGACACTTTTGTTCAATACCTAGTCTTCCGAGCCAGTAACATCAATAGCAATGTTACTAACTAGATAACTTTTAATCTAATTAGCAAATACTTCGTCAACCATCTGATTTGCCCCACCAACAATAAACGATTACCCATAAAGGCAATGTTAAGGTCAACCAAGCTAACCAATCTCCCCACGAATCTGACAGTAATGCCGATACCAAACCAATAAGACTTAACAAATTATATATCAGCGGGCGTAACCAAATCTGACCAGAACTTAAACCACGATTCATATCCGCGTTTCCACATTCGAAGGTGTCTCAGATAAACCAAAGCGTTGTTCGGCAGTTAATTTACGTTTTTTAAGCCAGAGATAAACACCGCTACCTAACACAATAATGGCAAGAATATCGAATAACGCCCAGATGATCTTCAGCGGCAAATTCCCATAATCACCAAAATGCAACGGCTGAGATACCAATAGTGCGGTAACATACCAAGGCATTTTGCCCACTTCAGTCACTTCTGATGTACGTGCATCAACCAGAATAGGGGTCAGTAATTTAGAAGTTAACGGGGTATTACCATTCATGAAAAAACCGAAGTGGGAAGGTCCGGCAAAGCTGTTACCGGGAAAGGCTATAAAGCTCACGTAAGTATCAGGACTCACCTGTTTAACCGCATCAAACGCGTTTTGAACCGACACACTTTCACCGGCCAGCGGCTTGTCAGCAGACACGCTCTGAGTCATACGAGTTAGCTCTGTGCCTTGCCAGTAGCCGAATATAGGTACCGACAACGTATTAATCACGCCGGTGACTCCTACCACCATTAGCCAACACAGGGTGACTATGCCCAGCAGGTTATGTAAATCCAGCCATTTAAGTCGTTGATTACGCTTTTTTCGCACCGTTCCAAACTCTAACCGGGTCATAAAGCGTCCATATATCATCGCACCAGAGACCAGCGATGCGGCCAGCAAAAGTCCCATCACGCCCAGAAACAAGGTACCACTTAAACCGGCAAACATGTCTAAATGTAAGCGATACATAAAGTACACAAATCCTTGTGCAACCGGATACTCAAAAACAAAATCTCCAGTTCTGGCGTCATAGACGTAATAAGCCGACGCTTCAACTGCATCCACGGAAGGCGCCATGGTTACCCACCAATATTCCGGTTCATCCGCATCCTGAAACATATATTGCACAACATCAGAAGGCAGGCGTTGCTTAGCTGCTGCTGCAATATTATCAATACTAACCTGTGTGGTTACTCCCGGCATTTCCAGTGGCTCAACAACAGATCCAGACACCTCACTGATTTCGTGTGAAAAGATCAAAGGCAATCCGGTAATACACAGCATCAATAAAAATAGGGTGGAAATCAGACTGGTCCACTTGTGTACCCAATACCAGTTTCTGAACGAGCGATTCATATACTATCCTTCACATTCAAAGGGAAGCGCAGCTCCCTTTTATTGACCTGTTGATATTAAAAGCTGTATTGATAACTGAGTTTATATTGGCGGGGGGCGGCATAGAAACCGATCTCCCATAAGCTAGTGATATATTTTTCATCTGTAAGATTATCAATATTGAAACGCAAACGGGAGTGTTCATCGATATCCCAGGTGGCAAACGCATCCAGTTTTGCATACGCTGACTGTCTGACAGGAAAACCGCTATAACCGTCTACTTTACTGATTTCGGACTGCCATTTGGCCGATAACCCCAGAGTTATATCATCATTTTGTGGCAGCGCTGAAAACAGCGACAAATTAACAGTTTTTTCAGGTACCCAAGGATAAACATCCTGATCGTTTTCATCTTCAACATCGACCAATGTGGCACCAAAAGTAAACTGAAGTTGCTGGTATAATTGACCTTGTAATTCCAGCTCAACACCTTCTGAATAAGTATCCTGACCTTCATAATAATACTGGCCAGTGTCGGTGTTTAATCCGGCATATACACCCAACCCCAATTGCTCGGCTTTAAACCATGCCAGATTAGCCACCAGTTTTTTATCCAACCAGGCGGTTTTAACCCCAATTTCGTAGTTGGTTCCTTTAGTCGGATCCAGATAATCACCGGTAACATCATAGTAATCCTGCGGCTGATAAATATCTGAATAACTCACATAACCCATGACATCCTGGGTAAAGTGATAAGAAATACCGGCATAAGGGCTGATTTCATCGCCCTTCAGGGTGGTTTCGAGCGTAGAAGAATCACGGTCAAATGACACTGCGTTGACTCCGAGTGTCAGTGCCAATTGAGAAAACTCAAGCTGGGTCACAGCATAGTAACGGCGCAGGGTATCTTCGGTTTGACTATCCAGAGTTTTAGCTCCCCAAACTGGTTCTGGAATGTCTGCACCACCATAAGGAAATGCCGGTAAACCTGCATAGGCAGGTTCATCGTCTGCAAATGGGTGCATGTATGAATCATTCTTATTTTTAGCCGAGCTGGCACCGACAACCACCTGATGAGCTCCACCTAGCCAATCGAAATAACCTGTCAATTTTGCTTCAAAAATATTCGCTTTATCTTCCCCAGGCCATTTTCCGGGCCAGCCAACCAAGCCTTCCGCAGTGTCCGGATCCAGCCCTTCATAGCTATAGGCAAATAGTAATTCACTATCCGACTCCATCGCCCGATAGTTATAACTCAGTTGCAGTTGCCATTGAGCAGACAATAGATGGTTATATTCCACAAATGCACTTTGATTAATATTGTCCCAATAGGTCCAGTCCTGTGCGGTTGAAGCGCCTACGTCAAATTCGGCCTGAGTGCCATCAAGGTTGGAAAACGTCAGTCCTCCCCACATCACACCATCAGACTGGGCATTTTGATAGGAATAGCCCACCGCTATACTGGACACATCGGTTAACTGACCATCAACAACGCCGTAAATGTACTGTCTGTCGGAACTGTAACCGCGTAAGTAGGAATTAGCCTGATCGGCAGCAACCACCACCCGACCAGCCCAGTCACCGTTTTCGGTCAAGGGGGAAGAATAATCTGCCTGAACACGATACTGGGCGTAAGAGCCAATACTCGCGCCAACCTGTCCGGCTTTTTCATTCAGCGGGCGTTTGCGAATATAATTGATGGTTCCCGATGCATTACCTAAACCGGTCAGTAACCCGTTGGCACCCCGGATCACTTCTATTTGCTCATAGCCAAAAGAATCGATGGCGCCTTCGACCAAGCCCCAACTATTGGGTAAACCGACACCATCGATTTGGGTGCTTTTAATTTCAAACCCCCGTGATAAATAATTAGTCCGGTTAGTCTCCCAACGTTCCACGCGAATACCGGTAACCAAATCCAGCGCGCTATTAATATCATCGGTACCAAACAAATCCATTAATTCACGATCAACCACGCTAATTGACTGCGGTGTTTCCTGAATATCCAGAGCCAAACCGGTTGCCCCTTCGCTAACACGATTATCGCGCATGCCGATTATCGTAATATTATCGATGTCATCATCTGCATAAGAAAGGCTCGGGGCTGCATAGGCTGCCAGACAAGCTACCGCTATTAAGGAGAGTTTTGAAAAAATAGGTTGCATGATTATCCGTTGTTAAGTGTGAGTTGAAATTCGTTGCAAATATTAGCGCACCACAAAAACAAATTCAAATGATAACTATTATCATTTGAATTTTTATACACAAAACCTGCCGAAGCACACAAAAAACCTGCCGAAGCAGGTTTCAATGGGTCGTTTAGCAATAAAATCTTATTCAGGCTTCATCCGTTGCCTCACTTTACGGGCATGCCATACCGCCGGCACAATAACCAGAATCGCAATCAGGGCCAGTCCCCATTGGTAACTAAGACCAAACTGGGTGACATGACTGATTTCATAGGCGATTGAGTTATTCACTTGATCGGCATAAGCAAACGGTCCTATGGCGGCATCTTTTGCCACTGAAAAACCATTACTAAAAGCACTTTGCCAGCCATAAGCAGATAATGAGGCATAAGCTTTATAAGCGATTGCTGATGCACCAAAACCAATAATACCAATCGCCACAGTGCCTAACGCCAATATACCGAAACCCACAGCTCCCACACTAATAAAACCAACCGATACAATACCCACACTAATCGGTGCAATAGCCACACCACCCCAGGCTAATAATAATCCACGGGCGCTGCTTCCCCCGGCAATCCAGCCAAATGCCGGTTTGTCACCCATTTCCGGCATACCAAACTGCATGTGAACTAATGGCACGCCAAACAAATGCGCCCGGCTTATATATTCACGTTGCCTGGATCCAGGCTGATCGGCTTGACTGCGAAACGCTTGGGGATGAAATATTCGCTCTTGCGCCCTGAGTCTGCGCATTGCTGCAAACATCCGGGTTACCAGAAGCAAATAACTGACGACAAAGCCCAATACCACTAGCGCGGAAGCCAGCGTATAAAAGCCAGCATCACTACTGTAACTGACTGCCAGATACTTCAATCCGAATGTTCCCAAAACATAAATCAGCGCAATGGACATATACAGGGTCACAACCTTTATAACTAATTGGCGCTCACGTTGTGTGCGTGATTGGTCAAGACTGGAGCGTAAGCCGAAAAACGAGCTGATAAGCCCTGAACAGGTTGCCAACAAGGTTAACAACGTCGTTATATTAAACAGTGTTCCGGTTTTCGCTGCACCTGCACCCAACGCAGCGGCTTTCGCAGGGGCGGGAATACCACTAATAGCCGCCAGTACAGCCGCAGTAAATGCCACCCCGGGTTTGCTTTCGCTCAACGCTTCTTCCACGAAGGTAGTCATGGCTCTTTTAAGTAATTTTCGACCACGAGATAAACGTTGTTTTACACTATCTTCAGAGAGATCCAACTGCGCTGCCACCCGTTCAACCGACTGTTCTTCACGGTAAAATAAAATTAGTGGTTCACGGTAATTATCTTCCATCCTGTCTAATACTTTCCAGAGCAAGCTATGTTGCTGCTGCTGAATAGCCAGCTCGTCCATTCCCGTATTATCGGTTTGGTAAAGCGTATGATCTTCCAACTCCTCAGCATTTTTAACCGGCTGGTTATGCTCTTTACGACGATGATGACTTGCCTTAAATCGCAAGATACCGCACAGCCAGGATTTTAATTTTTCGGGATCACGTAAACTGCCCAGCTGTTTCCAGGCATCCACAAAGGTTTCTTGAGCGATGTCCTCACTATGTTTGACATCACCAACAGCGGAATAAGCCAAAGAACACAGTAAACTTTGGTAGCGCGTCACGATTTCACAAAACGCATCACGATCCCCTCCTAATGAGTGCATCACTAAATTGGAATCGCTTGTATCGGATATTAAGTTTTTTTTGCTAAATAAATTCATGGTTCTCAATCTCTGGCTAGGGTCTGTTTCTCTTTTATCTTTAGCACTGTTGATAAATGACAGTTCAACAGCCCCTTGATACCAGTATGTGCCCTACTTTATACAAAAGGTGACAACTTCTTTTTAAAATAATTGAATTAACGCCTGCTGAAAAAAAATATCTAGTTTTTTGTCACCTTTTCTATTTCCCCCGGCACTTATCTACAACGCTGCATTACGGCGCTTAATTTTTTAGTCAATCCCGAACGATTTACCCACTTTAACCAAGAGAACAGATTATGAAAACATTATACAAAGTAGCTTTACATTCCGTTAAAACGATGCTGTTAACCTCCATGTTAGCATTTTCAACTGGGGCATTGAGTGCTTCACTGCCAACACTGGTAGACGACTTCAGTAATGCCACAGACAATAACCTTGGGTTGCCAAGACAATTGATGAGTGACACCGTAGCAGGTGGCAACACCAGCAGTGAAGTTGATATAGCCGCGGGTGTGATGCGTCTAAAAGGTGACATTGTACCGCCTCGAGGACAGCCGGGCTGGGCCAGCTCAATACTGCCACTTGGCAATATGGGAGAGCCTGAAGATGCCAGTCAATATAAGGGCATTCAACTATTAATCAAAATCCATAGCGGTAACCTGTCGATTTCTGCTAACAGTACCGAGGTTGATAATTTTGACTATCATTCTGCCCCCATTTCAGTGCCGTCTGATGGCACCTTTCATCAAGTAAAAATCCCCTTTGAATCGATGAAACGGGGATGGTCGGAGCAAACCCATCTTAACCCGGCCACGCTTAACAGCCTGAGTATTATTGCTTACGCGATGCAGCCTGCTCCTTTTGATTTTGAAATCGACGAAGTCCGTTTTTATTAAGCACAAATGTAAACGGGCTTGTTGAACAAGCCCGGAATTATCACGACTTCACAAAAGGTGTAAGTATGTCATCACTACCATCAAACAGGCTTGATTACCTTGATGCGGTTCGAGGATTCGCCTTGATATTAGGTATTATTTTCCACGCCAGCCTATCCTTTATGCCGATGTTTATTGGCTGGGCGGTAATGGATATATCAACCAGTAACCTCATTCCATTTTTTGCGTTAATTAGTCACTCGTTCCGAATGGAATTATTTTTTCTGATTGCCGGTTTCTTTAGCCACATGAACTTTCATAAACGGGGTTGGCACAAGCTAGTCGAATCACGTCTGGTGAGAATTGCCATTCCGTTTATTGTTGGCTGGTTTTTGTTTCGTCCAATGCTGGTATCCGGCTGGATCATGGGCGCGGAAAGTATGCGCGGTGACGCCAATATTAGCGGAGCATTGGTTCAGGGGATAAAAACCTTGGCCGATATTCCAAAGGACTTGCTGGTTGGCACCCATTTGTGGTTTTTGTATTACCTGCTATTTATCACCGCTAGCCTGTTATTGATTCGCTGTTTTGTCGGCCGGATAACACCGCTTCAAAAACGTCTAACCCGTCTGGCTGACTGGATAATTAGCTGGATTTGCCAAACTCCCGTTGGGATGTTGGTTGTCGCTATTCCCACCGCTGCCAGCCTGTGGTTTATGCAACACTGGGGAATGGATACACCGGATAAATCACTAGTCCCCACCATTCCTGTCACGTTGATATATGCTGGATTCTTTTTATTCGGTTGGCTATTACATCGACAGCCCCGTCTGTTAGAGACATTTGCCCAGATAACATGGGGGAAATCACTACTGTGTCTTATTGCAATCATCGCCTCAATGCTGCTGTCCAAATTTGAAGGACAACTGAATCATACACGCTATGACCTGATTAAAGTCGGCTTTATGTTTAGTTACGCCATGATGATGTGGACATTAATTGCGTTAACGATTGGCCTGTGCAAACGCATATTTAGTCGTCCTAACCGGTTTATCCGTTACATGGCTGATGCTTCATACTGGCTCTATCTTGTTCATTTGCCGATAGTTGTTTGGCTTCAGATTGCCTTTGCCGAGTTGCCACTGCATTGGTCATTAAAATTGTTGGGGATCAGCACCATTACCATTGCCTTATCAACCGTTATTTACGATGCTTTTGTTCGTTCCACATGGGTGGGTCGTATTTTAAATGGCAGCCGCAAACCCCGCCTGTTAGTGACTAAGACGACCATTGTGGATGGATAACAGTTTGTGCTTGCATGAATCCACAATCAAGTTTAAGTTATTGATTAATAATTAAATTAAATAGATGCAGCGAGTATAATTAGATGACTAATGGTGTCAGTTTCCGACCCTGTCTACCACAAGACGTAGAGATTGCGGTTCCCCTGATATACAGTTCCGGTCCCGCTGCATTTAATTTCGTATTTTGCCATGATTCTGCGCAACAGGCGCAACACTTTTTGCAAAAGGCATTTGTCCAGCCAAAGTCCGAATTTAGTTATAAGCAACATCTGGCGGTATTGCTGGATGGCGAGATGGTCGGGATCGGTGCCATGCGTTATCCCTCACAAAATTTTGCGTTTATGTTGTCAGCCGCTCAACAGATATTTCAGTTTTACTCGCCGATGCAGGCATTAACCACCATAACGCGAGGCTTGCGTATTGAGCAGGTAATAAAGCCCCCTCGTGCTGGAGTGGGGAATCTTTACCATCTGGCGATCCTCCCCGATAGACAAGGGCAAGGTCTTGGCCAGCAATTGATTCAACAATTGTTACTCAAAGTAAAACAACAGCATTTGTCGATTGCAGGTTTAGATGTGGCAGACACCAATCCCGCTGCCAGAGCGCTCTATGAACGACTTGGTTTTACACTAAAACAGAGTCATCAAGGTGGGATGAAAAGTCAGTTTGGTGAGGTTGTGGATCATCATTATATGGAATTGCCCTTAAACCAATAGGCTCACATCTTCCTCCACAAGATATTTTCTGGCTGACAACACACTCTAACTGTCGCCAACCAAAACATTTACATCAACGCAAAACGTTAATATTGGCAATCTGCACGGGGTTTGATATGCCTGTGCAGACTGCTATTGCTTAATCCGAGCTTACTTTTTTACGCTCAGCATGTATTTGGCGACGGCCAAACGAGTTTCTTCATCCAGATAATTTTGCGCCGGCATTTCCGGATAATCATCACGTTTTTTGACCGGTGCCGCGATATAGTCAGCCAAGCCTTGCGGGTTATCCATATACATTGCCTGAATAACTTGTACTGGCGGTCCAATCATACGTCCCGTATAAGTATGACAACCGGCACAAATACCTAAATAAGCCATTTTTCCGCGCTCACTACCATGGATCTCACGAGGGGCAACCGGTTCATCCAGAATATAACTGTCAATACTGTCAGTATTGGTAAAGTCACATTCTGCCCAATCATTCACACCTACGGTGACATATTGATGGCGATTTATAATACAGCTGCCGGTGTTATCACCCACTCGTACAATATCCGGATTCCCCTGTTTAAATTCAGACAGCATCAAGACTTTTGCTTCATCAATAGTGTCATAACCGTTGTGAACCATAAGGTTATTTAAAATCATGGTGCGTTCGGGAGTTGGATCCGACTCTGGATCCATGGTGATATTCGGCGCATTAGCGTGGTCGGTAATGATGATACCAGCAACCTTGTTGTCACTAATAATATTGTCTTCAATGATCACATCATCTGCCGCCATCACCAGGATACCGGTACCGGCAGGGATCCCCGAGACGGTTGAACCAGGTGCGCCAAAGTTAACGTGATTATTTTTATTGATGAAGTTATGGCGAATAATCACATCAAACGTGGTTTTAACCGGTAAACCAGGGGTTACGAAAGCCAAAATACCACCGGCGTTATCGTAAACCAGATTATTTTCTACAATGGCGTGACGGCTGTTTTCAATTTCAATCCCGGCCACGCTGGCGAAGACTTCGTTATGAGCAACATGGATATTGTCACTCATTCCCACATAAATCGCCGCATCTTCAATACCGGAAATAATGTTGTATTCAACAATACCGTTTTTACCCAGTTGCGGGAAAATACCGTACACCCCGGTATCTTCAATAATGTTGTTGCGGATTTCAAAGTTGTTACCCGCCTGTCCCATGATGCCATTACCCTTGTATTGGGTAATTTTCAGATTTTCCACCACAATATTGTTACCGGAATACAGGATCGCATCATTAAGCTTCTTCTGACCGTCCAGTACTGCACGTTTACCTTCTTTGATCACACCGATGATACGAATATCATCTTTATCGATAAACACGGTTTCATGATAAGTTCCGGGCATAATCTGTACGGTATCACCTGGTTTGGCCGCGATTACTGCGTCCATGATCTTGTCACCTTCGTTGACAACCAGTGTTTCCCCAGCCACATCACGCTGTTTTACTGCACTTTTTGATGAGGTTTGCTGATCTGCATTTTTATCATACCCCCCCTGATAACTGACGTTTTTGGAACTGTCAGTAATAGTCGTTGCAGGGGACCGACTTTGCCCTAAATACATGCCGCCAACAAAGGCCCCGGCAAGTAACAGGGTTACAACGATATTGTTCACTTTCATGTTAATCTCCAATGTCGAATTTATAGTTATTGTTTACTTCAAGCCTGATGGCAGGCTTTGAGGGACTGCCGGTGCTAAACTTTCATCGGTTAAAGCGCCAAGAAAATCAACGATACGGTCAATTTCCTCTTCGGTTAAATTGGGTTCCCAAATATGCCAGTGAATATACATTTTTACCCCTTCAGGCACGGCATGGCCACGCCCTTTATTGTAAAAATCCACTGCTTCCCGTAAGTCAGTAAACACCCCGGAATGCATATAAGGTGCAGTTTTAACAATATTTCGTAAGGTGGGGACTTTAAACCCCCCTTTTAATTTATCACTATGAAAGGTCTCTTCTGCACCCACATCCAGTGCCAGCCCTTCCGGCTCTGGTGTACCAATCACCGCAATCTGCTGATTAGTGAATAATGGCGGAGTATGGCACTCGGAACACCGGGCAACAAAAGAGCGGAAAATATTCATTCCCTCAACTTCTTTTTCTGACAACGCCTGATGATAACCATGGGCGTAATGGTCATAACGACTATTCAAACTGATTAAACTGCTTTGAAACGCGGCTAACGCCTCATACACCTGAGGCAGTTCAATTTTATCCGCCTCGGGAAAGGCCTGTTTAAACATGGCAGGATAAAACTGATTGGTCTGTAATGAGTTCAATAACTGTTCAGGGCTATTGCCCATTTCATCAGCCGCGAACAACGGGCCGGTAGCCTGTTCTTCCAAACTGGTGGCGCGGCCATCCCAAAACAGACGAGTTAAAAAGGCTGCATTCCACAAAGTGGGCGCTCCGCGCTTAACTTTCTGGCCAAGAATACCAATACTGCGATCCCGTCCATCACTAAAGCCTTTATCTTCTTGATGGCAACTGGCACAGGACAAGTTTTTATTAGCTGATAACAACGGGTCAAAAAACAAATAACGTCCCAAATCTATCTGCTGCGGACTAAACCCATCCCGATAAGGTGGCAACGATGTTTGAGTGCCACCCATCCCTTTGTTTTCAACCGAATCGTACATTTGATAAAAACTGACCAATTTACATTGCCCTTGCGGTGTTTTTTCAAAACTCGGTGGGCAGTGTTCACTCAATTTAAAAGGACCTAATGGATCGGTTGACTCCGCCTTTAGTACAGCGCATAACAACAAACAACTGCACAATAATATTCCCCAAATTACGGGCCGTACCGTCATATTACTTAGCCTGACTTTTAACTTGCAGATAGCTTAAAATATCAGCTAAATCCCGTTCAATATTAACCGAGGCGGCCATCATGGCCATTTGCCGACCATACTTATCGGCCGGATCGGTACCACGCTGACCTGATTTAAATGCATTAAGTTGACGCGTTAAGTAAACAACGGACTGATTGGCTAAGCGCGGAGCATGCAAGTTGTCATTTCCCTCTCCCGAAGCCCCATGACAGGCACCACAACTGCCGTTATATAAGTTTTGTCCACGTTTGATATCCCCGTCTAATCCGCTATCCAGAGTTGGAACCGGCAACGAGGCTAAATAACTCGCCACCGCTTTAACATCTTCATCTGTCGTTAATAATTGGCTGGATGCCAGCATTTGTGCAGCAAAGGGATCGTCTTGAGAACCACGGATTTTAGTTTTGAAATGTGTAAGCTGGCGGGTGATGTATTCCGCTGACAAGCCGGCAATCGCCGGGGTTTGCATAGCCGGTTGCCCCTGCCCTTTATTACCGTGACAGGCTGCACAACTTTGATACAGATTTTGGCCTTTAGCATTGTCGTCCTGAGCAACCGCTGAGTGTAAAACGGTTAATTGCCCCAACAACAACATCAATAATAATCTACTACGTCTCATGACTTTATTTTCCAACTCAAATAACAAACGCCCAGTCAGCGTTACAATAGTTAATAAATTAGAGATAAATTCACAAAAATGCTTATGGATTTTAACAAAACAGCTGACGAATTCTAAAAAAGTCACTGAAAACCGGCAAATATTGCTGATATGAAATTATCCCCGTTTGCGCTGGCTAATTTTTGACAGCGCTTATAATGTTTATTAGTCGACGTAGCGTTTGCGAAATTCACTGGGGGTCACTTGATGTTTATCCTTAAACGCTTTGTTAAATGAACTCAAACTACGAAAGCCACTATCCAGTGCCAGATTTAAAATAGCGATAGAACTGCACTTTGGATCTTGCAGCTTGGCAGTGACCTCTTTAATCCGGTAATCATTGAGGAAGTCATTAAAATTGCGGTACCCCAGCTCACCGTTGATCACATTGCGCAGCTTGTATTCATACATATTCAGCATTTTCGCCAACTCGGTAATCGTGAGTCCTTCCTGTTGATAAAGCGAACGCTCGGTCATCGCAGCCAAAATCGGCTCCACTTCCGGTGAATGTTTTTTGGCATGACTTTTCTTATGCTGCGGCTCATTACTGGGAAACAGCGACATTTCACGCAGTTGTAGCAAGAAAAAGTTTAAAAACAGGCTCAGCCCCGCCAGTACGCCACTTTCAATTTGGGTCAGCCAGCTACCCTTTATTTGCAGGACTTGTTCCAAAAAAATAACCAAAAACAAATAGATACCGACAAAGCAAATCAATGAAGCCCGCAAAAAGCGTCGTTGCTGGATCAAGTCATCGCGCCAATATTTCAAGGTAATCGTCAGGGCATGCAAAATTAGCGACAACTCCACTACCATTACGACTTTGGATACCACTTCAGCGACTTCCACAGGAGGGGCTTGTAGTAATGACCAGACTCTGAGCAGGCTGGGTAATAGCAAAGGCAGACTCGCGATAAGGTAATGTTTCGCAGTGACTTTAATATGATCACTGAACAAACAAAGACTCACCAACCAGAAAATTCCCAGCAAACTGTTACCCGCAATAAACGTTATCAGGTACAACGGATAAAAATCTTTGCTATTGGTGATATGTCCCAGCAAATAAAAACTGCTCGACAGCATCAGGGCAATATACAGCCAGGCAAGCTGACTTTTACTGGGACGTGCTAGCAGGGCAATGGCACAAAATACCATTTGCGCCAGGGCAAAGGTGTAAAAAAAGCTGGAGACGGGATCAATAAACACAGATAAATCTTTCAGAAAAAACCAAATTCACTATGTTCTACAATACCTTAAAAAAAGTCAGAAGAAACGGCCAATTTACACATTTAACACCGTTCCGCGTTATAAAAAAAAGCCAACAAATGTACGTTGTTGGCTTTAAGCAGGTTAAATTACTGAGTCTACGCCCAGTTTCTAGAATCGATAAGTCAGATCGACACCAAACTCTCTGCCGCGATTAATGCTGGCTACCGGCGTACCTAAAATACTGGCCGTTAACCCGCCTAATCCTTTGACATAACGTTTATCCAACAAGTTTTTCGTCCACAGTGCGATTTCCAGATCATCATCAGAATTTTCCCAGGAAATTCGAGCGTTCAAATCCTGTGTATCGGTAAAGTAGGCTGAAATGGCTTTCTTATATTCTTCCAGTCCCACTTGATCGGCATTGGTGTTTTCCACATACACATAATCAACATGCAGCGTCGTTGTACCTACCCCAAAATCCGGCATCCAGTCAGCACGCAGAGTGAAGTTATTACTCACTTTACTCTTAGACTCTTCTGATGGAACAAAGGTACCTTCAGCGTTATAGAACTCTTGCCATTGAGCATCAGTGTTTCTGAATTCTGTGACTAAACCAAGGTTAAGTGTATCGGTTGCCGCCCATTCCAATCCTAATTCCAGACCATCAATGGTGGTGTCACCGTTAATAATGGTCGGTACCGCCGTAGGACTATCTGGTGCCTTGGAGTCGATAGAACGTTGACGATTATCTAACTGCAAATGATAAATACTGGCAGTGGTGCGCAATGAGTCAAAGGCCACCCCTTTGTATCCCAACTCAATATTGGTGGTATCTTCAGGTTTAAATGGCGTTTGTGCCGTTGACACTACCAATGAATCAAAACCACCGGCTTTATAACCGGTCGAGAATGACGCAAACAGCATGTGGTCATTGTTTACCTGATATTGCGCCACTAAACGTCCGGTAATTTTGTCCCAACTTTTTGAAGCTAAAATCGGTGCACTATTGCCATCGGCATCGGTCGTCATCGGGAACAATATATTGCCCACACCGGGACGTAATTCAGCAAAGCTAGTCTGCGGAATAAACCAGCTAAAATCTTTATTGTCCTTGGAGTAACGCAAACCGGCCAGGATACTCCAGTGATCATTTAGTTCCCAGTCACCGTCAAGATAGACGCCCCAGTTAGTGAAGTGGCCGGTATTGTTGATACTTTCTTCCCAGAACTCACCTGAATGACTGGGTCCGAATATTTCAGCAATGCCCATTTGCTGGGCTACGATATCGTAGGTCACATCACCGGTGGCATTAACAATATCACCGGTTAACGGCATCCCGCCCATCCCGATTGCGCCCATAATAGCGTCACCAAAACCTAAAGCATTAAGCGCGCCCGCCCAAGCGTTAGCATCCCACATATGATCGATAGGGAAACCGGAACTGGTATAAAAATCATTAACGACACCATTAAAGGTTGCACCGGGGCCAAAGGCATTTTCAGCGGCGGCATCGGCATCACCACCAAAAGCATCCACCTGAATCATACTGGCAATCTGTTCCGCGATGGATCCTTTAATCACATCATTGACTGAACCGGTAATAAAGCGCGCGGCAGAATCTGCGGTCAGGTTAAGTTCTGAGGTTTGTTTCACTTTTTCTTTTGAATAGGAAAATCCCCCCACCATATTGAACTTGTCACCCACATAGTTGAGTTGCAGTTCCTGGTAGAAAATATTGGAGTCTTCGTTATTCGATGTGTCGAAGTAACGAGTAATCTCTTTGGTTCCATCTTCATCTTCGCGGTTAACCGTTTGCCAATCACGGAAGCTGGCGGTATAAGCCATCGAAAGCTGATCATTAAATTCGTGATTCAGTTTGGCCGTATAGCCATACATATCACGGGTTTCAATCCCATTACGTACGTCATTTTCCATTTTATCGGAAAACACGTCCTTACCCCCACCATATGCCCATTGGCTAACACCGATCTCAATGGGAGGAGCTTGCTCGAGATCATCATAATCATAAGAGAATTGTAAATTCGTCTCGTTGCTAATCACCCATTTAGCCGCAATTCGAGCAGCTGTGTGATTTTTCGCCCCCGGATCCCAGGTTTTCGTACCCGCGTTCCACGGCGCGTCATAAATGTTTTCTGCCAAACCGTCCTGTTTGTTGCTCATGGCATTCACACGGATGAAAAAGTCATCGGTTAATGCCACATTCCCCATCATTTCGTAACGGCGCAGATTATCACTACCTACGACGGCTTTAACAAAGCCAAGATCATCATTTTCTGGGGCATTGGGCATAATGTTAACTACCCCCATCGCCGCATTACGACCAAACAGGGTACCTTGCGGGCCTTTTAATACCTCAATGCGAGCAATATCGGAAAACAGCACATTTTGTGCCGCTTTGGGCATATACACGCCGTCAAAAAAGGTCGCAGAAGACGGGTCACCGCCCACACTGATATTCGGGCTACTGATCCCACGCATGGTAATACCCGCCTGAGTCATATTGGTATCACTAAAATCGAAACCCGGGATAAATTTGTCAACCTCACTGAGTAAAATGGAGTTGGTTTTTTTCAGTGTATCCGCAGATACCGTATCCACAACCACTGGCACTTTCATGATATTTTGTTGCCGCTTCTGAGCGGTCACCATAATCACTTCGGTTGCTTCATTTTTTTCTTCAACTTGTTGGGCCACGGTGTTGAAACTGCCTGCCAACAAAATACTGCTTAATGTGGTAGCAAGAAGTTTTTTCGACGTTTTCAAACTCTTAATTTTGAATTGCTGACAATGCTGCATCTGTATCCCCTGTGGATTGTTATTATTTTGTTAAGCCACAATAAGATTCGTAGAAAAAATAAGCTTACGGAATATAAAAAAAATCTGACGGATTCCAAAAAATCGTACTAAATAAGTGGCCTGTAGCAGATTTCCCGTTCATTATTTGAACGACTGATAAATTTTCAGGCAACGCAACAATCGGTTGAAGAATCAACAGCCAAAACAAAAAACAACAACGATTTATCAGTCAATGACATGGCTAATCAAACTGGCAATTTCATCTGCCGCTTATAACCAATGGGATAAATATTCGGGAATAGATTCATTGAATGTAACTCTACCTGTGGCCTGAGTTTATATTCCGCCCGGAATCAGCATAGACTATCGCAACCAGAATGATATTTTTCTGCTGGATGAAGCTGGACGATATGTGGGTAGTTTTGGAAAACAATTCAAAGTAAATGGGCGTAATGGCACCCTTAGGTGGGAACCATCAAGCCAAGACAAGGTATGTACAAACGCAGCATAATCTGTACTGATGATTGTTAAAGCCGCAGTTGTGGGAAAAGCTACAGCACTGAATAGCTAAAATTCTGTCGTTCAGAGCTTGATGTAATAAAGAAAAAAGGACTATTAGGTATGAATAAGTTTAACTGTATTTTCATTGTGATCGGCTTAGCGAGTGCACTTGGATTGGGTGGTTGTGTGTCAATGCAGGCAAGTACTAACATCCCCGCTCAAAAAGCCCGGCAAGTAGGTCTCACCGTGAGTGATAAAATGCCTGTGACACTGCCCTCGGACGCTCAAGTCATTCCAGATACTCATTTTGCAGTCGTTTTTGCGGAAAATGCCGCAACGTTATTGATGCCGATCCCTTTTGTTGGAGAAGCAGTCGAAGATTCTGTCAATAGCAGTAAGAGCAAGTCGTATCGGGACCACTATCTTGGCTTAGACGTAGTCGGTTTTGCTCGCGATGCATTGGCAAAAAGCTCGCTGGCCAGTGATAGTGCCGGTGCAATGCAAATTCATCCTGTCGCCTATGTGCAGGAATGTATTGATGAAAAATTCCGTATTTCGTTGGCGATACATATTGAATCGCCCGACTGGACTGGCCGCTATTTGTATCACGTGCCTACGTCAATCCCTGCCGAGGATATTAGCAATCCAACCGAGCAAGAGCTCAGCCAGATGAAAAATGAATTTAAAATAGGGTTTAGCAAGCTTGTTGAATTAATTGAGCGGGACGCCAATGGTCAATTGCAACCAACCGGCCAAAAAGTGGACTTTGGTAGTCTGTATCTATACGGAAGTCGACTCGGAGGGCTGGTTTCGCCTTACATGATGCACCTCTCCGACGGTGAGTTGATCGAAGAAGGAAAAGATTATGTTATTTTCCGGCATAGTGGCGACATGAGTGTCGCAGGGAACGCTGGTGCAATGTTGTTTGGCGTACATTATTTCATGAAAGATCAATTACATACTTTGGAAGTGATTGCGCAGTAATCGCTGTCCACATCAAAAATTACCCTTATCGTGTGACGGATTTATTTTATGACCACGCTTAAATCTAAAGATATGACAGCCAAACTCTGGCACAAGCATAACGCAGCCTTAAAAAGTGCGAGTCTGACCGGGATAAACTGAAAAGGATAATTTAAGGAAGTATTCATATGTTCACTAAAATTGCGGATGATGTGCGGGCAGAGTTCCCTTATGTTTCCCAGTCGTCTACAAATTTATCACCCGCTCTGTGGGGGATAGTGTTAGCTAGTGTCTTGGTTGCAGTAGCAATACTGTTATTTTTCCCGGCTCTGTTTAACGGACACGAAGTTGCGACCCAATTTAGTATACTGATGTTTGCGGCTCTGCCGATTGCCACACTCTACTTTGTAAGCCCCGATAAAGGCGCAGGTCTGTTTCAACGAGTAACCTTTAAAACTGTCGGCCAAAGCATTGGATTAGGCGTATTGACTTTTGTACTGTCGGTGAGCTGTGCCCTCCTTATGACGCAACTTATTGATACCTCTCCGAACCATGGAATACAAGGTTTAGAGGCAATGTCAGGTGGCCAGAAAATACGCTTTTTCCTATTTTCAGTGCCGCAATTATTTGGCGAAGAGGTAATCACCATTTTGCCGTTTCTGGCGATTATTTATTATTGTCATCACCGTTTTCATTGGTCTCAACCCAAAGCCGTATTCTTAGCCTGGATAATCACTGCGGTGTGGTTTGCGCTCATTCATTTGCCGGCATACAACTGGAACCTACTGCAGGTTTTATGGGGCGTTGGATTTGCACGGCTGTTACTCACCGCAGTCTATATCATTACCAAAAACCTGTGGGTATCCACCGGCGCTCATATTACCAATGACTGGCTGATGTTTGTCATCGCTACTTTATCTTTCCATTCAGACGGATAGCACCAGTGTAAAATAAGCGCCCTGCACTCCAGATCATTATCAACGATAGTTAATTAAGTTGAAAAAAGTTGGTCGCAGAAGGTTAAGCCAGAGTATTTAAGAGTAAAGATTAGACGGCTTGCAAATATTCTTCTGAATCGCCACTAATTTCCTAGTCACCTCTTAGTTCGCTAAAATGACTAAGAGAGAGGTGCCTGCGAGGAGTATACGTTACCCCGAAGAATTCAAAATTCAGGCGGTCAAACACGTTGATCGCGGCCATTCCGTTGTTGTGTTGCCAAACGACTAGATGTCACAGCCCACAGCCTTTAGGCCTGAATAAAAAAGTATGGTCCAGATTCGAGATCATGAACTTGAGATGTACCGATTAGAACCGCACGTATCGCGCTCGACTTACAGCCATTTAACAGCGCTCCCCCACAGGATATCAGCTAAATACTATTCTCTTATCAATTCGACGTTAATTTCCTAAAATTTTGGGACGATACAGAATAACCTGTGTCGTTCCTTTTCCTTTTTGTTTAGTCATATCAAATACCGTCGACAAGTTAGCAATCACATCTGTCACCTTTGCAGCTCCATAGGTTCGTGGATCAAAATCAGGTTTCGCGCGTTTCAGAAAACTACCGGCCGGCCCAACATTTACCCATCCATCATCGTTTTGATATAACTCCCATGCTTTTAATAGAGCAGGTATCAACTCTTCAGCGCCATTTGATGGTGATGTAACTGAGTCTTTGTTTTCATCATTCTTGGAAACCTGACCCGCACCAAGATTTTCAGTAAAAATGAAATCATCACAGGCATTTCTAAAAGACACGGGAGTTTTCTTTTCACCGACACCAAAAACAAATTTTTCAGATTCTCTCAACCGCGAAGCCAGTTTGGTGAAGTCACTGTCGCTTGAAACCAGCGCAAAAGCATCAATTCGCTCCGAATAAAGTAAGTCCATCGCATCGATGATCATGGAGGCATCGGTTGAATTTTTGCCTGTCGTGTAGGCAAACTGTTGAATAGGCTGGATGGCTAGTTCGTTGAGCGGCTTTTTCCAGTTTTTCAGTGAATCAATAGACCAATCCCCGTAGGCACGCTTAATCAACACATGACCATGCGCCGAGATTTCATCCAATATCACGTTAAGTTTGCTTAGTTGCGCATTGTCAGCATCAATTAACACCGCCACTTTTTTATGAATATCCAAGTCTTTCATTTATTCTCCTTCAATTAATTATTCGGTAAAGCGACATTTTGGAAAGTTAGAACAACCAAGAAAACTATGACCAGTATTAGCTCCTCGTTTAGCAACACGCTCTACAAGTTCGCCGCCACACTTCGGGCATGACTTTTTTTCAGGAGCTTCAATATTGGCTTTTGCTTGTAGATCGCGAATTAGCGAAACCAACTCATTTCCACCTACCAGAGTGATCGCTTTGTCAGCCGCAAAATCTATCGCCTGCTGTGTATACCGGCCTGAGCAGATAATGACGACGTTGTTTGCATTACTCGCAGTCAATACGCCAAACATTTCACGCACCACATTCACACCGACTTTCTGGGCTTTCCACTGCTTACATTGCACCAGTGTGAGCTCGCCGCTCTTCCTCAATTCCAGGTCGATACCTCCATCTGCACCGAAACCGCCTTCGGTTACCAGATAACCTTGTCTGCGATAGGCTTCTGCAACTAGTTCTTCAAAATTGCGCCAATGCAGTTCTCGAATGGACTCAATATTGCGTTGTGCATCGAACTGCTTGGCTTTGCGACGAGAATTAAAAAAAGCAAATGGCGCTATCAGTAAAATAAAAAAAGCGAAGTACGGTGCGGGAATAGCAAACGCATTGAATAGCGTATTCAGTATCAGGTTTTCTGTATCAAGTGTAGGCAGAACATGCCCCATTACCACGTAGACAATAGCTGCTAGTAATACAGACGCCCACCATGGTGCGTGGAATAACAGGTTAGCAAAAGAAGTATTTTTTCTCGGCATAATCAAACATCCTTGTTGAATTCCCAAAGTATATTAACCCAAGTAATATCTTAAATAGGTATTAATTCCAATCGTGTAGTATTAAGCTCGAGCAACCCACTGTAACAAAAAATAGAGAGTGTTCCATTGAGTAAGGAGACGATATTTCTCCTGCTTTACTGGCCTTGATTGTCTTTCTTGTATTAATTGACTGGTAGTTACAATGAATCAAGAACATGCTTAATTGAAAGGGCTAAGGCTTCTGACATTTTGGGCGGTACTGAATTCCCTATTTGGGTATATTGGGAGATTGAGGTTCCTTTAAGTATAAAATCTTCAGGGAATGTTTGAGCCAGTTTGCACTCATTAACCGTCATTCTTCTCAATCTACTTGGTGCCTCACCTATATATGGTGTTCCTCCACTTTTGAGGCGATTGAAATACCTGCTAACAAAGCATTCATCCGCCATGAAAAGGTTTGCTTCATCTATTATGGGTGTGCGATTACCGCCCATGGAAGCAGCTAATGTCGGAAAAAAATATGAAGGGTTTACGGGTCTGCCTGAACCATTAAAAAGCATACCTGAAAACGGACTATTTCGGAGAACTGGCTTTTTAGCAAATATAACTTTAGCCGAGCATGTTATGGGATTTTGGTCTGTGCCAGCCTGTCCTAGTTTAGAAAGAATTTTATTAGCTGGTTCGGCTTTATTTTTTAAACTGTATAACTTTTCCTCAAAGGCTAACCTTGCATCGTAAGCATTAGCAATTCTTTCTTTATTGAAACCAACAATGAAAAGTCTCTCTCGTAATTGCGCAACCCCAAATTCTCTGACCTTTAATACATCGCAAAACAGCTCATATCCTGAACTATGGGCTCTATTTTTTAATTCTTGGAATACGTTTAACCAACGCTTATTCTTGGCGAGTGCCTTTACGTTCTCGAAAACAAAAACCTTAGGGCGGATAACATCTAGAGTTCTCATAAATTCGAAGGAGAGTTTGCTTCTGGAATCATCAGGATCCATTTTTCCGCCGACCGAGAACCCTTGGCATGGAGGACCACCAATAAATAAATCTAATCCATCGAGAGCTTCGAGCTTCTTTTGAATACTGCTAAGAGGACCAAACTCAATATCACTGATATTTTTTTTAAAAGTTTCGCATGCGTCGATATTTTTATCATTAGCTAGAATATGCTCAAATCCTGCCTTGTGAAATCCATAATCTAGACCTCCTGCACCAGAAAAAACAGACGCCAATGAGTAATTGGTATTATGCATCATTTCTACTCGTGTAAATTTCTACTGATATAGAGTCTACTTTCAATGTTTCTACCAAAGTGGAGCAATGGGTTCTCAAACTCTTCCATAACGAAGCGGATCTATAATTTTCAATATCAGCTGGAATATGATTAATCAAGCTTTTAGAACAGACTACAATTAATCGTTCTTTTGAACGCGAGAATGCTACATTTGATCGGTTAAGATTTAAAATAAATTCTGCATTAGATGTTATTGATGAAGGGTCGCTCTCAGTTCCTGAGTAAATAATTGTACTCTCTTCATTTCCCTGCAGTCGCTCCACAGTATCAATTAGAGAGATACAATTTTCATCTACTAGTTCCTCAGACAAAAGCGTTCGCTGCGCTCTGTGCGGAGTGATGATGGCAATACTTTTGGGCTTGTGGGTATCTATTGCACTGACGAGTTTATGAATCAACTTTGCTTCAAATTCATTAGATAGCCTTGATTCATTCTCTTCATGAACAACAAGGAATACTCCGACATTATCTTTCCATACAGTTGAAAAATCATTGTCGAAATTAAATGAACCAGACTTAGTATACTCTTTTCGACCGGTTAAGGTTATGTCATCTTGTTTGTATACCGTTTGGATTAACTCTCGAATCGGATCCGGTAATCTCCAGGTTTTATTCAGTCTGGCAATTGAAATTTGGTTTTCTTGAACTGTATCAAAAGTCTCTAATTGCACGATGGCATCATAAGCACTCATATGTGGTTGGTATAGTTCGATGGGAGGTCTTTCTTCTTGTGCCCAATTGTGAGATAAGATTGGTGACAATTGTCTATTGTCGCCAGCAAGTGTCATTCTTCCGTCTTTGGCAACTAAAGAGGCTAAGGCTAGAAATGACGGAAATACCAACATTGACGCCTCGTCAATTATCAAAATATCGGCTGCAACACCGTTACGACTATTAAAGCTTGGTTTGTTATTCAAATCTTTTGCCCATTTCAGAACAGTACTAGTTGTACTCCCAATTATCAGTGGGCTTTGAGACAACATCTCATTCATTCTTTTGACGATGCTAGTAGCTTTTATCTTTTGTATATTCTCGGATTCGTCAAGTAAAAGGTTATCTTCGTCATTTTTGGAAACGATTTTTCTAATGATGGGAATATTGAAGGTAACCCCCACCTCATCGCATGCAGAGGAAAAAGGCTTAATAATTTTCTCAATTCGACGAAGGAGAGTGTCGACAGCAGTATGAGTATTTGCTGCCACTATTACTAAACTATTTTCATTCGTACAATTTAGAATTTTTAAAAGCGTCTCTACTGCAGTTGTTTGAGTTTTTCCTGTGCCAGGAGGGCCTTGTAATTGGAAAATTTTAGTATTTAAGCTTTTGAATAGAGCCTCTTTTTGGTCATCAGATAACGAAAAGCTGTTACCGTTGCCATCGTCAAACTTCATCGCATCTATAATTGCATAGCTTCTTTGGAGCAATGCTTCCGAAAGCTTATTTACCTTTGGTATATTCGGTTCTGTAGGGTCAAGCCACTCTAAAACATCAACATTTCCAGTACCGTTTCTAAGCTCTTCAAGCCTGCCATCGACCCTAGAAAAAACAAAATCTGAAACGCTCTCATCTAAGGTTACCAGAACTGAATTTTCAAAAACTGGTGCACAACCAAGAATATAGTTAGAGCCTCTGTTGCTCCTGAGTTCTTCGAGAGATACCCGCCCAGATTCCCAACAGATATCATTGATAATTACAGTAGTACCAAATTTTAGTAACATATTAAAAGTTTGACTGCCTGATTCGGGCAGCTTTGTTACCCTTCCAAATCCACTTAGCGTAGATCTTTTCGATAGCTCTTTTAATGTAAGTCCATATCTTTCGCATACAATCTCAGCAGTAACTGTATCTCCTGACCTAGAGAAGTTTTGCAGAACGAGAGTTTTACCTCTCGCCACTCTATTTTCTATATTATCTAATTGACTTGTTAGCCAATCATTAACTTTTACATGGTGCTCTAATCGAAGAAAGTCTAAGGATGCTCTAGCTATATCATTAACGTTTAGACTGAAATCTGGCAAGTTGTCGACATGTAGGGCTGGTTTAGCTATTTCAGGGTTTTTGAATTTGACCTTTTCTTCCAACCATCTCAAGCAATGAGCCCGAGCTTTTAAAAATTCATCCATAACAAGTGGTCTAGCTGACTTTTTGAAGCGTTCAATATCTTGTTTGGCATTACCTTGGAGCTTTGTAAGGTCTATATCAGAAAATTTTCTCCAAAGAGCATACCAATAAGGGACTGGGATACCATCATTAAATCGACTTCTTATTTCGAATTTATTTTTTAATGAATCAATATCTTGTTTCAACTTTAGATTTTCAATCTCTTTTGCACTAAGCCATTCATTTTGTTCTGAAAGGAATAAATCTGTCTTAAAATCAAACAGGCCTTGTGTAAATGTTCTGTCAAGAGGTTCTGGTTTGTTCCTGACGTTCCTAACCCAATGAAATCTGTCACCATACCAATTAAGAGAAGAGGCCACTGATCGACCATTTGAAGTCCATCCTAATGCAAACCTAGACTTTATTTCGTCCTGTACAGATGAGAAAATTAACTGCTCAAGGCTTGCTCGGCATCCCATCAATTCTTGGAAATTGGATAAGGTTTTACTACCAGCTCGCGTGCAAGCATCAATCAAGTCAGACATTTCCTGCCTAGACCAAACATAAAAATGAACAGGAGCATATTCGTCATCAACAATACTTGCTATGGCATTAACGACTTTTCCAAAAAATTCAGCGAGCATACTTTGCTCTCTACCAGAATCTTGGCCGAAATCACCACTCCATGGCGAATGCTGATAAACAATGACATCTATACCACTCAAGGGAGAAGCTTCTTTCGTATTAGGGTTTATCTCATAAACTTTTGGGTCCGGCTTTATTTTTCCTTCGTTAGTTTCAAAGAAGCCAGTATGCAAATTATTTTCAGAGTTTGTAACGTGTGCAGCAATTCCAATTAATCTGTTTTCGGTATAATCAAATTCTACAGTCGCGTAAACACGCACTAATCTTTGTCCTTCAATTACATGAATAGGAAGCTGGCTTGTTTGCGAACCACAGTTTGGTAATTGAACAACTTTAGGGCTCGGCTCAGGTTGGTTTGGAAGAGTGGAGCAGCGTGTTTTTGCTTTGATAATAAGATGTTCAGCATTAATATTAAAATCGGGATCTGATTGTATTTTTAACAATAAGCTATGATCTATATTTGCAACATCATCTATGGTTTTTAAGCCATTTTTTCTAAGTACCCTAACGTTGTTAGTACTGATTCCTAGAAGCTCTATTCGTCTCTCTCGTGCACTTTCTGTTAAGCAGTGGGTATTGAAAACACATTGGTCACATTTTGAATTTAGTTGATATGGTAATTCTGAAAGTGAGGACTTAAGAATACGCTCTAATTCGCCATCTTTAATAGTCAAATAATATAAATCCTGAAGTTCAATTTTAAGATCAAAGCCCTCTAAACTAAAAATATCCTGCAAGGTATTGTCATCTTCATTTATGCGCCCGACAACTGCTTCAAAATTAATTTCATTGATATCAAGAATTCTCTTTATGACATCAAGTTCTGTAGAAAATAATTGATAGTAAATTGCTAGCTGAAGTCTCTGATATGTTTTATCTTTTCGGCTAGCTTTAAGTTCTACAATTCTGAGAGTTGGAATTTTACTAGTCCAATCTATTAAGATAAAATCGATCCGTCCTTTGACATCAAAATCACCTAATTGCCCACAGATTTCTACTTCTCTGAAAAAGCTTTTTTTATCTTTCTCTATAGACTTTAGGCCGTCTAAGAATGTTGACCACTCTAAAGGGGCTGAATTACTATCACAAACATTTACAAACTTATGATCTCGAACGAGTGCTCTTTCCCATTTAACCTCATTCTGCTCACCTACATGTTGTAATACTGGATCAAGTGACTTAACAAGTTGGTCATAAAAAGGAATGTTTCTTGCCGCTTTTCTGCCATTATGCGCTAATTTAAATCTGCGTTGGCAACTACTGAATCTAATGAATTCACCGATTTCAGTTGCTGTTGTGAAGTTACAATCCATAGACCTTATTCCTTATTAAACTACTTATAATCATAAAGATAATATTCGTCACTATACGACCATTCAATGATTTTTTGTTATAGTTAAAAGTAGCGCGGTACAATACGGGATGAACTAGGATAATTAAAATCTACTGTAGCTGCTAAAGAGTCAGAGCATTGTGTTTGTAACACAAAAAAACCGACATAATGTCGGTTTACTTTAACTCTAAAAAGAGTTGGTACCAGAGGCCGGACTTGAACCGGCACAGTGTTGCCACCGGCGGATTTTGAATCCGCTGCGTCTACCAATTTCGCCACTCTGGCACTGAGTGATGATCCATCCAGCTAGTGCTGAACAGGCTGTGCATTATAGCGATCAAAGGCTTGCTTGCAAGTGTTTTATGAGCTTGTTATTTCAATTGACTATTTTATGTTCGGGTTTATTCCAGATAGGGATTACTGTTACACTTCGGCCTCTTTTATTGTCGTGATAACCCGATGACTGATTCAATTAATACCTTTCCCCGTGCAGGCTTTTTTCGACGTTTAGCCGCTATGATTTACGATACCTTAGTTGCCGTTGCAGTGGGCATGTGTGCAGCAATGGCAATTATTTTGCCGCTAGTTATTTTGCTGGAAAACGGCGTTATCGATATGCAAGGCGCTGAACATTCCAGTGATTTTATTCAGCAGTCAGTATTGATCAAAACCGCCATTCAACTTTGGGTTGGTCTGTGGATTATGGGCTTTTTTATGTGGTTTTGGCGCAATGGCGGACAAACTCTGGGAATGCGGGCTTGGCGATTACGCATATTAAGTACCACAGACAAGCCGTTGACCTATCCGCGTATTTTTGTGCGCATGCTCAGCTCATTACTAGGTTTAGGCACGTTATTGGTATTGTTTGATCTTAAACACAAACAATCTCTGCAAGACCGGATTGCCCATACCGAAGTGGTGAGTCTAACCAAAGAAGCCAACCATCACCGCAGCTGGGAAGGCCTAAGTTAAATTTTGGCAAAACTTTAGTATCGGGAGCTTGGTCCACCTTCTTCATTGCTGATAGACTGTCCGTTATATTGTTCAGATGATAACAATATCAAATTCAACCCTGATCACCTGCCAATAAGGTCGAACAATTACAATAAAAATGACTGAACTTTATTTTAATATTAATGATGTAATATTAATTCTCTCTATTGGTTTGAGTATTATACTGGCGCTGTTTCAATCTGTTATTGCGGCCAAAAATAAGCTGTCAAAATATTTACTTAGCGCGTTTTTTATCTCTATCGCCATATCTGATATTGGCGTCATGCTTATCTGGAATGAATATCTGCCCAAACCCGGCTGGATCGAAAAGCTGGTCCCCTATCTGTACAGTTTTTCCACTATCATAAAAGGCCCTCTGCTGGTGCTGTATGTAGGCAGTATTACTCATCAGGATTTCAGTTTATCCAAACGCAACTTATTCCATCTAATCCCAATATTGATTGTATTTGGTTGCCTGTACTTTTTTAGTGTTGACATCAATCTGATGAGACTAGATACCTTTGGCATTGATCGGGCGGCCTATCTCACCACAGACATGATCTGGTGGTCGCTAAAACTGGTACCCTTGGCCTATTTTGTGTTTGGTTTGCTGATTGTGCACCGTTACCATAAGTCGGTTGTATCTGATAACTCTGATGTTAATGAACAGGCCATTATCTGGCTGTATTTGCTCACTTTAGCCTTTATCGGCACCAGTTGCTGGTCGGTGATCCTGAGTATTCTGGCCCTGGTATATCGACTCCCTTATGGCGTTACCGAAAACTACCTGAACTTTGGTCTGCTAATAGCCTTATTCTTTTACAGTGCGTCGCATGCCCAAAAGCTGACCTTGACCCGTAAGCATTCAAGAGCCAGCGACATTTCAGGTAATCTGAAACACATCATTGATGGCATTATGACTGGCATAAACACCGATAAACTCTACCTCAACCAAAGTATTAATATTGAGCAGTTTGCCGACAAAATTAACCTGCCAGCCAGAGATGTGTCTTTTGCTATCAACCGTGAATTCGGCACCAATTTCTTCGAGTTTATCAATTCTTACCGGGTGGAAGAGGCCAAGCGTTATCTGGCCGATCCACAATATGCGGATATGTCGATCATGGACATCCTGCTGGAGTCCGGGTTTAACAGCAAATCTGCTTTTCAGCGGTTTTTTAAACGTTTAACCGACTTGTCACCTAGCGAATACCGAATCACACATATGTCGCACAAATCGTCCGCTTAGAAGTGAATGTCGTTGCGGGAGAGGATATCTTTTACCTCGCTTAACTGTTGTTCGTAGCGCTGCCATTGTCCAACAGATTTCGAACTAATTTTATTCCGCACCTGGACTGAACTGGCAGTCGCCACCGGAGCATGATTTAGCTCAATGTTAAGGTAATCGTCGTTCCATTCCAACTCGCAGAATGCAAAGAGTTTTTTCGCTTCCTCGAGCGGCTCGGTCACCAGCTTGTCGTAGTTAATTACATAAAATCGTTGTGGGAAATGGTTGCGCAACAGATCCATCAATTGTCTGAATTGCAGATAAAAACGGGCAGTATCCCGGCCATCCAGAGAATAGCGCGTTGCTTCATCTTCAAAACTGAATAGTTGCCGATAATTGCTGACAATAGTATCCAGCGGATGGCGATCCAGACAGACCATAATGGCATTAGGTAACGCAGCCAGAATGTGCGGGGCATACAAAATATTCAGTGGCAGTTTATCCAGTAAAATTTGTCCGTTTTCACAAAAATAGTCCGTACGTTGTTGATAAAGTTGACCTATTTTTTCCAACTGATCGGGCTGGATAGCCCCCAAACATGGTGCAGGCGCAAAACTGCGTTCAGCCACACCAGTCACCTGCTTTACCGCCATGCTGAATTGATACAACTCCCCGGCCGACACAACGTTAGCATGCGCCGACAGAATGCGTTCAAGCAAGGTTGTGCCTGTTCTCGGCATACCGACAACAAACAGGTTACTTAACTCAGCGGGCTTATGATCGTCAGTATTAGTCAAGCCTTGTTTAATCGCGTCAAAACGCTGTTGATCAGACGAAAACTGATAATCGAGTTGTGTTTTGACTGCTGATTTGGCGTCTTTCAAGATTTTAAATGCGTTATCAAACTGCCCCATGCTCTCATATTCTTTCGACAAGGCATGGGCCAAGTGTAACCGGGCATCGAGATGCGGCTGCGTTTGTCTTAATGATTCGAGACATTTGACCCTTTCGGCCGGGTCAAGAGCGTGCCCCAGTTGCGAGATGGCGGCCTGGGCCTTGTAATAATCCGGTTTAAGTGCAACGGCCTTAGTGTAAGCTTGCTGCGCCCGTTCAAATTGCCCGCAAAATTTATAACAGGTGGCCAAATTAAACAGGCTATATGGATTAGCATCATCAACCTGGACCAGTTTCTCGAACCACTGGCAGGCAATAGCATATAAATTCAGGCGGTTATAGGTCGTGGCAATGGCATCAATCAATGCGGGTTGGCTGATAGTTTGCAACCCCAGTTGATCCAGTTGCTTTTTGGCTTTGTCAGTTTCCCCTGCTTGCGCCAGCGCCCGAGCCCGATAAACCTGGTAATCAATGATTGCCGGTTGTAGTGCAATGGCGGAGTCCAGCATCTGCAACTCTTGACGATAATTGGCATATTTATGCGCCAGCGTACTGAGCAGATAATAGGCTTTATCATTGTTTTCATCGGTTGCCAGCATGGTCTGCAAGCACTCATAGGCCTGCTGATCCCGTCCCTGGATGAGTGCCAGTCGTGCTTTTTCTTCCAACTGCTCAAGATGCATTCAATTAGCCTGCTGAATAAGTGACAATAACCACACAGTCTACCATCAGTACTGGCTCAACTCAGCCAGTGATATTTCACGACTATGCTGGTTACCCAAACGGGTTTTGAACAACACCTGACTATTGTCATCACAAAACGCTTGCTGCCCGCGGCTCCAGCTTTGGCCTTTGTCACAACTATACAGCACCTCCAGACCTTCGATGAGCGGCTCGGCAATCAAGGAATCCGCTTGCTGTTTAACTCTGGGTGGAGGTACATAGAAATGAATACCTTGTCGATCCAGCTCTGGCAACACATGCTCAATCAGTACACGCAAAAAGCCATGCCAATCATTGGCAAAAGCAGAGGATTGTTTATTCCTGGGCTGTAATTCCCAGTCCGCTTTATGCCAGGCTCGCTCTGCCAGGGCGATAATTCGCGGAAACACCATATTCTCCATTTGCGCTGCGCTACGCACTGTTTCTGACCATAATTGGGCCTGAATTCCCAGCACATTGCCGGTCGCCTGCAATGCTACATGATGTTTGTTAACTAAATGGTCAAGATCAGTAATTTTGTCCCCCGGCAAGGTTCTGGCTGCGTTGGCATAAAGGTCGTCCGGTGTGTAGGAAAACACTTTGTATAAGTCACTGTAACGGGTTGCCCAGTGGTAACCACGCTCAAAGGGAGACGCTTCGTTAGGATGGTCAAAATACAAGTGTGTGGCCGAGGAAAGTACAACATCATATCCTGCATTCGCCAGCAAATACGCCCGATCAGACACGCCTGCTTCCCAGATGTTGTCCCAGGCATTAGCAATCACCTGCTGATTAGGGATAGCGTTGCGCTGAAAAGGCTGGTCACGGTTATACATCAGACCATCTTCCCAGCCGGCAATAGCCAGCCCCCGTTGTGCTGCCAGTTCGGCTACCTTTTTGACAAAATAGGGCTTGATATCATCCACGCCCATCAAAGGCGAAGACAATGAATCAAACTGCTGCTGACAGGCAGGCGATTTCTGCCACGCACCTTTACCTACCTCGTCTCCCCCCATATGGAAAATATTCAGTTTACTGCCTGCCATACGGTGCATTCTTTCCAGTTCATACATCACTTTTTGGACAAAATGAAATGTCGAAGGCAGGCAGGGGTTAATGGCATTATCGCTATAACTTTGCACCGACAGATACTCAGATTTATCTTGCAAGTCAGCCAATAAATACTGGTTGGCCGCCGATTCATCTCCCTGACTTAACAAACGCTGGTAGCGCGCTTTCATTGCCACTATTGCCGCTCTGGCGTGGCCCGGCATGTCTATCTCGGGAATGACTTCAATATTGCGTTGTTTGGCAAAACGCACCAGCTCAATATAGTCATCGGTAGTAAGAAAACCACTGCCACTTTGCAATTTACCCGGGCCATTACCTAACTGGGTCAGCAAGCAATCCTGTTCCTGCAAATCAAAACAGCGTTGTGCGCCTATATCGGTCAGTTCGGGCAAACCGGGGATTTCGAGCCGCCATCCTTCATCATCGGTCAGGTGTAAGTGCAGTTTATTCAGCTTGAATCTGCCCATTTGCTCAAGCAAGGTTAAAATGGCCTGCTTGCCATGAAAGTTACGGGCGATATCATAATGCATGCCACGCCATGTAAAACGGGGATGGTCACTAATATCGATCGCATCCAGGCTTAACACCTGCTTGACCGTTTTAGACGGCAATAACCCCAGCAAACTTTGCACAGCATAGAAAATACCGGCTTCAGTTTTGGCTTTTATTGAGATGGTATTCGAATCTGCAACTAGCCGATAACCTTCAGCATCGTCGATGGATGGGTCAAAAGTCAGCTCAATAACATTGCTGTCGGCTTGGCGGTTATCAGCATCCAATTTCAACCCTCGAAAAGCTAGCTGCTCAACAAGATATCCCTTGGCAAATTCCAGGCCGCCCGGTTGTTTTACTGTCCAGGCAGAATCAATATGAACCTTGCCACCCAACTTGGTAACCTGCTGCGGTGTCGGCACAATAGCAATTCTGTCGGTCTGACCATCCATTTTATAGTGCTGCTCAAACTCGGGATCATCTTTACTCAAACCGTACCGATCCACCGGCTGATTAAATCGCAAATATTGTTGCGGCTGTTCAAATGGCAACACGTAGGATTCAAATGTTTCCGTGTCGGTATTACGGAATACAAAATGTTGCTCACTACCATCAACCATAAAGGCTCTGGGCATAAAATAACTGTAACTGGCAATATCCCCGAGGCCGCGGTAGCCAAAACGCACGATTTTGCCCGGTGCGATACCTGCGAACTTGTCAGTCGGGCTAATACGGTACAAGTCGCCCTGTATACGCTGAAATGTGACTTGCTCGGTTAAAGACTGCACGATACGGCGGGCAGAATGTATATATATTTGCCAATCACCAGACCCTTCAGGAATAGCGGTTCTGGACTGATTGTTGATTTCCACAAAGGCCTCAAACCGGCCCTGACTAACAAAATTAGTCGATACACCAAATTTAAGCTCGGCGTGACGGGTAAAGTTTTCCGTATCCAGGGCAAACGCGTAATGGCTGACAAAGGATGAGAATAAAATCGCAAGGATAAGTTTCATAAATTTATTTTCTGGAGTAAGTGAATAACAAGGCTGCATAAGGATTGCCCCAGCCTCATGGTGCACAGCGGACACTGGGCATATCGGTGATTTCCGGTAGCGTCGGGCTAAACTGAATATCGTCAAAATGGTTATACAAAAACCAGCTGCTGCCAAAAACATGCAGGTTAGATTTCCAATCAACATCGAGCTGCTGGTATTGCTGTATCCAGCTCAGGAATGCTTTATCCACACCATTTTTTTCCAGCCAGGGGCCCATAAAATAACCCGAAGGATCGGCAGAATTGTCGGGGCCTTCATTGGAAAAGATAGGGGCGATATCGACAGTCACGCCAGCGCTAGCCAAATACATCATGCGCTCCAATCCGTAATCGATGATATTCACATCGTCATGTCGGTAGTAATGCAATAAGATGCGGCTACCATTTTTCGCCAGCGCTTCACCTTCTGCTGGTGTAATCCAGCCAATATAGACTTCACTCAACATACCGTATCGGGATGCGAGTTGAGCGAAATAGTCGAGTACCGACAGACTATATTCAAACGCCTGTTCACGGTTTGACTTGTTCCAGAACTCGTATTCCAGATTAAGCACATCGATATGTTGCGATTTGGCATGCGCTAAATTGAAGCGAATAATATTATCGGCAGCCTGTTTACTGCCCAGCGCAGCGCCAATTCGTGCAATACCATATTCTTTTTTTGCTGTACTGATAAAGCGGGCGAGTTGTTCAGCCCGCTTGCTGTTAGCCTGGAGTCCTTCCAGATCATACAAAATGAGATAGTTAAAACCATGTTCCGCGGCAAATTCCAGCAAGGTCGTTTCCTGCTGCTGGTCACCCAGCAAGGATGTCGACTCGGGTCGATTCAACGACACGTACATACCCTTAACCCACTCACAATCGGCATTAGCTTGCACAGATGAAACCAGCAAAGCCAATCCCAGGGCACACCAAACGCCTATACCCCTTGGTATACTTAGTAGTCCTATCCACTTGTTCATTGTGTCATTTCCAATAGTTATTAAATGAAATCAGGAAATAAAAAGGACCCGATACAAGATCGGGCCAAACACAGTGATCAGAGTCTCACACGGACTCCAACAGTGAATAACGCACCGGTATCTTCGAAACCGATAAACTGGTTCTGGTAACGACCATACTTGTTAACGGTTTCTCCGGTAATATTCATACCGTCAACAAAAGCGGTAACTTGTTCAGTGATGTTGTAGCTCAAACTCACATCAACGGTGCCGTAAGAATCGTAATGAATTGGCTCGTTTGAAGGCCCGTTAAATACAATTCCCAAGAAAGGGGTTCGATAGTTATAGGCGATTCTGGCCTGTAATTTTTCGTTGTTATAAAACACCGATACATTTCCCGTATCGCTTAAACCCGGTAAGGCAAATTGTTCTGCGTCACTGGCATCGCTAAGAGATGCACTACTATCCACAAAGGTATAGTTGGCTGTGGCGCCAAGACCATTATCGAACGTCATCGCCCAGTTAATTTCTGCCCCTTCTATAGTGGCAGATTTACCGTTTTGCGGCCGGGTTACATAAAACTCTTTCCAGGCAGGATCTTCTACCTGCAGATTGTCAAATGTCTCAGGACCGGACAATCGCACAATAAAGTTATCAATATCCTTACGATACAGAGCCAGTGCCAAAATATTCGAATCACCGTAATAATACTCAAACGAAAGGTCATAGTTTTTTGCAGTATAGGGTTTAAGGTTTGGATTGCCGCCCATAGCTGTTCTAGTTGTCACTGTTGTGGTGCCATACGACGTATAAGGCGCCATTGCAGATAAGGTCGGTCTGGTTAGCGTTTTACTGAACGCACCGCGCACATAAAACTCGTCCGTTACTTTCAATAATGCGTTAACTGAGGGTAACCAGTTGTCATAAGAGTTATCCAGTGCGACAGCGGTACCTGCGGCATCAGCAAAAGTTTGTACCAACCAGGGTGAGGGAGGTTCATCCGGCAAGGTACTTTCACGCTCCAAACTTTCCAGAACCTGGGTAGTACCGTTAGAAGTCAGATCCGTTTGGGTATAACGTAGCCCCGCAGTAATCGACAATGGCATATCATAAGCGGTGGTATCGGTAGAAACTTCAACGTAGGCTGATGTCACTTCCTCTTCAATAAGATAGGAATCGTTTGACTTGACTGCGTCCCAGCTACTGTTGTTGGCCAGAAAGGCTTCTTTGGATGCTATTCCTGCTGCTGTATCGGCTTTTGTTCTGCCATCAATATTGTTGGCCATCCAGGTACGGTAAGCATCCGGGTCAATCATATAGACATCGGCACTTAAACCGTTGAATGCATCACCCGGGCTGAATACGCCCGTCACAATACTGTTGTAATCAATTTCCTGACGGGTAGCCAAACCATGATACATCCGACGGATAAGATCAGGTGTCTGCCAATACTCGGTCTGTTTCTTGGCGACAGTATTATTCATCCCGAACTTCACTTTACGGATACTGGAACCTAAAGGCTCCCATTTAAAGTCAAGTTTAAACTCGTTATTGTCGGCCTTGTTATACACACCATCATCAGAAGTAATTCTTGCCCGCAGATCCTTCATGTTCTGGCTGCCCATCTCGGGTTTAATGGCTGCTTCATCGGCATATTCAATACTGGGAATGCCCCCCGTTGAGGTTAGCAAATAACCGGGGCGATCAAGAAACTCGAGGATATACATACGATCCAGACCACGGTTATCCAGTAGCGCATCCGAACGGGAAATATCCGCCACCATGGTCCATTCATCATTGATTAACCACTCAGCATTCAAACCAGTCACACTGGATTTGGTGGGTCTTTCGGTGGTAGTTAAACCATGTGCATAGCCACTAATGTTATATCCGTCGTCGAAGCCATGATTAATGACTTGATAGAATCCATTTTCATCCACCACATTCTTGTCCGACAACGTCGGCGCCCACAAGTAAGATCCGGTCCAATAGCGGGATGTAGAGGTATCGTAATCAGAATAAATATAATCTGCGGTAAGAATAAGATCATCCGTTGCCTGCCACTGCATGACCACATTACCTCCTACCCGACGACGCTCTTCATGGGTAATACCGGCATATAGGCTTTGAATACGATAGGTGTCTTCTTCGAGGCCATCACCAGAATAGGCATAACCACCAGCCCATCCCTGACTGGGATCGGTAAAGCCTAAAAAGGGTTCCAGCGTGGTTTTGGCAATATGTTCATTTTCTACCGTATATTTGTCGGTGGCACGTTCCTGATAGGTAACAGAGGCCAAAATACCGAACTTGCCGTCATTAAATGTATTACTAACGATAAAGGAGCCTTGAGGCTTGGCTTTATCGCTATTTTCTTCATACATCGCTTTTACACTGCCAGCAAACTTGAACCCGTCATAGTCAAAAGGCTTGGCGGTTACAATGTTAACCAAACCGCCTAGGCCGCCCTCTTTCAGGCTGGCTGATGATGTTTTGAATACATCCACTGTGCTGATTAGTTCGGATGCCAGTGTGTCAAAGCTGAAGGCTCGCTCTTCATTTTCGGTGGCAGGTGTACGGCCATTAATAACTACGCCGGTAAAATCAGGACCTAATCCCCGAATACTGACAAAACGCCCTTCACCACCTGCCCGGTCAATCGCCACACCGGGAACGCGTTGTAACGAATCGGCGATATTATTGTCGGGAAATTTACCTAAGTCTTCGGCGGAAATGCCGTCGGAAATAAGATCCTGATTACGTTTACGACTGATGCTGCGTTCCAGGCTGCCAGCAATGCCGGTAATTACGATATTTTCGACTTCTTCATCTTTGTTGTTGTCCGCTTGCTGGGCATATAGCGGACTCAAAGTACTCAGTGCGCCAATCATAGCAATGGAGAGTTTAGTTCTTGTAAACATTCATGTGTCCTCTGCAATTTTCAGAGAGCAGCCAATTGTTCCTAGCCTACTCAATTATTCGTTGTTATTTTTTGTCTGATTGCTGACCACATCGTTACCTATTGTCGTGTTAAAAAAAACACTGCCAGCAAACTGCTCGCTGAATATTGCAAATTGCTCTTTTAGCTGTCGACCCACTACAGGAATATTCCTAAACTGCACCGGCCTACTTTAATCAACAAAGTGAACCTTTAACTAACCACTTGAATTATATGGGTAATTCTAAGATATAAATTTATAACAAATAAACTTACTTTTTATCTATGCGCTGTAAAACAAGTGGATTACTTATTTGGCTGAAGCAAAACATATTTGCCAGGTACTGCAAACCTGACTGATTATGCGGCAGTAGATCCACCGCAATATTGAAGAGAAGACTAGCTAGCGCCGTATCTGATATATCGCAAAAGTCGCAAATACCAAACTGGGTAATGCCGCACCGACTATAGGAGGGAATTGATACACCATACTCAACGGACCAAAAATCTCATTGGCAATAAAAAAACCAAATCCGGTTAACACCCCCATAATCACACGCGCCCCCATGGTCACACTGCGTAGTGGGCCAAATATAAATGACAGGGCCATCAATAACATCACCGCAATGGACAACGGCTGCAAAATTTTACGCCACAACGCCAATTCGTAACGATTGGCATCCTGACTATTTGAACGCAGATAGGTCACATAATCTTGTAATCCACGAATAGATAGTGCCTCGGGCGTAATCGTCACTACCCCTAATTTATCGGGGGTCAACGAGGATTGCCAGCGTGTCTGGGCGGCTTTATCTGTGCGAATTTGCGGTTCAGTAAAATAGGTGTATGACACATCCGCTAAACGCCAGCTCGATCCCATAAATGTGGCTTTACGTGCATTGGTAATTTGTTCCAGATTAAGCTCAGGAGAAAATTGATAAATAGTAATATCGGACAGTTCATCTTTACTGATGACATCGCCAATACTGACAAAGTTATCACCGTCTTTCGCCCACACAAGCTGGTCACCTGAGAACAGGCTACCGCCCGAAATCGCCTGAGTACGAATTTCTTTAGCTTTGGTTTCGGTTATGGGAGCCACCCACTCCCCCAAGGCCATGACAAAGATCACCATTAATAATGCGGTTTTCATGGCCGACACAATAATATTACTGCGACTTAATCCCGCCGCCTGCATCACCACTAATTCACTATTACTGGCCAGAATTCCCAATCCAATCAATCCACCTAACAAGGTCGCCATCGGAAAGAACTGCTCTATTTCGCGGGGCATACTCAACAACACATAGATACCGGCTGCCATCATATCGTAGCTACCACGGCCGATGTGTTTGAGCTGGTCAACAAACTTTAATAGACTGCTTAACCCCACCAATATCAGTAAATTAATAAAGGTCGTGCCAATCAAGGTGCGAGCCAGATAGAGATCCAGTATCTTAATCATATCCGTTGCCCCTTAATTAACGCACGTATCTTCACGCCAACTGAGCGCCCTCGTATCAGCAATACCATCCCAATAAACAACACAACGCCGTGCACCCACCACAGTCCAACCGCTGGCGGCACTTTTCCGTCTTCCAACACTTTTCGACCTGCCATTAACAGCAGAAAATAGCCTAAATACAGCATCAGGGCGGGAAACATTTTACCAAAGCGTCCCTGGCGCGGATCAATTGAACTCAGTGGCACCGCAATCAAAATCAAGAACGGAATAGACAAGGGCACCGCGATACGCCATTGCCATTCAGCGGTGGCATCCAAAGAATCATCGGCCAATAGTTGCTCGGTAGGATAAGCGGTTAATTTTCGACGTTTTTGCTCCGCCTGCTGTTCAGCGATTTCAACCTGATATTGATCAAATTTAACCACCTGATAATCGCGCTGACCTCGATTGCCCTCATATTGGATCCCTTGGCCCAAAATCAGCTGTTGGGAACCATCGGCTTCTTCGTTCACATTGCCGACTTTGGCATAAACAATATGTACCGACTTATCGTCGGGTTTGGTTTTATGCTGGGCAACAAAAACCCCTTCAAGTTGGTTATCCTCAGTGCCAATATCATGCACAAACATCACCGCCTGTTCATTGGCGGTCTCCTGAAAACGTCCCGGCATTAAGGTTGTGAGCCCGGATTCCGCCCCCACCTGTTCTTCCAATTGATACTCTCTTTCCATCGCAGCAGGTGCTAACCACATTGTCAGTAATGCCGTTATTAGTGCCATGACCAAACCAAGGGTCAACATCACTCTGGTAACATACCACTCGCTGATCCCGCAGGCTCGCATCACTGACATTTCACTGTCGGCGTACAAGCGACCATGGGCAAGCATAATGCCTAAAAATAAACTCAGTGGTAAAATTAGAGGAGCCAAAAAAGGTAGCTGTAAAGACAAAAATCCCATAATCAACCCAGCCGGAATGTCGCCATTGGTGGCATCTGCCAGCACACGGACAAATTTTTGGGTAATGAAGATTGCCATTAAAACCATAAAAACCGCAGCTTGCGATTTCATCGTTTCGGTCAGTAAATATCTAAATATCAGCAATATCGCAACCTAAGGAAAGTGGGTTTTTTAGTGGAATGCTGTGAAATTTTAAGTAAACTTAGTGTTTTCACAAGTTTATTTTCGCAGAAGCGTATAATTAAAGTCATTTTAACGATTATTAATTGAAAATTACAGCTTTAACCAGCGAACTTCAAGGGGAGCAGACAAGGCCATGGAATTCAGTGTCAAAAGTGGCAGTCCGGAAAAACAACGTAGTGCCTGTATAGTAGTCGGTGTATTTGAACCCCGTCGCCTGACGCCCGTTGCCGAGCAGCTAGACGAAATTAGCGGTGGATACATTAGTAACCTGATCCGTCGAGGTGATTTGGAAGGTAAAGCCGGCCAAATGTTACTACTACATCATTTACCCAATATTCTCAGTGAACGAGTACTGTTAGTCGGTTGTGGTAAGGAACGGGAACTGGATGAACGCCAGTACAAGCAAATTGTCGCCAAAACCATCAGTAACCTAAATGAAACAGGTTCGATGGAAGCCGTGTGCTTCCTAACCGAATTACATGTAAAAGGCCGTGATACATACTGGAAAGTCCGCCAAGCGGTAGAAACGACTCAGGATTCACTCTACAGCTTTGATCAGTTAAAAAGTAAAAAGTCCGATCAACGTCGCCCATTACGCAAACTGGTATTTAATGTCCCCACTCGTCGCGAACTCCCTTTTGGCGAACGTGCTATTGAACATGGTCTGGCCGTGGCCGCAGGTGTTAAGGCCTGTAAAGATGTGGCCAATATGCCACCCAATATTTGTAACCCGGCTTATTTGCTGCAATTAGCAAATCAGTTAGCCGAGCAATGTCCGTCGATTAGCGTCGAATCGGTAGGTGAAGCACAGATGGCCGAGTTGGGCATGAATTCCTATTTGGCGGTCGGTCGGGGTTCGGATAACGAATCCATAATGACGATTATTCACCACAAAGGGGGCAATGAAAGCCAGGCCCCCATTGTACTGGTAGGCAAAGGACTAACCTTTGACTCTGGCGGTATTTCCATTAAGCCCTCTGATTCCATGGATGAAATGAAATACGATATGGGCGGTGCCGCAGGGGTTTTGGGAACCATGCATGCCATTGCTGCGTTGAATTTGCCCATTAATGTCATTGGGGTATTGGCTGGTTGTGAAAATATGCCGGATGCCAAAGCGTATCGTCCCGGTGATATTCTCACTACCATGTCAGGCCAAACGGTTGAAGTACTCAATACCGATGCCGAAGGCCGCTTGGTATTATGTGATGCCCTGACCTATGTCGAGCGTTATAACCCGGATGCGGTTATTGACGTTGCCACCCTCACCGGAGCGTGCGTTATTGCTTTAGGTAAGCATGCCAGCGGATTAATGAGTACTCACAATCCTTTGGCTCATGAAATTATGAATGCCTCTGAGCAAAGTAGTGATAAAGCGTGGCGCTTGCCATTATGGGATGAGTATCAGGATCAACTGGAAAGTCCATTTGCCGATTTCAGTAACTTGGGAGGCCGTCCGGCCGGTACTATTACCGCGGCGTGCTTCTTGTCGCGCTTTACCAAGAAATACAACTGGGCACATTTGGACATTGCTGGTACCGCTTGGGTAAGTGGTGGTAAAAACAAAGGTTCTACCGGCCGCCCCGTTCCGATGCTCACCCAGTTTTTAATTAATCGTTCAGGCGTACCAACGGAAGACTAGTGGCTAATATCTTATTTCATTTGCTTGAACAGCAACAGATAGACCAGCAGCCAGCGCACTTTGCGCTGGCTTGTCAATTGGCCACCGATTGCTTTCGTCAACGGCAACGCTGTGTGGTGTTAGCTGAAGATCAGGCTCAAGCCGAAGCCTTTGATGAATTACTTTGGCAACGGCCAACCGACGCTTTTGTGCCACATAATCTTAGTGGCGAAGGCCCCAATGGCGGATCGCCGGTAGAGATAGTCTGGCAGTTGAATAACATCAGCAATCGTTCGGTGTTAATCAATTTAAGTAACCAGATGCCCACTCAGCCTGAACGCTTCCGGCAGATCTATGATTTTGTGCCAGCCGATGACAATCTGAAACAACAAGCCCGTGAAAGATACAAACATTACCGTGCCGCCGGTCATCAACTAAGTACCGCGCCTGCCACCATCAACAACGAGACACACAATGGATAAGACGTTTAATCCACAAAATATCGAACAAACCCGTTATCAAGACTGGGAACAAAAAGGCTATTTTAAAGCCAGCGGTAAAGGCGATCCTTACTGCATTTTATTACCGCCTCCCAATGTAACCGGCAGCTTGCACATGGGCCACGGCTTCCAACAAACCATAATGGACACCCTGACCCGCTATCACCGCATGAAAGGCGATAATACCTTATGGCAAGTGGGTACCGATCACGCCGGTATTGCCACCCAAATGGTGGTTGAACGTAAACTCAATGCCCAAGGTAAAACCCGTCATGATCTGGGCCGTGAAGCCTTCATCGACAAAATCTGGCAATGGAAAGAAGAATCAGGCGGCACCATTACCTCACAAATGCGCCGTTTGGGTACCTCGCCCGACTGGGAGCGTGAAGTTTTCACCATGGACGATAATTTGTCTGAAGCGGTACAGGAAGTGTTTATCCGCTTGCATGAAGAAGGGCTGATTTATCGAGGCAAACGGCTAGTTAACTGGGATCCGGTATTGCACACCGCCGTATCGGATTTAGAAGTACTGAATGAAGAAGAAGACGGCCACATGTGGCACATGCGTTATCCGCTGGCCGATGGCAGCGGTGAGCTAATCGTCGCCACCACGCGCCCAGAAACCATGCTGGGTGATACCGCCGTGGCAGTGCATCCCGATGATGAGCGTTACCAAGCTTTTATTGGCAAGCAAATTAAACTGCCACTAACTGGCCGCTTAATTCCAATTATTGCCGATGATTACGTAGAGCAAGACTTTGGTACCGGTTGCGTCAAAATCACTCCGGCTCATGATTTTAACGATTATGAAATGGGTAAGCGTCACGACCTTGAGATGATCAACATTCTCACCAACGATGCCAAAATTAACGATCAAGCACCGGAGCAATATCGTGGTCTGGATCGTTTCGATGCCCGTAAACAAATCGTCGACGATCTGCAAGCCGCCGGCTTATTGGTTAAAATCGATGCACACAAACTCAAAGTGCCCCGTGGCGATCGCACCGGCGCAGTGATCGAACCTTACCTAACCAATCAATGGTATGTGGCGGTGGAATCGCTGGCTAAACCGGCCATTGAAGCAGTTGAAAGCGGCGAGATTAAATTCGTACCGGAAAACTGGAATAAAACCTATTACCAGTGGATGAATAACATTCAGGATTGGTGTATCTCCCGTCAGTTATGGTGGGGGCACCGTATACCAGCTTGGTTTGATCAAAATGAAAACATCTACGTTGGCCGTGATGAAGCGGAAATTCGTGCCAAACATAAACTAGATGATTCAGTCGTATTGCGTCAGGACGAAGATGTACTGGACACCTGGTTCTCCTCTGCCTTGTGGCCCTTCGCCACTATGGGCTGGCCAAAACAAACGCCCGAATTAGACACCTTTGTGCCGTCCTCTGTGTTAGTCACCGGTTTTGACATTATCTTCTTCTGGGTGGCCAGAATGATTATGATGACTAAAAAATTCACCGGCCAAATCCCGTTTAAAGAGATTTATATCACTGGCCTTATCCGCGACGAACAGGGCAATAAAATGTCCAAGTCCAAGGGTAACGTACTCGATCCCATCGATTTGATTGACGGCATCAAACTGGATGCGCTACTGGAAAAACGTACCGCCGGTATGATGCAGCCCCAGTTGGCCGAAAAAATTGCCAAACGTACCCGTGAGCAATTCCCCGATGGGATTGCCGCTTACGGCACCGATGCACTGCGTTTTACCTTTACCGCTATGGCGTCTACCAGTCGGGATATTAATTTTGATATGGGCCGGGTCGAAGGTTATCGCAACTTCTGTAATAAGCTGTGGAATGCCTCGCGCTTTGTGCTGATGAATACCGAAGATCAGGATAACGGTGCAAGTGGTGGTGAACTGGAACTGAGTCTGGCTGATCGCTGGATCTGGGCGCGTTTCCAGCAAACCCTGAGCGCTTTTGAAGCCGCGCTTAAAGATTATCGTTTCGATATTGCCGCCCAAGCGGTATATGAATTTACCTGGAACCAATTCTGTGACTGGTATTTAGAACTATCCAAGCCGGTACTCAATTCAGACAACAGCAGCGATGCGCAAAAACGCGGTACTCGTCATACTCTGGTCAATGTACTGGAAAATCTGTTACGCCTGTTGCATCCGGTGATGCCGTTCATTACCGAAGAAATCTGGCAACGAGTGGCACCACTGGCCGGTATTGAAGGTGAGCAAAGCATTATGCTGCAAACCTTCCCTGCACAAGATGCCAGTTTAACCGATGAACAAGTGGTAGCGGATATTGAATGGTTGAAGCAAGTCATTGTGGGGGTACGGAATATTCGTGGTGAAATGGATATTGCGCCCAGTAAACCGCTGTCGGTATTACTAAAAAATGCCGGAGAGCAAGACCTACGCCGGTTAAAAATCACCGATGTGTTTCTGTCGCGTTTAGCGCGACTGGAGAATATCGAGTTGTTGCCAGCCGGTGAAAAAGGCCCCGCCTCTGCCACCGCTATTGTGGGTGAGATGGAAGTGATGATCCCCATGGCCGGTTTAATCGATAAAGATGCCGAACTAGCGCGGATCAACAAGGCACTGGAAAAAATCCAAGCCGACTTTGGCCGTACCCAAGGCAAGCTCAGTAATGAAAAATTTGTCAGTAAAGCGCCCGAGGCCGTGATTGCCAAAGAACGCGCTAAGCTGGACGAATTCCAGTTACAAATCGATAAACTCAACGAGCAAAAACAGACGATTGAACAGCTGTAACTGCACTAAAAAATAAAGCCTGTTTAAGACTGCAGGTAAAGAGAATAAATAAGCCGCAATTGAATTTTCAGTTGCGGCTTTTTATTTAGGGATTGGTTTATCTTGTATAAAAGGTTAATGATAGTCATCACCAATAAGTGAGCCGATAACATCGCCATGAATACATTACGCCAAAGCAATATCGATAAACTCCCACAAGAAACCTTTGATGTGTTCATCGTTGGGGGCGGGATTAATGGCGCAGTCTCTGCCGCTGCATTAGCTGCGAAAGGCGCACGGGTGGCATTAATTGATCAGGGCGACTTTGCTGGCGCCACCAGTTCTAATTCGTCTAACTTGGCTTGGGGCGGGATTAAATATCTGGAAAGCCACGAATATGGGCTGGTATACAAGCTATGTAAAAGCCGCAACCATTTAATGCGTAGTTACCCTTCGACTGTTAAAGAAATTCGTTTTTTAACCAGCATTCAACGCGGTTTTCGTTTCCCTCCTTGGCTGGTATTTTTAGGCACCGGACTGTATTGGGTAATGGGGCGCTTTTTTACCCGTATGCCCCGCTATTTATCCAAACAAGCGATAAAAAAAATAGAGCCGGTGATTAATACCGATAACGTCAGCGGCGGCTTTGAATATTCCGATAGCTACCTGTATGACAATGATGCCCGTTTTGTATTCAACTTTATCCGTTCCAGCATGAGTTATGGCTGTATCGCGGCTAACTATGTGGAACTGATTAAATCGGAGCAACAGGATGGTATATGGGTAAGCCAAGTTAACGATCGTATCAGCGGTAAACAGATTACTATTCGTAGTAAAACCATGATTAATGCCACCGGCCCTTATGTGGATAAGGTTAACCAGATTAACCAGCAACCCACCCAACATCATCATGTGTTTTCCAAAGGCATTCATCTTATTGTTAATCGCCTGACCGAACACAATAAAGTGCTGACTTTTTTTGCCGACGATGGCCGCTTGTTTTTTGTGATCCCCATGGGGCCAAAAACCTGCATTGGTACCACCGATACGCAAGTAGAAAAACCCGAATCGAACGTAACCGCGCAAGACCGCGCCTTTGTATTAAGCAACGTTAATAAACTACTGGACTTAGCTCACCCCTTAACGGATCAGGATATTATTGCTGAGCGTTGCGGCGTGCGTCCTCTGGCCATCGATGGTACAGGAGGCAAAGCAGATTGGGTGCAACTGTCCCGCAAACATGCCATCGATATAAACAAAAACACCGGTTACTTGTCTATTTTTGGCGGCAAACTCACCGATTGTATCAATGTGGGTAATGAAGTTGCCGACCTTATCAGGCAATGCGGTATCACGCTGCCTTACGCCGCACACAAATGGTATGGCGAACCGGATGATTCGGTTAAGAATGAGTTTTATCATCGGGCAACATTAATGGGGCTGGATGCACTCACCCCGGCCACCTCATCAGAACCACTAAGCCAACGATTTTGGCGGCGCTATGGCCGTAATGCTATCAATATGCTGGAACAAATTCGTGAAAATCCATCCATGGCTGAGTTACTGATTAAAAAAGCCGAATATTTACGGGTAGAAGTGGAACATGCCGCCAAACGTGAGATGGTAACCAAGTTATCTGACTTTTTACGCCGCCGCAGCAAAATATCTTTAGTGGTGCCTCATCAAGATATTATTAATGCACCGGGTTTGGTGGAGGCATGCAAAATATTATTTGCCGATCAATGGCAAGCCAAATTACAAGAATATATTGATGAACATCAGGACAACCCGCTATGACCACAAAATACATACTGGCAATTGATCAGGGCACCACCAGCTCACGCGCGATTTTGTTTGATCAAACAGGCCAAATAAAAGGCATTGCCCAGCAAGATTTTAGCCAATATTACCCTCATAGCGGCTGGGTAGAACATGAACCGGATGATATTTATTCATCGGTACTCGCCACCTGTCGGCAAGTGATGGCTGAACAGCAAGTAAGCGCCGAACAAATCGCAGCGATTGGCGTAACCAATCAACGAGAAACCACCTTAGTCTGGGATAAAACGACCGGTAAACCCATATATCGCGCCATTGTTTGGCAAGACCGACGTACCGCCGATTACTGTCAGCAACTTTCCACACCTGAGACTGAAGCCCAATTACAGGCCAAAACCGGGTTATTGCTTGATCCGTATTTTTCCGCCACTAAAATCCGCTGGATATTAGACAATGTACCCAATGCCCGTCAGCAGGCTGAAGCCGGACAGTTAGCTTTTGGCACCGTGGATAGTTACCTTATTTGGCAATTAACTGGCGGCAAACAACATCGCACCGATGCCACTAATGCTTCACGTACCTTGTTATTTAATATTCATCAGCAGCAATGGGACGATGAACTGTTAGCATTGTTTGATATTCCTGCCAGTATGCTGCCTGAAGTCATGGACAGTGCCGACGAGTTTGGCATTACCCAACAAAGCATACTGGGTGCCGCCATTCCTATTCTTGGTGTGGCCGGCGATCAGCAAGCGGCGCTATTCGGCCATGCCTGTTTTAGTGAGGGAATGGCCAAAAGCACCTACGGCACCGGTGGTTTTGTGATGCTTAACACCGGCGATAAAGCGTTAAAATCCAATAATAGGTTATTAACCACCGTGGCGTATCGCCTTAAAGGCAAAACCACATACGCCATCGAAGGCAGTATTTTTATGGCTGGCGGGATTATTAAATGGCTAGTGGAGAATATGCAGCTTATTCCTAGCGCTAAAGAAACCGCCAACATGGCTCAACAAGTGCCCTTAGAGCATGGCGTGTATTTAGTGCCATCGTTTACCGGATTAGGTGCCCCCCATTGGGATCCCGATGCGCGAGGCGCGATTTTAGGCTTAACCCGCGATAGCCGAAAAGAACATATCGCCTCAGCCGCATTGCAATCGGTGGCCTATCAAAGCAAAGACTTACAAAAAGCCATGCAATTGGACGGCCTGCGTCCCACCACGTTACGGGTAGATGGCGGCATGGTGAACAATGACTGGTTTCTGGATTTTTTATCCAACATGTTAGGTGCGGTAGTGGAGCGGCCTCAAATTACCGAAACCACAGCGCTGGGCGCAGCCTATTTAGCCGGAATACAAGCCGGTATTTTTGATTTCGAACAACTCTCTGCCCTGTGGCATTGTGAACAGTCTTTTTCTCCCAGCATGAGCGCCGAACAACGTAATAAGTTATACAACGGCTGGCTGGACGCGGTTCAACGAGTGAAAAGTTAAAGCGAATGGTAAGTCATGAACTTCGAGCAACGAGCAAAACCATAACCACGCCGCAGGGTGCGCAAAAAACCATTTAACCACAGGGATACGGTGTTATTTAATTACAATCGCCGTTCGCCCTGAGCATGAGGCACGAATAGTCGAAGAGCAATGCAATATATTCATTCCTGCGATGCCCCCATCGTCATCCCTGCCGTGTTTTGGGCAGAGATAACGAACTTGACGGGCTAAAGCCCGACCTACCGATATGTATGCACTTTTAGGTTGGTATTGGTGCTGTGAGAATCCGTCAACTAAACCGGTGTGGCTAGCTTCAATCCGATCACACCGGCGACAATTAACAATAAACTGAATAAACGCAATGTATTGGCGGGTTCGGCAAATAACACTATCCCTAATATCGCAGTACCGACCATGCCGATACCCACCCACACCGCATAAGCGGTGCCCACAGGCAAAGATTTCATCGCAATGCCTAACAGGGCAAAACTAACCAACATCGCCAGTACAGTGCCAACGCTCGGCCATAGGCGGCTAAAGCCTTCGGTATATTTTAGCCCTACCGCCCACATAATTTCGAATAGCCCCGCTAAAATCAAAAGAAACCAATTCATGTATACCTCTATTAAGTGACGAGGCCGTCCTCAATTGACATTAGAGCGGTGAGGTCGTCCTCACTTCTTATAGAGGTTGGAATTATATTCTATATCAGGTAAAAATATTTGAATTTTATAGTGCAATAAAACCCCAAAAGTATCTGATGCATAAACATCAGATACTTTGACGGACAATAACTGTTTAAATCGAAAATAAATAACACTTACAAGCTAGATACGGGTTCACCATTAACCCGAATACTATCCAGTTCGAGGTTTTGGGTATGGGTAATCACACTAGGTTTGTGGACTCCATTAAAACTACAATCGCTTAAATAGATACCTCTAATCGGGGCATTAATTAGGCCTTGTGAGTCAATGACTCGACCGGCATTTTTAACATGCAACCGTTCCACCACCAGATTATTTAACTCAGGCGTAAAAGAACCATTCGCGCCCTCTTCATAATTAAAATCACAGGTAATGGCGGCGTAGGTGACCTGCCCTACATTGACATCGCGTACGTAAATATCTTCAATCCGTCCACCGCGCATAGCATTATTCTTGAAACGCAACGCATACCACAGATCCGGGCTGTCCATTTGGCAGTTTTCTACAAATACGTTATACACCCCGCCAGAAATTTCACTGCCAATCACCACGCCACCGTGCCCCGCTTTCATCTGACACTGGCGAATAATAATGTTGCGCGATGGCATCGCAACACGACGACCATCGGCATTTCGCCCGGATTTAATTGCAATACAATCATCACCGGTATCAAAGCGGCAATGTTCAATCAACATACCGTCGACAGATTCGGGATTGCAGCCGTCATTGTTCGGACCATGCCCTGAGACATCAACATCACGCACAATTACATTTCGGCACAATACCGGGTGAATATTCCAGAAGGGAGAATCCTGTATATGCAGTCCTTCAACCAGCACATTGTCACACTGATAAAACTCCATCAGACTAGGCCGCAAATAATGCCCTTGACCAAAGAGTCGCTGCTCAACCGGCACACCGGCTTCAGCCATTTGAAACAACAGATCACGATCTTCTGTTTGTCTTGGCATCCCTTGCTGCCAACCAAATTTGGACGAGCCACACCACGACCACCAATTTTCATCGGCGGCCTGACCATGTAACTTGCCTTTACCGGTAACCGCCACGTTTTGCGCATCTCGGGCATAAATTAACGGCGAATAGTTATAAACCTCCACGCCTTCATAACGACTTAATACCAGCGGATAATCAGCCGGATCAGTACTGAATAAAATCACCGCGCCGGATTGAATGTGCAATTCGATATTAGAACGAAGATGAATCGCACCAGTCAGATAGCGTCCTTCCGGTACCACCACTGTGCCGCCCCCAGCGGCGTAACAGGCATCAATAGCCTTGGCAAACGCCTCCGTATTTTTGGTTTGACCATCGGCCATCGCTCCGTAATCCAGCACGTTAAACTGGTTATCAGGGATCTTCGGCGGTACCAATGAGTCTAGAATTCGACTAGCTCTCTGCCAGGCATCGGCGCTTTTTCCTGCACCTTGTCTGTTTTCCCACGGCATAACAGTGCAAGCGCTGGTCATCAGACTTAACCAGATAAAATTCCGGCGGGATAATGTAAAACTCACAATAATGCCCTCTTAACCCGTTTTTTGAATAAACATATCGTCCTATTAAAGAACGTGAAAACAAGCAATAAAAAAGGTGTAACCATCACAGCTACACCTCCCAATATTTCAAACACGATTAAAAGTGCGTATTGATTCCAACAAATAGAGTACGGCCTTGTACATCATAGGTTGATGGAATTGTATTAGCCCCACCAAGGGTCAAACTGCCCATAATTGGCGCTTTTTTGTCAAACATATTACGCATACCAACAGTGATGTTGGTATCTTCCGATACCTCATAGCCGCCTGTCAGGTCAAAGTAAGCATAGGAATCAATAGTTGGATGAACAAACGAGTCAGCAGATGGTGCTGATTCACCTCTTGTTTCTGGTAAAACAATATTATCCGTCGTTACTTCTCCTAGATAACGCATCCGCAATGACACCAGCGCAGGTCCATTTTGCCAAGTAATTCGGGACGTCCCCTTCCACTCAGGCAAAGGTTGCCCACAAGTATTACCAAAAGCGCCCACACATTCATTAGTGATATCAGGTAAGTCCTGAATGGGAGTCACTGTAAATTCATCGGTATAGGTCCACGACGTGTTCACACTAAAATTACTACCGCCATCAAACAGACCCCAATCAACATCAAATGTATAGTTAGCATTAATATCAATGCCCGAGGTTTTAATACCACCTATATTAGCATTGGTCGTATAAACGTATTTCGGTGCTGCTATTTGACCGGTACTATCACGGTTAATGGCTTGGCAATAAACACTATTAGCATCTTGTAATGTGCTGTAACACAAGTCCAAAACGTTCTGCAATCCACCACCTCCCAACGGGGCAATCGCATCCTGTAGCTCAATATTGAAATAATCTATCGCTAACGCCAACCCTTTAATTTGGCTAGGTTGGTAAATCACTCCTAACGTGGTGGTATCTGATTCCTCTGGGTTTAATTCAGGATTCCCTCCTCGAATCTGGGTTAAAAATGGAGAGGTCTGAACACCAACGGTAAAAACGGCTCCAGCCGGAACACCGGTTGCGACACAAAGATCTCTAACCGCTTGAGTTTGCCCTGAAGCAGGCTGACCAGCAGAACAGGGATCAATAGCAGTAGGTCCATCGGAACCTTGTCCACCAAACAACTCGCCGATATTCGGTGCACGGATTGCGTGCTGGAACTGACCACGGAAGGATAAATCAGAATTCACCGCCCATTCCAGACCACTTGAGTAGGTCCATACGCCATCATCACTGCCTACGTCATAATCCGAATAACGAAATGCCGCATTCAAATTTAGCTTCTCGATACCCGGTAACTCAGCAAGAAGAGGAATGCGAAACTCACCAAACACTTCAGAAACAGACTGGCTTCCACTGGTGGCTTTAGCCGAGTTCCACCCTGACACATCACCAGATGCAAGATAAGAATCAGGTGTATAAGAACCAGAGGCATCGCGCCATTCCAGTCCAACTGCAAAATCAACTGGCCCTGCAGGCATATCAAACGCAACACCCATTAAGCTGACAACTGCCACCTCTTGTTCGGCATCAATTTTAGATACCGCACCAATGGCAATGGCCTCAGCAGCTTCCTCACTGATATTACCATTACCAAAAAGATTGAGTAGTGGCGCATTACCATTTTGTGATAACAAAGACCGTTGTACAGCACTTCTGGACACAGAGCCGGTTTGCAGATCCGTTTCCGATGTTTTGGCATAACTGTAATAAACGTCATAAGACAAATCATATAAAACATCGCTCGATACATTAGGCAGTAAACCATTAACACCGACTACAGTACGAAAAACATTGTGGTCAGCCTCGGCATAACGTCCGCCCAAATCGTTGAAACGACGGCCATAATTCAATAGTGCCAAACCGTCATTTGGCTCAGTCGACATACTCAAATTACCCGGATTAACGGTCGTCGTGCCGGTTTCACGAGCATCAAGCAAAGCCAGAATATTCTGCATCTCAGGACTTAAATAGGGGTTATCAACATCAAACAAGAAGTTTTCACCCACATTAGGCGGTGCAATTTGCACACTGGTCACATTACCGCTGTAATGTAATTCCAAATAGGCTTGGGTGTCCTCATTTAAATCATAATTGGCGAAGACATTACCCATCCAACGTTCTTGCGGAGCAAGTACAAAAGAGTTGTCGTTAAAATCAAAACGGTCATCAGGGCTGATAAAAGGTCTGACAGCATTACCTTGCTGATCAAAAATAGCACCCAGTCCTGTCATATTTTGCAAGCCAGCGGCAATTAACGCGGCATCCATTTCTGGATCACCTGTTGACCCCACAGTCGGCAGATTACCAATACGTCCATTAGGGACACTGGATGAACCACCGGTCACAAAACCAAGACGTCCGCCCGCAGCTTGACAACTTTGTCCGCCAGTATCTAGAGGCGTTCCCGCGCTTGAGTTGCTCCATGAATCGGCCGTAACACACCCATCAGATAGGCCAGGAAAGGCAATATCTGCAATTTGATTGGTGGTAAAACCTTTACGATTTAAATAACCTAATGATGCGGTAATATTGCCTTTGCCCTCATCAAAATTACCACCAAAGGTAAGATCAACACTATAAGTCGGTGAACTTGAAGGCTGATCCCAAGAGCTTTGTAAATTTAGCTCAACGCCGTCAAAATCATCCTTCATCACAAAGTTAACCACACCGGTAATAGCATCAGAACCATATACGGCGGAAGAACCGCCCGTCACAATTTCAGTACGCTGGATTAATGCTGCGGGAATGGTATTAATATCCGTTGTCATTGATGGGCCGGTAATCGCAAAACGCCGGCCGTTTACCAACACCAAGTTACGGTTAGCACCAAAGTTACGCAGATTAAGGGTTGATACCCCTATCGGAGATCCCGCTTGAACCGTATTCGATTTAGGCCCTTCTAGTTGATTACCTGAAAATTGTGGCGTATCAAGCAGTAATTCATCAACATTTTGTGTGCCGGACAACACAAATTCTTCTTCACCCACCACATTAACGGGTGTCGGTGAGTCCATACCACGAGGTGCCAGACGACTACCTGTCACCGCAATTGTTTCGACCGCTTCATCTTGAGCTTTTTGCTGTTGCTGAGCCTGAGACACACCGGGGATCAATGCCATCCCCACCGCCATCGCGAGCAAGGACAAGCTACCTGAGTGGAATTTAGATGCTGTTTGTTTTTTCATTTGTTATGTTCTCCAAGTATCCATAGGATGGCTTCCCAAACACCCTAAAGATTTAAAGTAAATGCAGTTATGTCATCTAATAACGCTGCCTAACTATTGAATTCACGCGATCCAAAATTAATCACATTCAATCAAATTAGTTCACAAAAAATATACAATAAGACATTTTAGGTCAATACCAATCATTACACTTTATTAACGAAAATTTGACATTAGATCCTTTAATTGGCTACCCTGCCACCGGTAGCAAGGCATTCAGCTTGAAGTGGGAAATTCGGCTGTGTGAAAAAACATTAACGGATAAAGAGATTTCATGACTGAAATTGCAACAACTTCGTAACATTTTGCCTGCGATTCACTCAAAATCGCTCGAATAGTCTCAATGTCTTTGCAAATCACCATTATTAAAAACGCTATGGGTAAAAAAATTATGCAGATAAAACGTTATTTATTACTTTTGTTATTGGTCGTTCCATTGCAGCGCGTATTCGCCGATACATGGCAATCAGACCTTAAAAATGGCCAGTACCAGAATCCGGTTCTATATGCTGATTATTCTGATCCGGATATGATCCGGGTAGGAGATGATTTTTATATGGTGTCTTCCAGTTTTAATGTCATGCCCGGCATTCCGATATTGCATTCCAAAGACATGATTAACTGGACCATCATTGGCCACGTTTACAACCAACTTCCACTGGAAAAGTTTGACAAGCCTTCTCATGGCAACGGCTCTTGGGCTCCAACCATTCGCTACCATAATGGTCAGTTTTATGTGTATTTTTGCACACCCCATAGCGGCTTGTTTGTTGCCACCGCTAAAGATCCGGCTGGCCCTTGGCAACTGGAACAAATGGCCAGTGTCGAGCTGTGGGAAGATCCCACCCCTTTTTGGGATGATGATGGAAAAGCCTACCTGATCCGCGGCAAGGTGAGAGCAGACATTTTATATATCCACCAAATGAGTGCCGATGGTAAACGTCTGCTAGATGACGGCCAAGTCATCTTTAAAGATCTCGACACACAACCGGTGATCGAAGGCCCAAAAGTGCTTAAAAAGGATGGTTACTATTATATTTTTGCACCGGCCGGTGGGGTAAAAGTCGGCTGGCAGGCGGTATTACGCTCCAAAAATATTTATGGTCCTTACGAAAGTAAAATCATATTGCATAAAGGTAACACCGAGATTAACGGCCCCCATCAAGGCGGCGTTGTACAGCTCAAATCCGGTGAATGGTGGTTTATGCACTTTCAGGATCGCGGCCTGTTCGGGCGTATCCCGCATCTGCAACCCATGACTTGGCATGATGGCTGGCCACAAATGGGGAAGGATCAAAATAACGATGGTATTGGTGAGCCTGTGGCTAGATGGAAAAAGCCCGACGTAGGTCAAACCTATCCGGTCACTGTCCCGCAGACTTCGGACGAATTCAATCAGGATAAACTGGGCTTGCAATGGCAATGGCATGCCAATCCGCAACCAAACTGGTATTCACTCAATCTGGCCAATCCCGGTCACCTTAGATTATACGCAGAACAGAACTTAACCCAATTTGGTAATTTGCGTTTTGTCGGTAATCAGCTGTTGCAGAAGTTTTCTTCACCCAGTTTTAGCGCGACCACCAAGATCAGTTTCCATCCAAAACAACTTAACGACAAAAGTGGCCTTGTAGTTAATGGTCAAAAATGGGGCTATATAGCCCTCTATCAAACTAACGACGGAGTGCGACTAGGCGCGTTTAAAGGCCACTATGAACAGTATGACGATGCCACCGTTGAAATGGCTTCAATAGCTGCCGAACCATCGGCATCAGAACAGTATGACTACTATTTCAAAGTTGACGTTAAACAAGGCGGTGAATATCAGTTTTATTACAGCCGCGACGGTAAAAAATTTACTGCACTGGGTGAGCCGCTACAAGCCACCGCGGGTGTATGGATTGGTGCCAAAGTCGGTCTATTTGCACTAAGTCCCAGTATTAATAAAAGCGGCGGTTATGCCGATTTTGACTGGTTCAGAATGGACTAATAAGCAAACATCAATCAATAAACAGGAATAATAATGAAGTACCTTAAACAAGGCAGCTTAATCGTTGTGACCTCGCTAATCATTTTGTCGGGCTGCGGGAGTAACAGTAAAAGCGACCATAAGATAGATCGCCACGCGCTAGTCAACCGCCATAACCCACAACTCAACCAGATTGATCTACAATCACCTTTTACTGTGGGTAACGGTCAATTTGCTTTTACGGCAGATGTGACCGGCTTTCAGAGCTTAGCGACTAGCTATTTTAACCAGGGGACCCCGCTTGAAACCAAAGCCCGTTGGGCGTGGCACAGTCGGCCAAACCCTGCAAACTACAAATTACAAGATGCGGCTAAAAGCTATGATGCTTACGGTAAAAAAGTGGATTTTCCCACCAATATGGACTCGGCGGCCGGTCAGTGGTTACGCCAAAATCCCCATGATTTACCGTTAACGCGTATCTCTCTCAACTATAAAGGCCAAGCTTTGCAGGCTGAGCAATTATCAAACATTCGGCAATCATTGGATCTATGGCAAGGGCGATTAAGCAGTCAATATCAATTGGATTCCACTGCGGTACAGGTGGAAACCATTGCCGCCAACGAGTCCGATACGCTGGCGTTTAAACTACAGTCGGATTTAATCACCAAGCAACAACTGAGTATCAAACTGGCTTTTCCGCGTGGCTATGATTTAGCGGTAAAAAATACCCCGGCGCTGGATTGGGAGGATGATTCACAACACACCACCCAACTCAAACAAAGTGATCACCATTCAGCCCTGTTCTACCGTCAGATTGACGATGAACAGCACTGGGTCAAACTACAATGGCAAGGTAAGGCCAAGCTCAGTCAATTGAAAGACCACCAATTCCAGTTGCAATTGTTAGAAAATGCTTCATCTAATCAAGCTTTTTCATTAACCGTGCAATTTAGCCAATCAAAAGAAACGCTGCTGGATAACAATAACTTTTCCCAAGTGGCGGATTCAGCCAAACAGGCTTGGCAAACATTCTGGAACAGTGGTGCTGCAATTGATTTTAGCGGTAGCACTGCGCCACAAGCCAAAGAGCTGGAACGCCGTATCGTGCTTAGTCAATATTTAATGGCGGTACAAGAACGAGCCTCCATTCCGGCACAGGAAACCGGACTAACTAGTAGTTCTTGGTATGGAAAATTTCATACCGAAATGAGCTGGTGGCACACGGCACATTGGGCGCTATGGAGCCGTCCGCAACCAACTGAAAACGTACTCGATTGGTATGTAGCACATATCGACGTAGCCAAACAGACCGCCAAACAGCGAGGATTACAAGGTGCGCGCTGGTCGAAAATGGTGGGGCCAGATGGGCGAGAAAGCCCCGGCGGCAATCCGTTAATTATTTGGAATCAACCCCAACCGATAGATTTGGCCGAGCTGATTTATCAAGGTCAACCCTCCCCAAAAATTCTGCAACGTTACGCTCAGTTAGTGGATGAAACCGCCCAAGGCTTGTCGTCGATGCTGATGTGGGAACAAGCTGAACAGCGTTATTCACTCAATCCGCCCATCTGGATTGCGCAAGAACACTATGATGTAACCGAATCCAAAAACCCGTCATTTGAACTAGCTTACTGGCGTACTGCATTGCAAACGGCGCAACAATGGCGGCAACGTATGGGACAACAACCTAATCCGTTGTGGCAAAATCAAATCGATAAATTGGCCGATTTACCGCAAAAAGACGGCAAATATGTGGCGATAGAAACCATACCGGACACCTTTGATAATATCGATAGCCGTAACGATCACCCGGCGATGTTAGCGACTTGGGGCTTGTTAGCCGACGACAGGGTTAATCTCACTACCATGCGCAATACGTTGGATGCGGTGATGCATAGCTGGGATTTCGAAACGCGGATCTGGGGCTGGGATTATCCAATGATTGCCATGACCGCCAGCAAACTAAATCAACCACAAACGGCTATAGATGCCTTATTGATGGATGCCCACAACAACCATTATATGGTTAACGGTCATTGCCCACAGAAAAAAGTCGGGTTGCCAGTTTATCTACCTGCCAACGGAGCCTTACTGGCAGCGGTGGCACGGATGGCGACCACCAATACCAACCAGCCAACACTGGGATTTCCGGATAACGGCCAATGGCAAGTTAAAGCAGAAGGATTTTTAGCACAGTGAATTTAACTACGCTCCCTTTAAAAATAGGAAATATCATGCGAAATAAATTACTTACTCCAATAATTTGTGCAGCAGCACTGGCTACCATCGGCTGTACTCCGGCCAATAACGATAGTCCAACCAATCCAACCGCTGCGCTGGCGAGTGTTCAACAGGAAATAACTCAGCAAACAAAACAACAAAGCTTGAGTGATAAATACGCCGATTACTTTTTAATTGGCGCGGCTGCCGATCAAGGCTCGTATATCACTCATGCAGAGTTGCTCAAAACCCACTTCAACAGTATGACCACTGAAAATGAGATGAAGTTTGAATCCGTGGAGCCAACACAAAATCATTTCAGCTATGAGATTGCCGACAAGATGTTAGCCTTTGCCAAAAGCAACGACATGGCGGTGCGTGGTCATGCGTTGGTTTGGCACCGGCAAACCCCAGACTGGGTATTTTTTAATGATGAAGGCGAGCTGCGCAGCAAAGATGAAGTATTAGCCATCATGAAAAACCATATCGACAATGTCGTCGGTCATTTTAAAGGTACAGTTGATTACTGGGACGTGGTCAATGAAGCAATTATGGATGACGGTAGCTTACGTACCGATAAAGAAGAAGCCGACAATCAAAAAAGTTACTGGTACGGCGCAGTGGGTAAAGACTATATCGCCGCGGCATTTCGTTATGCCCACGCCGCCGATCCACAAGCCAAACTGTTTTATAACGACTACTACAATTACATTCCAGCCCGCCAGCAGGCTATTTATCAGCTAGTGAAAGAGTTACTGGATGACGGTGTCCCCGTTCACGGCGTAGGATTACAGGCACATATCAATACTATTCCCTCGTCCAATCCTGAGCACCAGTCTTACCACCAGAGTATCGACAATCTGGAAAAAGCCATTCAGATGTATGCTTCGTTAGGGCTGGAGGTGCAAATTACCGAACTGGATGTATCGCTGTATATTGGCGGGAACAAGTATCAGAAAAGTGATTTTTATACTGCCGATAGCATCCCTGCCGAACTGGATCAAAAACAGGCGCAACGCTACGCCGATTTGTTTGCCATGTTACGTCGCAACCGCGATGCCATTAGCAGTGTGACCTTCTGGGGCATTGCCGATGACGATACTTGGTTATCGGAGTTTGACTCGGGTCGTGCGGACTTCCCGATGTTATTTGATGTCAATCATCAGCCTAAATCTGCATTTCACGCGGTGATGGATTTTTAAAAGTCATCCTTCGTCACTGGCTAACGCATTAAGACTAAATATAGCGCCGATGTTCAGCCAAATAGCCCAATAACAAAAACACGCCAACAATAATGACTCCCCGGTATAAGCCGGGGATCATCAGCAAAATTTGTTTCACCAGCGGCGTGGTAAACACCATCAACAATCCATAACCAAAGGCGCACACCAGCACAAATACAATGGTACGGATAATAAAATGATAAGGACTTAACATCCGCTTGATATGTTTATTTAACACATCACCATACACCACCAGCACGGTAGCGAGAATGGTTAAGGCGATTTCTCCATAATACGGCTGCATCCAACGAGTTAATTGCCATAAAAAAGACTGCAAAACTTCCATTACGACTCACTTGAATAACGACTTGTCTCAATTTTGAAGATTGAGAAATAAAAAGTGGCTGTAGTGTAAATAATTCTGCCCCTAAACGCAGCTCTGTTAACGTACAATAAAACATCTTTTATTCTGCATGGTGTAAAACGGTTTCGTGTCATCCTTAACTTATCTGTCGGCTTATTCACCCGAGCTACAACAACAAATCAGCCGTTTATTAGCGCAAAATAAGCTAGGAGAGTATTTACGCAATAAATATCCAGACACCCATAACATCGCTAATGACAATGATTTACGTGAATATGTGTTAACACTTAAAAATCGTTATATGAAAAATGCAGCGCCGCTTAGCAAAGTCCTATTCGATAAAAAAATTCACGTTATCAACAACGCCTTAGGCTTACATACCTACGCAACACGCATTCAAGGAAATAAATTAAAAAGTAAAAATGAGATGCGTATCAGTGATTTATTCAAACGCACTCCCGAAGCGTTTTTAAACATGATAGTCGTGCACGAATTAGCCCACTTTAAACAAAAGCAGCATAACAAAGCGTTTTATCAACTTTGCACCCATATGCTAGCGGATTACCATCAATTGGAGTTTGATTTGAGAGTCTATTTAACCGAATTAGCTCATCATGGTGATGTGTATCAGAAATAGTGGTAAAGATGAAAGAGCAATAGCCCCTAATTTGACTCTTTTTATTTGTTCCATTCACAAAAATATAACAACTGCAAAACCAGAATTTGCCATAGGCTGAAGCGGCTTATCCAAGCACACTAGACGGTACTGGAACTTGGGGATTTTGTTATGCGTTATCTGCACATTTTTACTCGACTATTAAATGGTTTAATTGTTTTTGCCAGCACCAATCTGGCTTTAGCTATTCATGCAGCAACAATCAATCCCACAGCATTGACCGAAACCTCGATTCACCAATGTGAGCTATCCCGCTTTAAACCGGTTGAACAGTTGCCCGAAATTACTGAATTGCCCGACCCTTTTTTACAAGCCAATGGTCAACCCATCAGTCACATAGACCAATGGCCTTGTGTTCGCGCCCATACCCGCGCCTTGTTCGAACAATATGAATTGGGTGAAAAACCGCCTAAACCACAAAAAGTCAGCGGTTCGTTAGAAGGCGAACTACTCAGCGTCAAGGCCAGTCATTTACAGCAAAATATCGAATTCACTGCCAAAGTGCATTACCCCACCCACGGGCAAGCGCCTTATCCGGTGATGATTTCAATTGGCTGGTATTGTTTAAATAAAGCAGCGCTGGATAACGCCGGTATTGCCGTCATTGAGTTTAATAATAACGAACTAGGCGAGCAAAAAGACACCGGATCGCGAGGTAAAGGCAAGTTTTATCAACTTTATGGTAGCGACAATTCAGCCAGCGCCATGATCGCTTGGAGCTGGGGCATCAGCCGCATTATCGATGTATTAGCAGAATCAGGCCAAACTCAAATTGATGCCAAGCATATTGGCGTGACCGGCTGCTCCCGTAACGGCAAAGGCGCGATTGTGGCAGGTGCCTTTGATGAACGTATTTCGCTAACCATAGCCCAGGAATCCGGCTCCGGTGGTTCCGCTAGCTGGCGTATTTCTGATGCCCAACAAGCCGCAGGACAAAATGTGCAAACCCAAAAACAGATCGTTACCGAAAACGTCTGGTTTCGTGACAACTTTAAACAGTTCAGCGGCCAGACCAATAAAATCCCGGTAGATCATCACCAGCTAATGGGATTAATCGCCCCGCGCGGATTATTGGTAATCGAAAACACCTCAATGGAATGGCTAGGCAATGCCAGCAGCTTTTTAACCGCCAAAGTCGCCCACAGCATCTGGCAAGCACTAGGCGTACCGCAAAATATGGGGGTATCCCAGTTAGGTGGACACAAACACTGCCAATACCCCGACGCCCAGTTACCCGAACTCAATGCCTATCTCAGTCGCTTTTTACTGGATGATAAAAACGCGGACACCAGCGTATTAAAAACCGATGGGGAATTTGATACCAGTGCAGAAAAATGGATGCCATGGGCAGTGCCGGAGTTAGACGAATGATATTGGAAGCTTTTGACTCTAGCTTTCACAAATAAAATAAGCTTATTAAACGGATTCATAATGGTTTTGACGTTCCGTTTTACCAGAAAATTCAACAAACTATTAACAAATGAATTTTGCAACTCTGGAAGACGATTACATGCCTATCATGAAGAATGCGGTGAACATTAGAAAAACCTTCGGGCATCTACTGCTACTTATATCAGCTTTAGGAGTCGTGGCATGCAGTGAAACAGTCAAAGACGTTTCTAAAGGTGACCACAGTGTTTCAAACACCGCTCCCACCCGTTTTGATAACCCAATCATTAAATACGATACACAAGATCCAACCAATCAAGTGGGTGAACTCATCTATACAGCAGATCCCGCAGCGATGGTATTGGACGACACGGTTTATCTTTACACCACCCACGATGAAGCGACTTTAGACGGCAACGATTACCGCATGTACGACTACCGGCTATGGACGAGTAAGGACATGATCAATTGGGAAAACAAAGGCGCTGTTCTTCGTTATTCTGACTTTGCTTGGGCCAGAGGAGATAAAAAAACCGGCAACGCTTACGCACATCATGTCATACACCGGGAAGATAAGTCGGGTCAGTCCCGTTATTATTTTTATGCTGCCGTAGAAGGTGGACAAACCGGTGGAAATTTTGGTTTTTCCATTGGCGTTGGCGTATCCGATAGCCCGGAAGGGCCATTTAAGGATCCGCGCGGCATGCCAATGATTTTGCTTGAAGATACGGCACAGTATAAAGATCACACCTGGCGCAATATCGATCCTGCTGTATTCATCGATGATGATGGACGGGCCTACCTATACTGGGGCAACCAGCAATTATGGTGGGTTGAGCTTGAACCCGATTTAATCCATCTTAAAGGCGAAAGCTATACACTGGATGCGGCAGGAATAATGCAGAACCGTGATACCAGCAATGTCACCATCCATACGGTTGATACCTTGCCAAATTTCGAAGAAGGGCCTTACGTGTCAAAACACAACGGCCTCTATTATCTGGTCTACGCGGCGGGATTTCCTGAAAGTCTCGGCTATGCCACCAGCACATCCGCCACCGGTCCCTGGGAGTATCAGGGAATAATCATGGATCCGCTACCTGGCACCACCACTATCCATCCCGCCATGTTTGACTTTAAGGGGAATACCTATCTGGCCTATCACAATGCCGGACTCCCCGGCGGGGGAAGTTATCGAAGATCCGTTTGCATCGACAGAGTGTATTTCAATCAAGATGGAACCATTAAGAGTATTGTCAGGACATCGAAGCAATAACAGACATACCGGCAGGCCACGGTCGGTTTAAAAAACGTTAGCTAAAGTTCAAATAATATAAAAGGAGACAATTTAGATGAAAAAATTTAACCAACAAAGGATGGATCATATAGCGGCTTTAAAGGCCGGGGTATTTTTACCAACGACACAAGGATTGGCCAATACGCTGCGCCATATTCAGTCATGCCGCTCTGTGCTTAACAGACTTCGCGCCGTCTTGGCGATAGCAGTTTGCTTATTTGTGCCACAAGCTTTTGCGCAGGCAAACGATACCATGACCGCAATCGCGATCCCCGAACAGCCCAATGCGATCGAGATTGGCACCGGCCCACTGCCTGATGCCAAGAATAAAGAGGCCTGGCATTCTCAGTATGGCAGTCAATTTGCGCGCAATGTTACCGTTGCCACCCTTACCCCTTTTCTGCCCGATCCGGACAAGGCCAGCGGCGCTGCAGTAGTGGTTGCCCCTGGCGGCGGGTTTATGACGTTGTCGATGGAAAACGAAGGCTGGGATGTTGCCCGCGCTTTGGCCGACCGAGGCATCGCAGCATTCGTACTTAAATATCGTTTAAATCAAACGCCGGCCGACATGGCTGACTTCCAACGTTCGATGCAAGAAATGTTTTCCGGCACTGCCCGCCGCCCACCTCGCCCGGAAGCGGATCAGATGAAAGATCGCCTTGCACCACAGCTTGAAGACTCTAGCGCCGCCTTCGCCCTGATCCGGAGTCGCGCAGCGGAATGGAAAATCGATCCTGACCGTATTGGCATGGTCGGTTTCTCTGCAGGCGCCATGCTCACCATGGCGACAGCACTGGTCGGTGAAGACGCCAACCCAGCCTTTATTGGCAACATCTACGGCCCACTGGCTGCTGTGACCGTCCCGGATAATGCTCCCCCTCTATTCGTCGCCCTTGCCGCAGATGATCCTTTCTTTGCCAATGGTGGATTCGGTCTGATTAAAAGTTGGCATGACGCCAAAAAGCCGGTCGAGTTTCACTTTTATGAGCAAGGCGGTCACGGCTTCGGCATGTATCCCAAAACAACCACCAGTACCGGCTGGTTTAATGCCTTCGCTAGCTGGCTAACCATGCACGGGATGATCGAGCCAAAAGCGCAATAAACCGGAAAAATACAAAAAAAAGTATTGATAACGCAACATCAACACTGCCGTCATTACGGCAGTGTTTTGAGGCGGAATCCAGAATAAAACTGCTCTAACCCCGTTTATTCCCACCGCTAGTGATGGTGAGATGCTCGCAACCATGTGCGCGGTCGTCAATGTCAGTTTCCGACTATGAACTGCCTTTAAGCTAGCTATAAACGACTAGCTTCAGCCATGAAGCGGACACTTAAAAACTTAACAGAAAGCGATAAACCACTCAGCTTTCCTAATTCTCTAAGTCAGAGATGATTTCGACGCCACAATAGCCTTTATCGAATGGTTCGATGTTAGTTGTAAAATAGTTATCAACTCGCCCTGATAGGTGTAAAGTTGTCTTTATCGTGACATTTTTACCATCAATAAGTGCTGGGCCGATATATTCCTTATAAGGGTACTCACCCAATTCTTCACTTAATTTAATTTCATCACGTTGCTCAGGCACTATATGTCCTACGCATTTAGTAACACCAGATCGCTCGTAAAACTCAAGATCTGCTTCCACCACAAATTTTCCAAATTTAACTTTCTTCATAAAAAATATACTCTCAATTAATGATTGGAAGCCATTCTTCCAACCTAATATTGATTTGACACGTACGTTTTATAGATGTTGTTAATTCGGTACTTACATTCACTAACCAGCATGAATTTTCTGAGGTTTTTTAGACTAAATGATTAGAGCTCCTATATGTCGCTCAAAGCAGTCTTTTCATTCCACCTTCAGCACTATGGATTCCCGCTAACAACATGCGGGAATGACGCAGCAGCGTTGTGGGTTTTAACGACGACTCGAACTTGCCTTGCGTAAACGAGGTTGAAAACTTCCTTACAGCTGTAGAGAGCGAATATGACGGAGGTAAAGAAACATATGCCATGTGGGACTCCAATGATGAGCAAGCTACTGAAGTTGCAGAAACAAAACATTCTGAGGCAATCTTATCTGAGATAGAAAATCTCACAATTGAGTGTTTAAAGCACGAATTTTCAGTTAAGAAAACTAAAAGATCCAACCTGTAATTATTTTTGAACCAACTCTCGTAAAAAATGGTCGAAACCTACGCTGAAAATATAATATATGGTAGGTATAAATTATAAACTAGTTAGAGGAGGTGATTAATGATAGCAATATTTCAAGAGTTATTAATAAAAGGTAGGTATGAAAATGCAAGTAGAATAAAAAAACACTGTAAAGTAGAAAGATTTGATTTTGAACTGATAGATGATGGAGAATTTTATAATAAAGTTGTTACTGGAAAATTTGACGACAATGATAATTTTTTAATGTTTAACTCAAAATTTAATCGGGTTTCTGGTTCTGATTTTTTTGCTAATGAGAGTAATATCAATGGAATTAAATTTTACTTGGTTTTTCATAAACAGATTTATCAAAAATACCTCGAGCTGCATAATACAAAAATACTTACAAAAACAACTGTTGAAAACTTTTATGAGTTTGCGAAAACTTATAATAAATGTATTAATTAAACGCTATTTAAGTAAAAATGTTGGGGCGACTTAGCAGAGCAGCCCCTAACATATTTTTATCAAACACCTGACTATAGTTGAGGAGATTTATTTCTTGGAAGCCCCCCGCACGGTTTTCCATTTGTAAGCTGGTCAGACATTATATCGTCAAAGTCTTCACTATAAGTTTTTTTATCACCGTTTATATACTCAAATGTTATTGAGTTAAGCTGAACACATGATAGAGAGTTGTTATACCAAACGTTTTCCCATATGACTGGTATATTTTCGCCCTGTTTTTCTACTAACGGGCCAGTAACCCTTAGACTTGCTTTGGTTTTACCGTCAATAGTTGAAGCAACGACATCATTTACCGCGTTATAAGGAATGACTTCAAAATCAATATATTTTATTGGATTATCTGAATCAGCTAACGCGTAATAAAACCCTCTAACTGTAACGCCGCCTGCTGAATTTGGCTTATTTGACCATAAACTCGTCATAAGAATCGGAGCACCTAGTTTCTTTGCCTCAATCATCTCTGGTTTATCTTTCTCATAGATATTAGAAGCAATTTCATTGTAAGTGCGAGGTGCCGTAGATTGGCATCCTATTAAACTGAGCGAAATAAAAGCTGTAACAATAGTTTTTAGAGCAAATTTATTCATTCCTACTTCCTTGTTTGTTGGTTATATAACATATCGATTAAAAAGTGCGCATGCACTTCGCTTATTTGAAGAGCTTAATCATTAAATATCACGAATTCAATCCTTTAGCCACATGCACGATCCTACTCAAAGGGGTCGGAATCAAAGGGGCGGAGTTATTGATTTCCTTCCTCTTTGGATTAAATCCCCGTATTCGTACCGGGTGAAATTCCTTCTTTCCTGATTTTATTTTTTCACCTTACTCTGCAAAATCAGCTAAATCAATAGGTTAAATAAGCACTAAGTATTGAGTCAAAAAACAAAGAGGGCTTTTCACCCGCAAGTTTCTGGATACCCGCTTTCGCGAGTATGACGCAGTGAACTCATCCTTCGACTACTCGTTCCTCGAGCTCAGAACGAACGATTTTGGTTTTACCTTCCCTTTGCAGTAAACAAAAATCTTGTTCAGATTAGCCTACCGGTATTCGAGACAGGGATGTCGAGAAAACAGCGGCTGAAGGGACGTGGATTTGCTGTGATACCGGTAGCCTGAACAAGATTTTTGTGTTGTTACTGCAAGGGTGACGGGGGATTCCAAAGGGGAACCGCCACTTGTTCCCCTTTGGCTGCCGTCGCCAGCGCGACACCCAAACTCAAATTTTATTACTCAGCTGAGTTGCGCAGCAATAGATCACATGCTTTGGGTTAGACAAATGTTCGGGGCTAAAGCCCCTCCTACAAGCTTTCTTTGGTGCTTCAAAACAGGGTTGAGCCGCAGGGATGTGGCACAAAAAAGCCATGGATGGCAGTTGGCGAAGCCAATATAGTTGTGTGTCAGCGCGACACCCAAACTCAAATTTTATTACTTAGCTGATTTGCGCAGCAATAGATCACATGCTTTGTGTTAGACAAATGTTCGGGGCTAAAGCCCCTCCTACAAGCTTTCTTTAGTGCTTCAAAACAGGCTCGCCCCGCAGGGATGCGGGGAGAAAAAAAGCCAGGGACGGCAAACAACCACTTGCAATTAAAAACCCTAATCCATCATTGCTTTGATATGCACCGCCACACTGCGCCCCAGGGCACTGTAATTGTAGCCGCCTTCCAGGGTAGAAATCATTCTTCCCCCGCAATGCTTATCGGCGATTTTTTTCATCTCATTGGTGATCCAGTGGTAGTCGGTTTCCACCAGTTTAAAATGTGCCATATCGTCTTCAAAATGGGCGTCAAAACCGGCGGAAAACAAAACTAACTGCGGGGCAAAAGCATCGATTTTAGCCAACCATTGTTCCGTTATCGCTTCCTGCCAACTGTCACCATCGGTGCCCGGTGGCAGGGGTAAATTCAGTATATGTGCATTACCCGGCCCAACATTGTGCGGGTAAAACGGATACTGATAAGACGAGCAAAACAACACCCGTGGATCATCAAAAAAAATATTTTCGGTACCGTTACCGTGATGTACATCAAAATCGATAATCGCCACCCGCTCTAAGCCATAAACCTCCATGGCATGAGCTGCCGCTACCGCAACATTATTGAAAATACAAAAGCCCATGGCTTTATCGCGCTCGGCATGGTGACCGGGCGGACGCACTGCGCAAAACGCCTGTTTGGCCTCGCCACTCATCACTTTATCGACAGCCATGATATTGGCCCCGGCGGCGTACAACGCGGCATCCAGACTGCGTGACATCATCTGGGTATCGTCGTCCAAATGCACCATGCCGTGCTCGGGTGTTTTGGCAAAAATCTCATCCACATAGGATTGATCATGCACCCGGTACAAGTGTTGTTTAGTGGCCGGTTCGGCTTGGAGTTTTACCAGCGAAAAATCCAGCCCGGAGGTGATTAAGCGGTCATTAATTGAATCCAGCCGTTCCGGTGACTCCGGGTGTTCATTGCCCACATCATGTAATGCACAGTTAGGATGGCTGATAAACACCAAACTCATATTGGCCTTTCCAGATTTAAAATAAGCGTCAGCTCGCCCGGTTCATCAAATGGCTGACAAACAAAGCCGTTATTTTCAAACAGGCGTAACATGGTGCTGTTATCTTGTCGCACACAAGCATACATGCGCTTTAACCCCCGTTGTTTGGCAATCAGGATCATTTCGCGCAGCAACTGGGTTGCCATGCCCTTACCGTGATATTGTTCACGGGTGACAAAGGCCACTTCACAGCCTTGTTCGTCGGTATTAAGGTAGTAGCGCCCCACCGCTTTTAACTCCGACACCGAGCCTTTCTGCTTCACAATACATAGCGCCAAGTCGCGACTTTGATCCACACTAACCAACTCGCAGGATTTCTCACGAGTCATCTGAGTGGGATAATGGTTATAGCGATTAAACAGGGTTTCTTTGGTGTGTGAATAGAAAAACTCCTGCAAACGGCGTTCATCAGCCGGATTAAGCGGACGTAAATCGTATTCTTCTCCATCAATAACCAGCGGCTTTACATTGATTTCACCCAGCTCAGGGACTTCGCGGGGATAATTTTTTTGGTAATTGGGCACCCAGTAGTGGTTACGCACCGCTTCCAATAGTTGCGATCTAAAATCCGGATGGGCAATACGAATGAGTTCCAGCGCCCGTTCACGAATACTGCGACCTTTTAACGATGCCACCCCAAATTCGGTCACCACATAATGCACATGACCGCGCGAGGTCACCACACCGCTGCCTTCGGTAATGGTCGGCACAATGCGCGACACAGTGCCGTTTTTTGCCGTGGATGGCATGGCGATAATAGGTTTACCGCCCTTTGACATCGCCGCCCCGCGAATAAAATCCACCTGCCCGCCAATGCCGCTGTAAAACTGGTAGCCCAAAGAATCGGATACCACCTGTCCGGTTAAATCCACTTCCAACGCGCTATTGATCGCCACCATATTATGATTACGCGCGATATTAGCCGGCGAGTTCACGTAATCCACCGGGTAAAATTCCACATGAGGATTATTGTCCACAAAGTCATACAATTTCTGGCTGCCCAGACAAAAGCTGGTCACCACTTTACCGGGGTGAAAAGTCTTGCTGCGGTTGTTAATCACCCCTTTGCACATCAGCTCGATAATACCGTCGGTAATCAGTTCACTATGCACGCCTAAATTTTGATGATTTTGTAAGTAACGCAATACCGCGTTAGGGATTTTACCGATACCCAGTTGGATGGTGGAGCCGTCTTCCACCAGCATGGATACATACTGACCTATCCGCTCAGTTTTTTTATCCAGTTCAAAACTGGGCATTTCCGGCAGGGTTTGTGCCAGCTCAATACAGGCATGAAAATCACTCACATGCACATAGGAATGACCGTTAGTGCGCGGCATTTTAGGGTTAATTTGCGCCACCACCTTTTTAGCCTTGCGAATAGCGGCAAACACCACATCCACCGCCACCCCGAGTGAACAATAGCCGTATTGATCCGGCGGACTGACCATCACCAAAGCCACATCAATGGGCATCACATCCTGCTCAAATACCGAGGGCACTTCAGACAAGAAACACGGCGTATAATCGGCACGGCCTTCGTTTACCGCTTGTCGCATTTTATCGCCGTTGATAAAAAAGGTGTTCACCTTAAACAGCTCTTTATATTCAGGCTCGACCCAGCGGCTATCGGACACGGTATTAATGTGTACCACTTCAATATCGTGCAAGTCCTTACTGTGGTTAATCAAGTCATCAATCAGACCATTGGGCACCGCCGCATTGGAGCCAATAAAAAGTCGATTACCGGATTTTAACAAGGCCGTCCAGTCAGGACGATTAGGAAGCGCGGTATACACAACATCACCTATAACAGAGCGGATTGAATTGACAGGCAGACTAAGCCAGTCGGCTTAACATGGCAACTGGATTAGGGTCGTAGCGGTCATATAAGCACAAAAACAAAACCACCCTGCCGGGTGGTTTTGTGAGTAAATCGAACTACGATTAAGTACCTGTTACAAACTAATCGCCAGACTAATATCAGACTGTAGAGCAGATTTAACCTTTAGCAGCTTACTTTGTGCATCGTAAGCAAAATCTACCTCAGTACCGTTAATTTGTACTTTATGCGGCTTGGCATCCAACACAACTTCAAACTGACGCAAATAACTCATTGCGGGGCTGCTAACGATTATCTGCTTGGCACTGCGCTCCAGTTTGATAATTTTGTGTTGATCCTTATCCAACATATCCACGTAGGTAAATGCTTTTTGGCTATCTTTTTCACCCGGGAAAGCATGAATAATCAGTTGTTTAGGCTGCTGTTGCCATAATTTGCTATTACCCGCATACAGGTTGCCGGTGACAAATACACTATTAGCCTGAACAAAACGCGGCAACTTGCTCAGTGGTGCATCGACCTTGATCGTTTTACCTCCTTCAAAACGCACACTGGCATCATCAAAATCACGCCATTGACCTTGTGGCAAATACACACTGCGATGTTCACCGGGCTCGAATACCGGTGCGACTAAAATCCCGTCGCCCACATAAAATTCATCCCACACAGAATAGGTGTTGCTGTCGTCCAGATGGCGATAAGCCAACGGTTGCATCAACGTGCCATTATCACCACTGGTTTGTGCCAGTGAATATAGATAAGGCACCAGTTGCATACGGTCATCCAGAATAGCGCGGAACTGGTTTTGTACCTTTTCGCTGTATTGCCAAGGCATTCTGTCTTTGCCATCACCACCGGCACCATCGAGTTTTATTTCAAATAAGCCACTCATACTACCTGCCTGTAACCAGCGCAAATATAAGTCTTCGGGAATATAACCATCCCCCTGATAGCCACCCACATCGGTACCCCACACCGGGAAGCCCATAAAGGCACTGCGCGCGGCATTGGCAAAATTGCTTTGCAACCCTTCCCAGGTGGTACGCGGATCGCCAGCCCAGATAGCGCTCACATAAGGCTGGCTACGATGAATCGCCGAACGTACGAAGGTAATTTGATCATCTCCCCACACACTGCGTAGCGCTTCATCATGGACTTTGGCCATCAAATAGGCATATTGATTGCGGCGATAAGCCGGTAATACCGATTCGTCCTGCCATTTTTCATATACCGGAAAGCCTTCGTCGGCTCGATCGATTTTATGACCTTTCACACCGTATTGCAGTTGCTTGTCTACCAGTGTTTGCTTGAACGCATCCACCGTATTTTTATCGGTTAAATCAATATAACTAAAGCTACCTAATAAATGCTTGGCAAAAGGCGTGGCGCCAAAAAATGCCGGGGTGGTCCAGGTCATAAATTCCAATCCGTAATCATGACGGATTTTACTGATCCATTTGCCCGGTTCGGCAAAGATCGGGCTAAAATTCATCTCTGACCAGCCATGAGTTCCATCACTGTACGGACGGTCGATAAACCAGGAGGTAAACGGGATTTCGAGCTGATTCATTTTTTCAATGTCGTCCAACACCTCGGCTGCACCACCATCGTTTTGATCGCGCCAGCCAATTGGTCCTAATCCCCAAGCAGGTACGCTTTTGGGATCGCCAATCAGATCAAAATAAGCTTGATGAATTTGCGCACCGCTATCCCCAAAAAACAGATACCAATCCAGCTCTCCACCGTCATGATGAATGCGATGCACCCCGTTTATCGCAATGCTGTAGGTACCCCGTGCAAAGGTATCAAAAAACGATCCATAACCTAAACTACTGATAAAAAAGGCTGAATGAGCTGAAGCAAAGTTTTCATGAATACTGGCTTCTTCAGCATTCACATCCACTTGGATCACCGAATTACGCAAATCGGGAGACAAACGATTATCTGGCTGTAAACCTTCGGTCAAACCAAAAATATGATCATCCAGATCTTTTAATTCCAGCGTGACCTGTCGCCCCCATTTAGGGGAAGCATGTAAGCGAAATCCACCGCTCACTTTACTAATGGTCAGATTAACCAGACGTTGATCATTATCATAAACCGTACGATAAAATTCTGCACTTGGCGCAAAGTGACCGGTAAGTTGAATCGAGTTCTGATCAGCGGTACTAATATCCCACTTCTTCGCACTCTGATAATTGAATTTTATACTTTGTAGTAATATTTTAAGTTGCTTACCTTCGCTGGCGCTGACCTGTAATTTACCATTATCGGTACTGACCTTGAGTCGATTATTCTGTTGCACCAATTCGGCCGTAGCAGCCACAGATGCTACCGAAAATAAACTGGCCGGTACCAATAAGGTCAGCACCGTCATATATCGTTGAACTAACTTTTGCATTGTATTACTTCCAAATTAAAGGGATTAAATTAAAGCTATTTATCCAGCCAAACTCACCGGCCTGTCGATTTGCTCTGACAAATCACGCCAGCGATCGCGATATATCAACAAGCCATTGATGTTGGTTGCTTTAGCAATATCAAACTGGGTTAAATAAGGATCAGGCGCTTGCTGCCAACGGGTTAAACACCAGGCACCAACCACCGTACCGGCACTATCACCGGAAAGTAGAATTCGCTGACGAGGGCGAAGTTGTGCCAATAACTGGCACATCAACGGGTTTTTACGTGACGCACTGCCAAAAATCACATCGCCAATCACACCGAGTAAATCCAGTTGATAATCGATCATCAATGCCAGATATAAACTCGCCAGTGCGCTACCGGATGCAGGCTTGCCGATAATCCGTCCTTCGCGCCCAGCGAATGGCCCCCCACTTTGACTAAAAGGCGGCAAGCCAAACACGCCATCATCAATCAATTGCTGAATATCATCGGGCTGATAATCACCGGTCATGTCACTATTTGTTAGTTGGCATATTTGCTCAAACTCCCGCCCGCCCATAAAACGGGCACAGGGGAGTAGATTGCCAGCAACGCTCACATTCCCCAACGTATCCCGACTTTCTTGCAGGTTTTTCAAACGCTGTTCGGTGGTCATGCAAATAATCCAGGTTCCCATCGATACCAACGTCACCGGTTTGTCGGGCATGCTATATAGGTAACGGGCAAAACCCGCATTAGAATCATGTACACCGCTATATATTCTGCAATTTGCAGATAAGCCGGTAGATTGACACACCTCGTCGGTAGGTCCTCCCACCACTTCATATCCGGTTTTAATGGGCGGCATAGCGGAACGTAGCACCAGTTCATCCAATAACGACGAATAGGTTTGTTCGGCGGGTAACCATAAATCAGTATGGCAGCCTAATGACGTTACTTCGGTTACGGCTTGGCCGGTTAAACGCCATACCCAATATTGGGGATACATCAAAACATGGTGAGTACGTGCAAACTCGACGGGATATTGCTGTTGTAACCAAAATAGCTGTCGTCCCAAATTGAGCCCTAATGGCAAATTAGGCGACAACGTTTGCGTAAAATCAGGCCGAATTGCGTCATATTGCTGGCTGATGTCCTCGGGGATCGGATGCTCATAGTCCAGCACCGGTAACACTAATTTTTCCTGTTCATCGATTAATACCGCACAAGCACCATGAGTACTGATATTAATCGCGCTAATCGGTGCAATAGTGTTGGCAAAGTGAATACTGGACTGTAACCACTGCCAGATCCCGTCGAGATCAAAATACGGATAAACCTTGTCAGTTTGACTAATATTCGACTGTGAACGGGACCATAATGTTTGGCCCAGTTCATCCAGTAACACGCACTTGATATTGGTTTTGCCAATATCGATGATCAGGCAAGCGTCAGGATTGCAGCTCATGATCTACCGCCAGATACTTCACTTCTGCTGATTCTTGTTTATCCCTTCCTATCGCCCATAAAGTCGCGCTAACAAAATAAATCATGCTTGGCCATATCAACCAGCTTTGGAACACGGCCAAAGCGAATGTCCCCTGAGCACAGGCAATGGCTAAGCTGGCACAGAACACTAAACTCGTGATAGCGATCCATTTGAGTAAGGTTAACTTGCCACCGGTGGCGATTTTATTACCACGAGTATGTTTGGTTGCAAGATTATGTAGAAATGTTTTCTCCTCAGCTTCTCTTTGTTGCTGCTGTGCAGCTTCACGCTGTTGCTCAGCAGGGTATGATTTTGTTGCCCCCATCATTTTAGCTAACACAATATAAATTACTGTCGCGGTGATCCAGCTTGGGATAATCAGGAAAAATTGGTGCACGCCAATGGAGTAGCATAAGATCGCCGCAATTAACGCCCCACCCCATGCAATCACTGCCGCCCAGTTGGTAAAGTGCTTTTCATAAGATGACCAATAACGAGTCAAATTCAGTTTTGGGAAGATCCAGTGTTCAGTCACTATTACAGCACCAACCGGTGCCAGAATCAGCCCCATAATGCTGACAAAATCCATCAGTTTGGAAAAAACAAAAGGAAAACAGGCGATAATGGTGGTCACGGCACCAGTCACCATTGTCACCTTAACACGATCCCATTTGGGGTTAAGTGACTGAAAAGCAAGCCCGGCGCGATAAATTGTCGGATTAGAAGTTGTCCAACCAGCGATAATAACAGCAATAATGCCAGCCGCCCCTAACGCCTGAAATGCCACTTCACCGGCATCCAAGACAGCCACCGAGGTTTTCAGTAACAAGGCGGCGCCCGCTCCCATTACACCGGCGCAAATCCAGGCCACAAAATGGCCGATAAACATCCCCAGCGCAGAAAAATATCCGTAGTTGGCACGTCGCGCAAAACGTAATACCGTCATATCGGATAGTCCTCCATGCATGGCGAAATTACACACCCAGGCAAAGGCTGCAACGTGCCAAAGTCCCAGCTCGCTGTTGCTGCTGGCAACCCAGATATATTGATCCGCTGCGGTTTTAAAGTCTGAAAAGCTACTGATTGAATCGATACCCGGCGTCATGCTGGCTAATAAAGGTAATAATGCTAATGCGCCTGCAAAAAACATCAGAATCATCCAGGGTGCGCACACCTCGGCAAATTGGGCTACCCGTTTAAATCCTTTGGCGGCAATCGCCACCACAACAGCCCCAACAATCAAGGCGATTGCCACAAATCCGACGCTAGTTGGGTACCAATCTACCTGCGGAGGAATATCGAATAAGATACGCACCGCCGACGCCGAAACGGTAATCATGGTACCAGCCAGTACACAGAACAACGTACCGTTAACAATAGAATAGAGTTTAATCGTACCGGGGCCGGCTATTTTTTCCAGATAAGCGTACAAGGTTAAGCGCGTATTCACCGCGATAGGGGCGCACACCAATGCCCAAGTCAGTACGGCGAGTAGATTACCCAACAATAAACCTAATAGAATATCACTGGTTCCTACACCCCAAGTAACAAACATGGCACCAATAACAAACTCGGTACCAGCTACGTGCTCTCCAGCATAACTGGCGGCAAAATGCCTGGCAGGTTGCAGCCGGTTGGCTGTCACCGGCGAGCGCTCAAACTCTTGATTCCCCATATCTAAATACTCTCCCCTTATTGTTGTGGCTTTCAGGTTTTATCTGCATCGACGATAATCGTCTGGACACCATGCTCTGCGAACAGACGTAGATATTTTTCATCTACGCCACTGTCGGTGATCAAAATATCGACTTCCTCCAATGGGCAAAGAATAAAATTGGAACGCTTACCTAACTTGCTTGAATCAGCTAATACAATCAGTTGATCCACCTGACGCATTAATTTTTGCTCAGCACTAATCAATAGTGGATCAGACTCCATCACACCGTAATCACCAATGCCGGGCGTCCCCATAAACATTTTGGTACCGTGATAGTGCTTAATAGTGTCGTGCTCAAAAGCGCTCAAAATCAGTTTTTGTTTGCGATACAGCTCACCGCCCGGCAAAGTAATGCGATTATCGCTGGTTTCGAGTAATTCCAACGCCAAAGGAAAGGAGTTGGTCAAGATGTTAAGTTCCCGTTTAGCCAGATATTCGGCCATCATAAAAGTAGAACTACCACCATTAATGATAATGGACTCACCATCTTCACACAGCTCAACTGCTTTACGGGCAATAAGGTGCTTTTCACGAGTCATTCTTTCCTTGTCGACTAAAAAAGCACTACCTTCAAGGTGTTGCAAGCGCCGCTTCTTATGCTGATCCGGCCATTCGGCTCCACCGTGCACTTTTTTCAGTTTGCCTTCTTCGGCCAGTTCCACTAAATCACGGCGGATAGTCGCTTCTGAAGCAGAGAGCTCATTGGTTAACTCCTGAACGGTAATCAATCGCCGTTCATCCAGCAGATCTAAGATAAGGTGATGACGTTGTGGTTTAAGCATTAATTTGCCCTTTGTTATATTTTGGTAGTGAAACACTAAATCAAGCGTTCAAAATGAGCAAAAATATTAACATTATTTACAACATTAGAGCACAAATGTTCGATAATGACAATTTAATGATTGAAAATGATTGATTGATGATTATAATTGGTTGCACATTCAATCTTGATATAAGCCGGACTATTATCTATGCAGGACTCGCAACTCGAATTTCGCCATGTTAATTATCTCTGGTCTGACGAAGTCGCCGATAAATTGGATCCCGTCGATAACCTTGTTTATCGTTCCAATTTGTTAGGCTCAGATCAACGCATTACCAATACAGGCGGCGGTAACACCTCGGCGAAATTAATTGAAAAGGATCCACTCACCGGCAAGCCAGTCGAAATTCTTTGGGTAAAAGGTTCAGGCGGCGATTTACGTACCGCCACCAGAGCCAATTTTGCCTCGTTATATGAAGACAAACTTCAGGTGCTCGATACGGTTTACCAGCAAATGCCAGAGACCGGTTATAAATCCAGTGGCGAAGATGCGATGGTGGGTTTATTCCCTCATTGTGTGTTTTGTTTAAATCCCCGCGCTTCATCTATTGATACCCCGCTACATTCAATGATCAAGAACAAACATGTGGATCATTTGCATCCTAATGCCGTAATTTCTATCGCCTCTTGTAAAGATCAGGAACGACTGACACAGGAGGTTTGGGGCGGTGCACTAGCCTACGTACCCTGGATGCGTCCCGGATGGGAAGCGGCCAAATTATGTGCCGAAGTGTATGATAAAAACCCAGATATTAAAGGCATATTACTAGGCCAACATGGTCACACTAACTGGGAAGATAACAGTAAGGACTGTTATGAAACCTCGTTGTGGGTCATTGAGCAGGCTGGCCGCTTTATTGAGCAACACGATAAAGGCGACAACACCTTTGGTGGCCCCAAGTTTTCGAGCTTAAGCGAGCAGGAGCGTGAAAATTTATTAACCCGTTTTTTGCCGGTGGCTCGTGGATTGCTGTCCAGCAAAGCCAAATTTATCGCCACCATTCAGGCCGACGAGCCAACCTTGCGCTTTGTAAACAGTGTAGATGCCCCACGTTTAGCAGAATTGGGAACCTCTTGTCCGGATCACTTTTTACGCACCAAAATTAAACCGCTGTATCTGGACTGGAACCCGCAAAGCGACGACTTGAACAGCCTGATTGAAACCTTCAAACAAGGTCTTGAACAATACCGCAATGATTACAGTACATACTATAACCAGTACAAGCGCGACGATTCACCCGCGATGCGCAATCCTAGTCCAACAGTAGTACTCATCCCCGGAGTTGGCATGATTGGCTGGGGCAAAAACAAAAGTGAATCGCGGGTGACCACCGAGTTTTATAACTGTGCCATTGAAGTGATGCGCGGTGCCGAAGCGGTGAGTGAATATACCGCACTGCCCGCTCAGGAAGCGTTTGATATTGAATACTGGGCACTGGAAGAAGCCAAATTACAGCGCATGCCTGCCGAAAAAACCTTAGCTCGCGATGTGGTGGTGGTCATCGGTGCCGGTGATGGTATTGGTAAATCGACTGCATACCGAGTCGCTGCCGAAGGTGCGCATGTGGTTTGTGCGGATTTACGTATCGAAGCGGCCAGACAAACCGCCGAAGAATTGCAGCATATTTATGGTCAGGGAATTGGCGTGGCGGGCAGCGGACTGTCCGGCTGTGGAGCAGCTATCGAACTTAGCGTCGATATTACCAGTCGTAGCAGTGTCAGAGCCATGCTTGATCAAGTCATTTTGGCTTACGGCGGTATAGATAAAGTGATTGTTACAGCCGGGGTGTTTTTAGCGCCCGGTCAAAGTGGAATGGATCATGATGAGATGTTTGATACCAGTTTTGCTGTGAATGTGAAAGGTGCCTATATCGTCGGTACCGAAGCAGCCAAAATATGGCAACAGCAACAACTTCCCGGCGCGCTGGTGTTAACGACCAGTGTCAATGGCGTGGTGGCTAAAAAAGGCTCAATAGCGTACGACACCAGTAAATCTGCCGCCAACCATCTGGTTCGTGAACTGGCCGTTGAGCTGGCACCGCTAGTCAACGTAAACGGTTTGGCACCAGCAACCGTAGTGAAAGGCAGTACCATGTTTCCTCGTGATCGAGTGATTGCCTCGTTGACTAAATATTCAGTGCCTTTTTCAACTGAAGATGACGACGACACTTTGCGTACTAAACTGGCCGAGTTTTATGCACAACGTACTTTAACGCGCCAACCCATCACACCGGAAGATCAGGCAGAAGCGGCCTATCTATTGATTTCCGGTCAGCTGAGTAAAACCACCGGCCAAATTATCAGTGTTGATGGTGGTTTACACGAAGCCTTTCTCCGCTAATTTAACCAAGGAATTGTCTGTGAGTAATCTGCTAGATCTTAATTTTATCGAAGACTGCAACAAGCAGTTAAAACAGGAAATACATCAGGATTATCAAGCGCTGGGTGAAAAGCTGGCGCGTAACAATATTGATATTGAAGATGTACTTAAGCAAGCCCAGAGCTTCAGCATCGCAGTACCCAGTTGGGGCGTCGGCACCGGTGGTACCCGTTTTGCCCGCTTTCCCGGTATCGGTGAGCCACGTAATATTTTTGAAAAACTGGAAGATTGCGCGGTCATCAACCGCTTAGTGACTTGTACACCGACCGTATCACCCCACTTCCCTTGGGACGTAGTAGATGATATGTCAGCCCTACGCGAGCAGGCTGATACGCTAGGACTCAAATTTGATGCAGTCAATTCTAATACCTTTCAGGATCAGGCCGATCAACAGCACAGTTACAAATACGGCAGTTTGACTCATACCGACACCGCGACTCGCGAGCAAGCGATAAAACACAATTTGGACTGTATCGAATACGGCAAAGCACTGGGCAGTAAAGCATTAACTGTTTGGGTAGGGGACGGTAGTAATCATCCCGGCCAACAACATTTTAGTCGTGCATTAGAGCGTTATCTGGATTCTACTAGGGTGATCTATAACGCCCTGCCGGACGACTGGCAGATGTTTATTGAACATAAGATGTTTGAACCGGCATTCTACTCAACGGTTATTCAGGACTGGGGCACCAATGTGTTATGTGCCATGGAGCTAGGGGATAAAGCCAAGTCGTTGGTGGATTTAGGCCACCATGCCCCGAATGTGAATATCGAGATGATTGTGTCACGGCTGATTCAATTTAAAAAACTGGCGGGTTTCCATTTTAACGACAGTAAATACGGCGATGATGATTTGGATAGCGGGTCGATTAATCCTTATCAACAGTTTCTGATTTTTAATGAATTGGTCGATGCCGAATACCGTGCCGCAGAAGGATTTGATCCGGCTTATATGCTCGATCAATCCCATAACGTTACCGACCCGATTGAAAGTCTGATGAATTCGGCTGAGTCGGTACAGCGTTCTTTTGTACAGGCCAAATTGGTGGATCGTGAAGCCTTATATGGCTATCAGGAGAGTAACGATGCACTGATGGCCAGCAATACTCTAAAAGCAGCTTTTCATCTGGATGTATCACCTATTCTGGCAATGGCAAGATTACGAACGGGTGGAGCAATCAATCCGTTACAAGCCTATCGCCGGTCTCGTTATCGTGAACAAATTGCCAGCAAAAGACCCTCATCAGGTCACACCGGTTCAGGGATTGTGTAAAACATAAAAGTTGTTGTTGTCCTAAGCAAAATGCCGTTCAGTTAAACTGAACGGCATTTTTTTCCATATTTGGCCTCAGTTACAGCTTTGGCCCGTCTTTGTTGTTCACTGCGGTGCTTTAATCACAAAGCCTTTTTCTATACCACTTTTAAAACCAACGGATTCATATAATGCATGGGCCGGTGTTAATAGCTCGCCCGACAGCAACATGACCTTGCAGCAGTTTTTTTTCCAGGCGAGTGATATAGCAAATTCCAGCACCTGACGACTTAATCCTCTGCGTCTGAATTTTTGCGCCGTTATGACGTGCTCGATAATCCCAAAAGGTCTGGCACCGTTGGCAATACTGTTATTAATGCCCAGCGCACAGGTTGAAGCTAATTCTCCGTTAACTTCTGCTACAACAATAAAGGTTTGTGGATCGTTGATAATCTCTAACCACTGCTGTTGGGCAAAATGGATATCTAATTCAGGATCTTGAGGGCGAAGCTGTTTATATAAACCAAGCACGCCGACTAAATCATCAATAGTTGCGACTCTAATCATAAATTCACTATTTAACCAGATACTCTGGCAGTGCTTTAACATTCGGGCAGCGTAATTGGCTCATAGTTTGCTCCAGCTGCTTTTTCAGCATATTGATGGTGTGTACACCGCCTCTGTCACCTAATGCACCTGCTCCATATACAAAGGTACGACCCAAGAAGGTAAAATCAGCGCCTTTAGCCAGTGCACAGGCGACATTTGAGCCACTGCGTAAGCCGCTATCCATCAGAATTTTGATTTTATCACCGTATTTCTGAGCAATCTGCTGCATGGTTTGTACTGGTGACTCGCCCGCATCCAATTGACGCGCACCGTGATTGGATAGCACCACACCGTCAGCTCCCAGAGCTATCGCATGCTGAACATCGGTTTCACTCACTAATCCTTTGATTAATAACGGACCTTTCCAGCTATCACGAATCGGCTTTAAACCTTCAATATCAACTCTGCCCATCACGGTGTTATTCATAAATGCTGCCAGTTGATCGACCGGCATGCCTTTAGGCATATAGGGTTTTAAGGTTTGCATCTGCGGCTCACCTGCTAACATCGTATGATACAACCAGTTAGGCCTTGCCAACATTTGTAGAATATTGCTTAACGACATTTTCGGTGGCATAGATAAACCATTCCTAATATCTTTGATTCGATATCCAAAAGTCGGTACGTCAACCGTGACTACCAATACTGGAATTCGTACTGAATGTATTCTTTGAAGTAAGTCTTGACGAATTTCATCGCCAGTGGGGTTATAAAGCTGGAACCATGCTTTACCTTCGGACACCTCGGCAATGCGTTCTAAGCTGCTTGACGAGACCGTACTAAGTACATAGGGAATGTTCATTTGTGCCGCTGCTTTAGCTAGTATTTCCGGAGCTTTGGGCCACATTAAACCTTGTAATCCCACTGGGGCAATACCAAAGGGTAAGTCGTAACGATGACCAAATAATTCACAACTTAAATCGCTTTTATCAAAAGGTTTTAATAACTCACTACGTAGTTGTATTTGTTCTATCTGCTGACGATTGCGTGACAAGCCTACTTCATCAATGCAACCTCCTTCCAGATAATCGAAAGCAAAGCGTGGCATACGTTTTTGCGCAGCTTGACGTAAATAATGGGAATCCGGATAGCGGGGATCAAAAAAGTCAGTTTGGGTATTGTTCATACAGCGAAGTCTCGATTACACACTTAAACTGTTCTATTCGTTAAATCACGGGGCAGTAAGTATAAAAACAGGCTTAAGAAAGGGATTAAACATTATTAAATTTGTAGCTATATCAGACCATTAGACCGATATATTAGCAAGAGGCAAGCACTCAGTTCAGAGCCAAATTGACCGGATATAAAACCATTAATGCGCGACTATGGGCTCGGCCATATCAGTATAGGGTTGAGTTTCGGCTAATTGTATTTGGCTTATTCCCAACTTTTGCGCCTGTATTTTTGCCTGTTCGGCTCGTTTAATTGCGGCTTGTAAATCGTCACCGTCCTGTATGGCACTAAGACCAATACTTATCGACAAAGGAACAGCTTGCTGATTGGCACTGAATGAACATTGCTGTACCGCTGCAACCATCCTCTCGGCGACCATTTTGGCTTTGCTTGCGCTAATGTTGGGTAGTAAAACGAGAAAATCCTCACAATCAATGCGGATCAAGATGTCTTCCTTACGTACTAATCCAACCAAACACTCAGCCACACGCTTAATCGCTTCATCACCCGTTGGATTACCGCAACGCTTTTTCAGTGATTTTAATTCATCCAGCTCCGCTACCATCAGGCAATTACCAAAACGATAACGACGAGCCGCTGAAAATAGTGACTCAGCAATACGATTCAAAAACAACCGGTTTTTTAGTCCGGTCAGACTGTCAGTGTATGAATCGGCTTTGAGTTTGCCTACCAATTCATTGATTTGAATATAGGCGACCCCAGCAAAAAATAATGACTGTAAACTAAACAGTCCCAAGGCAACAAAATAGATATTTTGATTCACATCAGGCCGATAAAACTTAATAAACATGGGGTAAATCAGCAGTAAACAAATCCAAAACAACGTCACTGCGGCAATAATCATATTTTTACCCAGCAATGAATGATCACCTTGACTACGCTCCAGTTTGACAATAAGCGACACCGGCAATACCAGATTAACCAGTGAGAACAAGTCCCGGAGCATTTCACTTTGACTATGTTTTGCGAGTAGCGTTTGCAATGCGCAGAACAGCACAATATGTGTCACCATCAGCGCGATGTAACCCACGGCCAATGAGCCAATATGCCGATAAACCAGCCCCATATAAACCAAATAGAACGTGCCAATTAAAAACGCATTGGTTAACACGACTGACCATATTAACTGGTCATAGAAACGCAGTACGAAGCCAACATAACCAATGAAACTGGCAATAAAGGCATACTGAATACAGATGAGTGATAGGCGATATTGCCGCTCCGGACGGCGCGGCAATATAAAGGTAAACAGATAAAATGTTGTGCTGGCAATAAACAAAACCGCCAAACTAAACATCAAGGCTGGATGTTCGGACATATCACTTCCCGACAAGTTTATTCATCTGAGTGTATGCCTAAATCGGCAATAGCCCAACTCGAATAGCCTAAATATTTACATTTTAATTTCCCGTTTAGGAGGCAGCGTAAATTAAACTTTCTGTTGGCGTTGCCGGAAATTCATACTTATCCAAGGTACTTTCCAGTGCTGCGACACCTGCTGGTAAATCCAGACTTTGCCCCATCGAAATAAAACTGGCTCCCAGCGCATGTAAGGTGCGGAACAAATTATGCGCCCGGCATTGTTCACCCATTTGGCCGATACGAATAATATTGGGACCAAATGACCCGGATATTTCCACCCGATAACGAGCCGACATATATTTGAGGATGGCTTTACCTTCAATACCATCTGGTAAATTAATTCCCACGACCGAATTCAAACGCGCACTGGGTTCCACATACAATTCCAGTCCTAAGGCTTCTATTCCCGCTTGTAACGCTTGTGAACATCGTAAATGACGCTCAAAACGCACCGGCAAGGTTTCATTAATAATTAACCGCATGGCCTCGTGAATCGCCAAAATACCCGACACCGGGGCAGTGTAATGATAGGATTTTTTATACCAAAACTGCTCGGCCAATTTGGCGTCTAAACACCAGTGACGCAGTTGATCAGTACGTGATTGAATATGCTGCCACGCCCGTTCTGAAAAACCAATCAACGAAATACCGGGAATGCAGGACAGGCCTTTTTGCCCCCCGGTAATCACTGCGTCAATGCCCCACTCGTCCATATCCAGCGGCATGGTACTCAGGGTACAAACGGCATCCACAATCACTAAACAATCATGTTGCTTGGCCAGTGCCGCAATTTGTGCCAGGTTATGATTACATACGGTATTGGAGGTTTCGCCCTGCACAATGGTTAAGACTTGCGGTTTGTGCTGTTGTATATAAGCTTCCACCTGATCAAGTGACGCAGCCGTTCCCTCCGCTACCGGTAGTTTGACCACATCGGCTTCCAGACGTTGTGCCATTTCAGCCAAACGGCTACTAAAAAAGCCATTACAAATACTCAATACCTTACTGCCGGGCACAACCAGATTGGCGACCGCCATTTCCATCGCGGCAGATCCCGGTCCAGCAACCCCTAAAATACGACCATTTTCGGTCTGGAAGACATAGCGCGACATGACTTTAACCTGCTCAATAATCTGCGCCATCGTATCGCCCAGATGGTTAATCACGATGCCATTCGCCGCTGCTACCCTTGCCGGAATAGGCACTGGGCCTGCGCCCATCATTAATAAGGGTTCGTCGGGTAAAATACTGTCTAGCGGAACAATTCGCTCTGGCACCTGAATTCGCACTGTGGATCCTTTTTAAAATGAGGTTGGTAAGGACAAACGCTACTCCATTTTCGCGTCATCATCGATTATCAGGCAATGTAAATCGGCACCTGAACGGATGCAAGCGATGAATAGGGGTTTGGTTAAAACTGTTGGTTCTAAGTGACTCAAATTCGGGATAAGCTGTCCGGGTTTATGATTAAACGGGGAATATGATGAATCGCTATATTGCACTTTTTCGCGGCATTAATGTGGGCGGCAACCATATTTTGCCTATGAAAGATCTTGTCGCCATGATGTCTGCCAAAGGTTATGCCAATATCCAAACTTATATTCAAAGTGGCAATATGGTGTTTGAGGCTCAACAGTCTGATCGACAGGCCATTGCCAAAGATATTGGCCAAGGAATTTTCGATACTAAAGGATTTCAGCCTAGAGTATTAATACTCGACGCAGAGCAGTGGCAACAAGCCATTGACCTCAATCCATTCCCTACCGAAGAAGGCAAGTCATTACATTTTTTCTTTCTCGAATCCCCCGCTACGCAGCCGGATATTGCCAAACTGGATGCCGTCAAAACCACCACAGAACAATATCAACTCACTGCGCATACTTTCTATTTATATGCCCCTGACGGGATTGGCCGCTCCAAATTGGCGGCCTTAATAGGAAAAGCACTAGGCGTGTCAGTCACCGCCAGAAACTGGAATACGGTTAATAAATTATCCGGCATGCTAAATGATGAATGATGAATGATGAATGAGACTATCTTCTATTTTTCCAATTTCGATAGCTTTCAATATCAAAGTATTTACCTGCTCTCAGCTTAGCGGTACGTTCGTAATGCCTCCAATAATCGATAAATTCATCTTCTGATAAGAAAGGCCCATTACCCATACAAAAATCCTCAATACATCCGCTGATACTACCAATATTGGTAGTATTTCCTGAGCCTGCTTTATCACCTGATATTTTCCATTTTTGCTGGAAAAAAGTTTTAACATCCTTATAAGGAAGAGCAATATCTTCCATTTCATCTGTGTTATATATTTTGTATTCTGCCGCTTTTTTTAACGCAACTCTTGTATAAACGAATCCCATCACCCAATGTTCTTTATATTCATCAAATGGAAAGACGATGTTCTTAGTATTATTTCTAAGGAAACTTGTATAACCACCTAACGTATATTTAAACCTACCATTAGACTTATTTCTGTATGTGGTTTTTACATCAATTGCAATTTTTCTTTTATCATTATCCGATTTTTGTAATGTGAAATCTGGGTAGTGATTTTGCACTGTAGGTTCAATGACATCATAACCATTTTCATCAGCAAACTGTTGAATTATTGGCCGGGAAAAAAGCTCAAAGACAGTACTCAATACCTTGGTGTCACTGCCTATTGGATAAACTTTTTGCGCAGTAGAAATAACACCACATATATTATAATCAGCTTTGTACTCTTCCAATAAAGCATCAAACTTTTCTTTGAACTCCACATTTCATTCCTTTTGCGACATTTAATATAACGTCAGATGGTAACTCGTTAAGAGCTATACATATCTGAATAAATTCAACTACGTCGAGTCGCCGTTCAGCGCTTTCATATTTAGACACAAATGATTGAGGACGGCCTAGAAATTCAGCAAGCTGCAACTGTGTCACTTTTTTATCGATTCGTAACTTTTTGAGAATTTCGTGATACAAATTGCATGCCCCCTTAACGACTTGAAATATTGTGCATCCCAAATTGGAATATCCCAAATTGGGATTGTTATATTATTGAAGTTAAGGTAACCTACTATATACATATTAAAAAACTAAATGAGCACTTCTCAGCTTGACTGTCAAAGTATCTGTACCACCTATAAAATCGCAAGGAATTAAGACCAAACTTGTACCCTGGATTCAGAATCTCGTTCCTGATGAATTTGAAGGAAGATGGGTAGAACCTTTTATGGGTACAGGAGTGGTCGCATTCAACATCGCGCCCAAGAAAGCATTAATGTGTGATACAAATCCTCACTTAATTAATTTTTACGCTGGGATTCAATCAGGTGAAATCACTCCAGAAATTGTGAAACAATATTTAGAAAAGGAGGGCGCACTCTTACTTGAAAAAGGCGAGGAACATTACTACCAGATAAGAGAACGCTTTAATACAAACCATAGCCCCCTAGACTTTCTTTTTATTAATCGAGCTGGCTTTAATGGCATGATTCGTTTTAATCGTAAAGGTGGATTTAATATTCCTTTTTGCAGAAAACCTAAACGTTTTGCCCAAGCATACGTCACTAAGATAGTCAATCAGGTATCCAGTGTAAGAAAAGTTCTAACCTCACGTGATATAGAATTTAAATGCCAATCCTTTGAACAAACTATTGTTGCTGCCCAACCAGGAGATATCATCTATTGTGATCCACCCTATATTGGTAGGCATGTGGACTACTTCAATTCCTGGGATGAATCGCACGAATTGGCACTATTCGAAACACTTAGTAAAGCAATGTGTGATTTTATTTTGTCAACTTGGCATCATAATGATTATCGAAAGAATGAGTATATAGAATCACTTTGGTCAAAGTTTAATATATTAACCAGAGAACACTTTTATCACGTTGGTGGCAGTGAAAAAAATCGTAACCCGATGATAGAAGCGATAGTCACTACAATCGATACAAATGTGATCGAATATCCGAAAGAGTCGCAACAAGAGCAACTTATTCTGCTTGAACCCAAATTACACTACAAGGTACCCAACGCTAGGAATCACCTCACATAAGCTATATAAATTAGGATTTTTAATACATTGCCTGACAATAAATAGTTTATTAATAAATCTTTACAGTCACCTAAAGTAGATCTAGAGTTGATATCAATATGGTATCACTTTGGAGAAATGTATCATGGTTAACGAAAAACAAGGCTTTTCAATTAATGGCTATTGGATGTTTATTGTCATTGTCGCCCTTTACCTCAATGCGTTCTGGCTTTTAGCGCAAACCTTTATGCCGGGATTAGCCGTAACACTGCTGGTTGTTGCCAGTGTGTGTTTACCGGGCTTTTTTATGGTGCAACCGAATCAGGGTAAAGTCCTGACCTTGTTTGGCAGCTATGTGGGCACCGAAAAACGCAATGGTTTGCGTTGGACGATTCCGCTATTTATCCGCCGCACGGTATCATTGCGTATTCGCAATTTTGAAAGCGGTAAAATCAAGGTCAATGATAATCAGGGTAATCCCATTGAAATCGCCACCATTGTGGTGTGGGCCGTTACCGATACCGCTGAAGCCGTGTTTGAAGTAGATGACTTTGAAAGTTATGTCAGTATTCAGAGTGAATCGGCACTGCGTAATATGGCCAGCTGTTACGCCTATGATCCACAGGATGATGATGGTATTTCGTTACGTAGCCATCCACAAACCATTTCGGATGCATTAAAAGATGAAATTCAGGAACGTTTGGGCAAAGCCGGCGTTACCGTTAATGAAGCACGTATCAGTCATTTAGCTTATGCTCCCGAAATTGCCCATGCCATGCTGCAACGTCAGCAAGCGACCGCAATTATTGCCGCTCGCACCAAAATCGTCGAAGGCGCGGTAGGCATGGTAGAAATGGCATTGGATAAGCTAAAAGAAAAAGGCGTGGTAGAGTTGGATGAAGAGCGCAAAGCGTCGATGGTAAGCAATTTATTAGTGGTGCTGTGTGGCGATAAAGCAACCCAGCCTATCGTGAATACCGGCAGCCTTTATTAGGCTGCTCATCACGCCTGAACAAGGACATTGTATGAATTGGGAATACAAAATTATCGAAGTGAGAGCGAAGGCAAAGGGCTTTTTCAGTGTCAGTGCTGATTTGCAAGCCTTTGAAGTTTATCTGAACGATATGGGTAGAGCCGGTTGGGAGCTGGTGCATTGCCAGTTTCCTGTTCTGGCAGGTTTCCAACGAGGGTCTGGCAAAGCGGTTTTCAAGCGTGCTAAATAATCCATTATGAATATTAAAATGAGCTGTATGAGAGTCTATTGTGGCTAAAAAAGCCTATCCGTTAAGAATTAATGCTGATGTACTGGCCGCCATGCAGCGCTGGGCGGATGATGATATTCGCAGCCTTAACGCGCAAATTGAATATATCCTCAGAGATGCCTTGGTTAAGCAGGGGCGGGTCAAGTTAGTGGAAAAAGTAATCACGCAAGTGGTGGATAAAGACGATGATAACGACTAATTCCAATCTTATTGGGCACCCTACTCATTAATAATTTTCCAGCCATGTTCTTGGGCGTAGAAAAAACCGGCGTCCGCGTAGGCTTTATGGATACGACCTGTCTGGCGCATCTTGGCAATCCCGATATTAATGGCCTTTAAGGCCGCTTTCCCCATAGGATGATTTTTGGATACCACATAATGACGGCTATCATCCAGTTTTACCGCGATCTTGGGAACCACAACCAGATCCACACCATTTTTTGCAAAATCCACATGAAAGGGTGCCAGCATAAAGTCGACAAACTGCTGGTTGACGAGTTTCACTTGCGAGACCCAGGACGGTTCATCCACCAGTTTTTTTAAATGTAGCTGTTGCATGGTGTACCAGTCTGCGGTCCAGTGTTGACTCGTAACACCACTTAACTGTTGTACATCGTGCAAACTGCGGCTGGACAAGACTTTTTTATTGCTTGGTGATGTATATACGCCAGCTGTATATTCTCCCCTTCGGATCATCGGTTCACTGATATATAAATAGTGCTCATATTGCTGGGCTTCAGTTAACCAGAAGGTATCAACACTGACCAGCAGATAGCCCTTTTGCAATAATCGTCGATTGCGTAAGCTAAAGTTGCCCGGTTCAAACCTTACCGGTAAATTAAGTCCACCGAGGACTAAGGCTTGCTGTAGTAAAATGATTTCTACCACATCACGGCGGGAACACTCGCCCGTAAAATCGTCAATGTCCAGTGGATTGCGCCCCGCCAGTAAACAGAGATAATCTTCATAAACATCATGTTGGGTAGTTAACAAAATTTCATCGGACTCAGCGCTACGAGCAGCACTGGTGAAAGTGCATAGTAGAATAAATAAAGTACAGGCAGTCCGCATATCTTTCATATTTCATACCGTCAGGAAGACAAAATTATCTTCGCTATAGTGGAATTATTATTTCAGTAAAAGCCAGTGGTGTGAACCGTTTATTTTTTAATCAATTGTTCTCTACTCTTGATTTAGTGACCGATTCACGGCATAACAAACTCAATATCCCGCCATTGCAAAGAGTCCGTTTATGACCGTTGAACGTTTACCCGCAGAACAACTATTTTATTTAGCCACGCAACATCCAACGCGAATTTTTATGCGTCAACCGGTTAACGGGCAATGGCAAGAATATAGTTATAGTCAAATTGCCGATCAGGTCGAGCTTATCGCTAGTGCCTTAATGGAAATGGGCTTGCAGCAAGGAGACAGGGTTGCCCTGTTTTCAAAAAACTGCATGGAATGGATGATCGCCGACTGGGCAATCGGTATGGCTGGCATGATTAGTGTGCCCTTATTCCCCAGTGCCGATCTGGATAACATTACCTATGTTATGCAACATTGCGAAGCCAAGGCGGTATTCGTCGGTAAACTGGACAAGGCCGAGCACTATGAAGGCGTTTTTGCACCGGAGGTGATCCGCATTGATATGCCTTACCCCACCATAAATGCAGACAAACAGTGGACAGAACTACTGTCTAATACGGCGAAACGCGCTGATATGCCCACACTCACCCCCGACGATATCATGACCATTGTCTATACGTCGGGCAGCACCGGCACTCCCAAAGGCGTTATCTTAGAATATCAAAGCTATATCAATGGTTGCGCCAGTTATACGGCGACGTTAAATTCAACTGTAACTTTGGAGCATGAGCGATACCTGTCTTATTTGCCATTGGCGCACATTACCGAACGGGTGTTGGGGCAAGGGCTAAGCTTATATGCGGCCGATTCCAATATTACAATGCAATTGTCATTTACCGAGTCACTAGAGACTTTCATCGACAATTTACAGGATAGCCAACCGACCTTATTTATTTCAGTGCCCCGTCTTTGGCAAAAGTTTCAATCCGGTGTATTGGCTAAACTGCCGCAAGCCAAACTGGATGTGTTACTAAACATTCCGCTACTGAATTGGTTTATCAAACGTAAAATCCGTCAAGGTTTAGGCCTACAACAGGTTAAATTTTGTGGAACAGGCTCAGCGCCGATCGCACCGAGTTTGTTGGAGTGGTACGAATCCATCGGTATCCAGATAAGCCAAGGCTGGGGCATGACAGAAACCAATGCTGCTGGCACCACTCAAGCCCCCTATCGCAGTGATAAACGTGACTCCATCGGCAAGCCAATACTCAATGCCGACATTCGTCTGGGCGATGAACAAGAAATTCAGATAAAGAGTCATTTTCTGATGCGGGAATATTACAAACAACCTGAACTGACTGCCCAGGCGTTTACCGAAGACGGCTATTTCCGTACCGGGGATCAGGGCATGCAGGATGCCGATGGCTATATTTACATTGTCGGTCGCCTGAAAGACATTTTTAAAACCGCCAAGGGTAAATATGTGGTTCCGGGACCCATTGAGGCCAATTTAGCCAAATGTACTTTACTGGAACAGATCTGTGTCGTCGGCAGCAATCTGAAACAGCCGGTAGTGCTGGCCATTCTGGATGAACATGCACGCACAATGACAAAAGAAAAAGTGCAAATGGAGCTGGAAGCATTACTCACTGCGGTGAATAGCCAATTGGATAAACATGAACGGTTAGATGGTTTCTGGATCCTCAAAGAGCCTTGGACCGTGGAAAATGAGATGATGACCCCCACCATGAAAATCCGCCGGCAGCAGATCGAAAAACATTATCAATCCGTTTATGAACAACCGATGCAGAATAAAATCAACTGGCAACAATAAGTTGCCCGTTGATTTGAGCGAATATGACTATTAATTTTTGAGTTTACTGGCGAATTTCTGTTTGAATTTAGCCAGTTTCGGGGCAACCACCATATTACAGTAATGATTTTGCGGGTTATTGCTGAAATAATCCTGATGGTAATCTTCGGCCTGAGTGTAATTATTAATTTCAACTACTTCGGTTACCACCGGATCAGGCCAAATCTGTTGTTCACTAATTTCGGCTAATATTGCTTCGGCTTGCTGTTTTTGCTCGTCATTGTGATAGAAAATCGCACTACGATATTGGCTACCCACATCATTACCCTGACGATTTAGCTGGGTAGGATTATGTAGTGCAAAAAAGATTTCTAAAATATCCCGATAACTAATTTTTTCATCATCGAAATTCACTCTGACCACTTCGGCATGACCGGTATTGCCTTCACATACCTGCTTATAAGTTGGATTTTCGGTATGCCCTCCGGCATAACCGGATAGCGCAGAATCGACACCTTCAACGGTATTAAAAGCCGATTCAATACACCAAAAGCAACCACCTGCCAAGGTGGCTTGTTGAATACTCATAGAACATCCTTAATGTGAATAAATTAACGGGTCGCAACAATGGTCACATGCAATAGACAGTATCACCAGCGCGAATATTTCAAAACGAGATAAGTACGAATTAATCAGATTCAAGTAGCGCCCCCATGATAAAGCCCTCATAACTTGTAAAACCTTGATTACAACCCGTAATCTGCGCCAATGTTCACAACGATAAGGACATTTTGTAATTGGCCTGTTAACATCCGGCTCTACTTAATTAACTAATAATAAGTAATCAACACCCGTTGATTACCATAATAAAGGAAGTTGTCATGAGTGCTCCCCGCGAACAGTTTGGTTCTCGTTTAGGCTTTGTACTTGCCGCCGCAGGCTCCGCCGTCGGAATCGGTAACATGGTGGGTTTTCCGGTTGCTGCAACCAAAAATGGCGGTGGTGCATTTTTGCTCATTTATGCGCTATTTGTGGTACTGGTATGTTTACCCGTAATGTTGGCCGAAATGGCGGCAGGACGTCGCAGCCGCAAAGATCCCCTAGGAACTTATAAAACCATTGCGCCTGGCGAAACCCACTGGATGATTGCCGGTTGGTTATCGATTTTAACCCCCTTTATGATTGGGGTGTTTTATACCGTAATTACCGTTTGGATCATTGGTTACTTGTTTCGTATTGTCGAAGGTAATCTAAATGAATTAGCTGATCCTGCAGCATTTGGTGCCTTTATTAATAATACGGATATATTTATTTATATGGCTGTAGTGGCGGGAATTGTATTTTTAATCCTGCAAGGCGGGGTTAAACAAGGCATCGAAAAAGCAGCAAAAGTCTTGATGCCCGCATTATTTTTTATGCTAATTGCACTGGTGATTTTTGTCCTGACACTGGATAACGCATTTGCCGGTGTGGAATATTATTTGATTCCGGATTTTAGTAAAATCAATGCGTCTGTGGTCAGTGCGGCACTGTCCCAAGCCTTTTTCTCTCTGTCACTGGGTATGGGTATTATGATTACCTACGGTTCATACTTAGGACGTGAAAATCCCGTTCCCGGTTCAGCCAAGTTGGTGGCTCTAACCGATACCGCTGTGGCTTTTATCGCCGGACTCATGGTATTACCCGCGGTATTTTCGTTTAACCCGAATACCAATACGGCTGATTTAAGTGACTCCTCTATCGGAATGATTTTTACCTTCCTGCCTAAAATATTTTTAGCCCTGCAAACCACTATTGGTTATACCGGCGCCAGTGCCGTTGCCGCGATTTTCTTTTTGCTCGTCTTTTTTGCGGCGATTACTTCATTGGTATCGATTATTGAAGTTCCTAACGCAGCCTTGATGAGCGAAACCGGCTTAAGCCGCAAAAAATCCTTGGGTGTATTAGGTGTATTGATGGGTGTGTGCACTGTGATTGCCGCCACCTCGTTCGGCATGTTTGACTGGACAACGTCGTTCACCAGTTACGCCGGTGCCAATAAGTCTGTATTCGATATTATTGTCGATGTTTTCTATGACACCATTTTACCTTTCAATGGCTTACTGATCTGTTTATTTGTGATTTACCGTTGGAAAAGACATAACTTTAATCAAGAACTGGAAGCCGGTGATCCGGGTTATAAAGGCAGCTTTTTCGAAAAATATGTTAACTTTTCGGTGGGTACGTTTATCCCTGTGATCCTGTTTTTGGTCTTTATTAATACTGTGGCGTTAAAATATTTTGGTGCCAGTTTAATCGGCTAAGTCCTGTTACAAACCTACACAAAAAAGGTCGGAATTGTTCCGACCTTTTTTTATTGTATTAACTCGTTCAACCTACATGCTGTGACGGCTGCGGTACTCTGACACGTCAATCATGTCCAGTGTTTTCAGCTCCGGAATCGACTCACTGATTTGGGTTTCAATTGTATTAATGCCTACCAATGCGTAGCATATTTGATCGGCTTGCTGTTCAATCTTTTCACCGCGAAACTCCATTTCATGTTCAATGGTCTCGCCAAATTCATCCATTTTTTGCTCAAAACCGTCAGTGTCACCACTAAACAACATTTGTTTACCCACGGCTATCATCAGGCTCCCCATAGAGCGTTCTACCAATGTTTCAATTTTGTCTTCAAAACGTTTTTCAAAGGCATTGCCAAAATCTCCATCGTCAAACTGGCTAGAATCAAAACGGATTGAACCGTCATCAGCATAAAACTGTTGTTTCATGTCTTTACGCAAATTGCCAAATTCTTCCGTTAGATCCACGACCAGTTGGTCGTCTTCACCCAGTAATCGGGAAAATGCCAAACTGACACCATCACCGGCCATCGATACTGCCTCTAGTGCAATATCTGCGACTTGTGGAGCCAGGGTGGTGATACCACTATGATATTGTTGAATTAGTTTTTGTTGATCGGCGTTCAGTGTTAAGGCTTCACCATCGATCCAGGTTTGTTGACCATCCATTGTGACCTTACGATGATCAGTCAACTCAACCGTTAACTGGTTCTTTTCCAACTTAACCTGACCATCAAAATTGACATCACATTGATGGGCGAAAGCACTGCTACTCAGTATTGCTGTGGCTAAAATTACGGTACGCATTATGTTGTTCCTTATTAAGCATCAAAATTGAGACTATTGGCTCATCTGCCACAGATACTGCAAAACTTAATCCACAATTGAATAAATGCTATTTTTCAATAACTTACTTTGTTTTAAATGAAATATCCCACTTGTTCAACGATCACTATATTAGTCAATAAAACGATTAAATAGCGATTTTAACCAGATTATACAACTACGTTCGGGTATGCGATTTCCCCCCAACCAGCGTGTGCGGTCACACTCGCGGGATAAATTGATTACTTTTTTACGCTTTCAGGCTAATCCTCAGGACTTTTTTGGTGCATAATAGTAGGCAGGTCTGTTGATCGTTAATATTCACTGTTAAAAAGGTATACACATGAGTACTTGGCCTGAAGCCTTTGTTTTTGGTGCGATGTTAGTCGCATTCGTGTTGGGATTAACCAGCATAATCATGAGCTTTTTCAAGCTTCCGGTAGGTCCGGAAGAAAGCGTTAAGCGTAAAATCGAATATGGCTTTTTCGGGATTGCGGGCATCGTTATCAGTATGGTACTGGCCTACGCCATCTAAATTCGCTCATTGTTAACGATTAAGGCGCTTTGAGCGCCTTTTTGTTTTTGGCATATCTGGTAACGGATTAATCTTGTCGAATTAAACCACTTTTTGTTAGTTTATCTATCTTCATTTTCAACTGATTAACTCAATTTAAGGACCATCCATGCATTTTGATCAGGTTGCAGATCGCCAAGGCACCTTTGCCTATAAATGGGAAAAATATAAAGGTAAAGATATTCTGCCTTTATGGATTGCCGACACTGAATTTAAGTGCGCTCAACCCATTCTGGATGCCTTGCAGCAGCGAGTTGAACATGGCCTGCTTGGCTATACGTTACCGGCGCATCATGCACCGGCAATTGAAGCGGTAGTTAATTGGTTAGCGCGACAATATAACTGGCATATTCAACCGGAATGGCTAGTCTGGACACCCGGTGTGGTTCCTGCGTTTAATACCGCGATTAAAGCCTATTGCCAAGCTGGTGATAAAGTAATGGTGCAAACCCCTAACTACCCGCCATTATTAGCCGCACCTGGCATTAATCATTTGGAAAAAGTAGAAATTCGCACCATTGAGCAAGATGGTCGCTGGACACTGGATCTTGATCAGCTGGAACAACAGGCAGCCGATCCGGCCTGCAAGTTATTTATTGTTTGTAATCCGATGAATCCGGTAGGGAGTGTATTAAGTGCCGATGAACTGGATACTATTGCCGATATTTGTCAGCGCCATAATGTATTGCTTTGCAGCGATGAAATTCATTGCGACCTGATTCTAGACCAACAAGCCAAACATATTCCGGCAAGTAAACTCGAGGCTCTTAAACACCAGTCGGTCACCTTAATGGCGGCCAGTAAGACCTTCAATATTGCTGGTTTAGGTACTTCTTTTGCGATAATTCCTGACACTAAGTTGCGTAATCAATTTAATTTAGCCGCTCGCGGCATCGTGCCATGGGTAAATATTTTAGGTTTAGCGGCCACCGAAGCCGCATTTACTCAATGTGATGACTGGCATCAGGCACAGCTTAACTATCTGCGCGCTAATCGCGATTATTTAGTTGAGCACATTAATCAAATTGATGGATTACAGATGAAGGCTCCCCAAGCCACTTTTCTCGCTTGGGTTGATGGCAGCGGATTAGGGGTAGAAAGTCCACAGCGCTGGTGCGAAGACAAAGGCGTGGGACCTTCACCCGGTGTGGATTTTGGCAATAATCAGTTTATTCGCTTTAACTTCGGTTGCCCGCGCAGTTATCTTGAACAAGCCATAGAGCGCTTAGGCAACTAAATTTCTTGGGTGAGGCCCGCTTTCAGTCAGTGTAGACCGTGCCGCAGCAATGCGGCACGAAAAACACTGGATGGCGTTAACTAAACCAACCTTATTTACCAATCAAACGTAAAAACTCTTCTCGACTGGCTTGTGAATTGCGCATGGCGCCTAACATCACCGAAGTGACCATCGATGAGTTTTGTTTCTGTACTCCGCGCATCATCATACACATGTGCTTGGCTTCCATAATCACCCCAACCCCTTTGGCATTGGTAACAGAAAGAACCGCATCCGCAACTTGCTTGGTCAGATTTTCCTGTATTTGCATCCGTCTGGCATACATATCAACAATACGAGCAAATTTGGATAACCCCAGTACTTTTCCGTTGGGAATATAGGCAATATGACAATGTCCAATAAAAGGCAAGACATGATGTTCGCACAAAGAATACAATTCGATATCACGGATGATGACCATTTCATCAGTATCCGATTCAAACACCGCACCATTGACTATTTCAGTTAAGTCTTGCTGATAGCCACCGGTCAAAAACTGCATGGCCTTGGCCGCTCTTTTGGGCGTATCAACTAACCCTTCGCGGTTGATATCCTCACCTAACAGGCTGATAATCTGTTGATAATGCTGTTGTATTGCTTCACTCATTAGTATTCTCTTTACAAACTCATGCTTTAACCGAAATGTAACATAATAAATGACAACTCAGGATCACTAATCGAGCCACATGAGCGATAATATCTTTAAAACCTACTACCAGCGATGGTGGAAAACTGACTGCCGCCGTTGTCTGCAGATCCGTATGGCAATTTTATGGGGTATTATTATGTATATTTTACTGGCATTGTTCTGGTGGTAATGGATAGCATCTATATTGGTTCACAGGCTAAACGTAACAGCCTCACCACATTAATTATTTCTGTGTTACTGATACTCGCCGGTTACCTCTGGTTATCATGGTGGGGTGGCAGTTTGACGTTGCCCGGCTATTTTATTATTGCCGCCGGCATTGTTGGACTGTATATCGCCTGGAGTAAGATGAGTCAGCCGCCCCACAGTTTGATCCTGCATCGGGATTGTTTACATTATCAGCATAAATATGGACACTGGAAACTGCAATGGCAGGATATTCAGCGCGTTGATCAGCCCAGACAACACAATGGACTCAACCAACATTCTCTCAATTTTTTAGCCATTAAACTAAAATCCAATCAGTCAGTCCTTAGCAGTATTTCACTGCGTCTGGCGAGCAACTTGCTACTGCAACAGCGCCATTTATTGCTGCACGGTGACGACGAAAACTGTGCTTCCGGTCAATGTTATGCCGAAAACCTACTTGAAAAAGATACTTACACCACGGACTCCGGGATGCACTTAACTGGCATACAAGCCATGTTTGCTCAACGGATGCAGCGACTCAGAAAAAATTTAGGTTACGATTTATTTATTGAGGCCAATGAACTGGATCGGCCAATTGACGAAGTGGTGTCACTTTTGCGTCAATGTATCTCAGCTAAAGCGCTGGACGATTGTTAATCTATTAACTGTTTCCCCTGTTCGAGTACGCTAGTGCATTCAAGATTAAACTCGACAAGATGCTGCTGTGCCAAGGCATGATTATTCTCTTTCAGTGCCACTTCCATCTTCATGCATAATGCCTGTAATTTAGGTACCCCGGTATAACAACACAAGCCATGTAATTTATGCACCGCTTGCTGAAAAGCGGGATAATCCTGCTTTTCAGCAGGTGTATTAATGTGTTGCTGTAATTCAGGTAACTGGTGTAAAAAATCCTGCAACATTTGAGTGGCTAATTGCTGATTGGAATGACTCTGTTGCAAAGCCAGTTCCCAGTCTACCGATTGTACATTGGGCTGTTCCGGCAATTGGCACCAGCGCTGAATCAATTCCAGCAATGAATCTAAACCTATGGGTTTAGGCAGATAATCATCCATGCCCGACGATAGCAGCTTTTCCTGTTCCTCTTTAAACACATGGGCGGTTACGGCCACAATAGGGGTACCGTTATTTAAACCGGTTTGCCGGATCAATCTTGCGGCCTGTAAGCCATCCATATTGGGCATTTGCAAATCCATCAGGATCAAATCAAATTCTTCTTTTTCACAACGACTCACAGCGTCTTGTCCACTTAGGCTGGTGGATAACTGTACTGGTGATGATTTCAACCAGGTCGACAACAGGCGCAAGTTAAATTCCATATCATCTACTGCCAATAGCTTAATATTGGGCAAATGGCTGAGCAATGACTGAAATTGAGTCGTGTCCTGTTGGGGTTCAGGATCAAACAACTTGTCTAATTTAGAAACCATTAATGGTTTTTCCAGACAATGCATAAATACTTCGCGTAAGTAATGATTTGGCGCGGGTTTAAGACGACTGGGGTAAAGCAAAACCTTGTTAGCCGCACCGATTTGTTTAGCTTGACTAATCTGTTGCTCGGTTAGAATCGAGTTGGTCCCCCAAAATAAAAAATCGGCCTCAGCTTGCTCTGTCGGTTCAACAATAACAGCCCCAAGCTGAGTAAATAAATCAACAATCGCTTGCCGTGCAGGTTGATAGGGTTCAACGACAGCAATACGCTTGTTCTTCCATTGACTGCGTTGATTGTCCCGACCTTGTTCGTTAAGGATTTGTGTCCGGATCGTCGCGGTAAATTCGCTCCCTCGGCCAATCTCACTTTCCACCTGAATATGGCCATGCATTAATTGGGTGAGCTGCTGACTAATCACCAAGCCCAATCCTGTTCCCTGATATTCTTTGTTGAGCGTATCGTGCACTTGACTAAACGCTTTGAACAGCACTTTTCGCTGATTAGCACTAATACCAATCCCGGTATCCTGCACCTTAAATATGAGCCACATTGTGCCGTTTTCTGCCTGACAAATAACGTTAAGTTTAACGTGCCCCTTGGGAGTAAATTTAATTGCATTGCCAAGCAAGTTAGTCAGCACCTGACGAATACGCGATGCGTCGCCCATTAGCTTGTTTGGCAACTTATCGCTTTGGAAAATAAATTCCAGTCGTTTATCTTGTGCCGTTTTGGCCATTAAACCAATCAGTTCATTCAATAATTGCTCGGGGGAAAAGGGTTCACTGTTAACCTGTAATTTACCCGCTTCTATTTTTGAAAAATCCAGCACATCGTTGATGATCGACAGTAAGTTAGTCGCTGCAGTATTCACAATACGGGCATGATCTTGCCTGTCGGCATCACTGACTGAACTTTGCAGCTCTTTACTAAAACCTAAAATAGCATTGAGTGGAGTACGAATTTCGTGACTCATGTTGGCCAAAAATTGGGATTTAACCTGACTGGCACGAATAGCGTCTTTACGGGCGATATCGAGGTGGGCATTTTTTTCTTCGATCAACTCCAGATTATGCCGCATCTCACGGGTATAACTGGCAATTTCATTTTCCATTTCATAACGACTTTTTTCCATAATCGCCATAGAAAACAAGGCGGCTTCACAGCACACGCCCACCTGAAAACAATACGTGGTTATTTGATTGGAAGGCAAAATACCTAATAAGCCTAATAAGCCAACAAAGGCGCTGGTAAGTAAAATACTCCACGCAAAAATAAAATAACGGGCGGGTAAATAGGGATAAGCATAACTTTCAAAACCGGCCACCAAATAGCTGGTAATAGCAACAATACTGACCACATAAACCAGAATATTATGCGTTGATTGCTCAAATACATTAAGTAAAGACAAAACGGCCAATACCAGTAAAGCCAAACAAATCAGACGAACAAAACGATAACTGCGCACTGCTGTGCGTTTGGCATTCAAAAAAGTCAGGGTAAACATTGCGGCACTTAAGCCAACCCATAAAAACAATATATCAGTATGCATATTCAACCAGCGACTAATCGAACTGGAAAATAGCATTTGAATATGTCCGCCCCACACAAACTGCCATAACATGATCGACAAAATATACGTCACATAGGCCAACGAAGATAACTCTCGGCGCTCCACATACATCACCACACTGTGAATCACCAAAATGAGCAGAGCCCCATAGAACAAGCCCCAAAATAGCGAATCAAGCATAATCATTTGGGTATGATGTTGTTGAGTTTGAATATCGATAGGAACAATACGACTGACCGTACTGGATTGAACCCGGATAAATAAATCCACGGGTGTGGCATCGGGCAGATTTAATTCCATCGTCGGTAAGCGGTACTGATGATCGCTGGCTAACTTACCTTGCTGAAGTTGTTTAATCAGCACACCTTCGCCGTTGACCAGATAAAAATCGACGATATCATTTTGCGCATAAGCAATATCAACAACCCACTTGGCAACATCAGTCACATTACTCAGGTGCAAGTAAAACCACAGCCCTTTCTGAGTGAAACCAAAATTCTGGTTATTTCCAAGTGGCCATTCAAATTGATCTTTACGTTGAATTATCTGATTAATATCCAACGGCCCGTCCTGTTCGTGCAGGACTTTAAAGTTACTGGTAACACGCAAGGCTTCGTGAGTATTAATTAACTGGACTGTAGTTTGCGCCGCACAAGGCAACACACCACCAATCAATAACAGTAAGGATAAGCACCAGCGTTGGAACATTAAGCCATCTCGGATATAACAATGGTCAGTATTAAAGCATTGCTGATAGCGGGCTGGCAATGCTATGTTGACAGCAATCGATCTTCAGGGAGAACACTATGTCTATTAAAAAAACATTTATTACACTGGTAAATGTCACCTTACTTATAACGGCCTGTTCAGGCTATGCGTTGACTTTGGATAAGCTTACCCTTCCGGCAGGCTATAAAATAAGTGTTTACGCTGACAAGGTTAACAATGCCCGGCAGATGGCACTGGGCGATAATGGCACCCTTTTCGTTGGTAGTCGCGAGGCCGGTGTGGTGAATGCCGTTATCGATAGCGATGGCGACTATAAAGCCGATAAGGTGATTCAAATTGCCAGCAACTTAAAAATGCCTTCCGGTATCGCCTTTAAAGACGGCGCGCTATATGTGGCTGAAGTTCATCAAGTACTCAAATACGCCAATATAGAGCAACATTTGCAACAACCCGGCAAGCCGGAAATCGTTATCGACGGTCTCCCTACCGAAACCCATCATGGCTGGAAATATATCGCCTTTGGTCCCGATAATATGCTGTATGTGCCGGTAGGCGCACCCTGTAATATTTGTGATCCGGATGAAAATTATGCCGCTATTTTTAAATACAATCTGACTAATGGGGAACGTCAGGTCGTCGCTCGCGGTGTGCGCAACTCAGTCGGTTTTGACTGGAATCCACAGAATAATGAATTTTGGTTCAGTGATAATGGCCGCGATATGATGGGCGATGATATTCCCCCATGTGAAATCAATCATGTAACCGAAACAGGACAACACTTCGGTTATCCCTACTTTCATGGCGGTGACATTGCCGATCCGGAATTTGGAGACGGTAAATCTGCTGCGGATTATCAGCCCCCCGCGCTAAAAATTCAGGCTCATTCAGCGCCATTAGGTATTCATTTTTATCGCGGTGAAATGTTTCCCGACCTGAAAGGTAAACTGCTGATTGCCGAACATGGTTCGTGGAATCGCAGTAAAAAAGTGGGTTATCAGGTAACCGTAGCCGACCTGAAGAATAATCAGATTATCGATAATCACCCTTTAATCAGCGGTTGGTTACAAAGCGATGAAACAGTCTGGGGACGTCCGGTCGCATTGCTGGAATTAAAAGATGGCAGCTTACTGATATCTGATGATTTCGCTAATGCAATATATAGGGTAACCTACCAAGTAGAATAGAAGTCCAAATAATATAAAAATAATAGATCCCGATGCGCTACGCTTGCTAGCGCAGATTAACCAGCAAATTATGACGAGTTTATGAGCCAAGAGATAATTATCAGTTCAGATGGTATCGAACAGTTACCACTAAGTCGCTTTACCGAAGATGCCTACCTCAATTACTCCATGTACGTCATCATGGATAGGGCCTTACCCCATATTGGAGACGGATTAAAACCGGTACAGCGGCGTATTATTTATGCCATGTCTGAACTGGGTTTAAACGCCAGTGCTAAATACAAAAAATCCGCCCGGACAGTGGGTGATGTATTAGGTAAGTTTCATCCTCATGGTGATTCGGCTTGCTATGAGGCTATGGTGCTAATGGCACAGCCCTTTTCTTATCGCTATCCACTGGTCGATGGCCAGGGCAACTGGGGGGCGCCGGATGATCCTAAATCCTTCGCCGCCATGCGATATACTGAATCCCGATTATCCAAATTCAGTGAAGTATTATTAGCTGAAGCCAGTTTGGGCACGGTGGATTGGGTGCCTAATTTTGATGGCACCCTGGATGAACCCAAAGTGTTACCGGCACGCTTGCCACATATATTATTAAACGGAATCACCGGTATTGCCGTGGGGATGGCCACCGATATTCCGCCGCACAATGTGCGTGAACTAGCCAACGCCTGTGCCCATTTACTGGATAACAGCAAAGCCGAATTAGCCGATATTCTTGAGTTTGTCCAAGGACCTGATTATCCCACAGATGCGGAAATCATTACCCCTAAAGCCGATATACAAAAACTATATGAGACGGGCCGTGGCAGCATCAAAATGCGCGCGGTTTATTCTCAGGATAACGGTGATATTATTGTTACCGCCCTGCCACACCAGGCTTCCGGAGCCCGTATTCTGGAACAGATTGCGGCCCAGATGCAGGCGAAAAAGCTACCTATGGTCAGTGACTTACGTGATGAGTCGGATCATGAAAATCCAACCCGACTCATTATCACTCCCCGTTCCAACCGAATTGATATTGACCAGTTAATGCAACACCTGTTTGCTACCACCGATTTAGAGAAAAACTATCGGGTTAATATCAATATGATTGGTTTGGATGGACGTCCACAGGTGAAAGACTTGCGGATGATCCTGAATGAATGGCTGGTGTTCCGTAAAGATACAGTAGTGCGCCGTCTGCAATTTCGTTTAGATAAAGTCTTGGCGCGGTTACACATTCTGGAAGGCTTAATGGTTGCCTTCCTGAATATTGATGAAGTGATCCACATTATCCGAACCGAAGACAAGCCTAAACCGGAACTCATTGCCCGGTTTGGTTTAACTGATATTCAGGCTGAAGCCATCCTGGATTTGAAATTACGCCATTTGGCTAAGCTGGAAGAATTTAAGATTAAGGGTGAGCAGGATGAACTGGCCGCCGAACGAGATAAATTACAACTATTACTTGGCTCGGATCAGCGCTTAAAAACCTTAATCAAGAAAGAAATTCTGCAAGATGCGGAAACCTATGGCGATGACCGTCGCTCGCCTATCGTGGCCCGAGGTGAAGCCAAAGCATTGTCTGAGAAACAACTGGTGCCGTCAGAAAGTGTTACGGTGGTTCTGTCGCAAAAAGGTTGGGCCCGTTGCGCTAAAGGCCATGATGTAGATGTACAAGGCCTAAGCTACAAAGCCGGTGACAGTTATCTATGCCATGCCAAAGGACGCAGTAACCAGCCTGTCGTCTTTTTAGATTCGTCCGGCCGCACATTTTCTTGTGATGCACACGCTCTACCCTCGGCCAGAAGTCAGGGAGAACCGTTAACCGGACGTTTCAATATCGTCGGTGGCGAAACCATTGAACACGTATTAATGGGTAAAGAGAACCAGCAATACTTAATGGTGTCTGATGCCGGTTACGGTTTTGTCGGTCAATACGACGATATGGTCAGTAAAAATAAAAATGGTAAAGCCTATTTATCATTACCCACAGCCGCAAAGGTGATGGCACCTCAATTGGTACATAATCTTGAAACCGACTGGTGTCTGGCCATTACTACCGAGGGTCGGATGCTAATGTTCCCCCTTAAAGATTTGCCTAGTTTGGGTAAAGGTAAGGGCAACAAGATCATCAATATTCCTTCGGCGAAAGCAAAATCCCGGGAAGAATATGTCAAAGCCGTGGCAGTGGTCCCCGAAAATGCATCTATCAAAGTCCTGGCGGGCAAACGTGGCATGAGCCTAACTCAGAGTGATCTTAGCCATTATCAAGGTGAACGTGGGCGTCGTGGTAATAAACTCCCCCGCGGCTTACAACGAGTAGACGGTATTGAAGTCGAATACAACCAGCCGGATGAACTACTTCAAGGCGATAATGATGAACCTGTTATTGAATAAACAGGCGCCATAGCAACGTGCTAAACAAAGGTTCGCTGTGGTGGCTATCGGTCTATTTCATCGTACTGATATGGTCCGCGATTGCCCCCAAAGACCTATTCACCTGGTTTTTGGAGGTCATTCCCGCCCTGATTGGGCTGGTTGTTCTCGCCTTAACCCGCAAGTCGTTCCCGCTAACGCCGTTGCTATATGTACTGTTATTGATGCACTGCATTATTTTAATGGTTGGCGGGCATTATACCTATGCCGAGGTTCCGTTGTTTGATCACCTCAAACACTGGCTGGATCTTGAGCGTAATAACTACGATAAACTGGCCCATTTTATTCAGGGATTTGTGCCCGCGGTGCTCGCTCGCGAGATCCTAATCCGCAAAAATGTGGTGCCTTCCAGCCATTGGCGTAATGTGATTATCCTGTCACTTTGTCTGGCCTTTAGTGCGTTGTACGAGCTGATTGAATGGCAAGTTGCCGTGGCAACCGGTGAATCAGCCGACGCCTTTTTAGGCACCCAGGGATATATATGGGATACGCAAAGCGATATGGCCTTAGCGTTAATCGGGGCTATCAGCGCGTTAGTAACGCTCTCATACTGGCATAATCGCCAACTTAAACAACGATAAAATTGTCCGTGCCGCCACTCAATACGGCATGCTGGCAGCCCATCCCGCTTAGCTTATGAACATTTTCAATATTACTGCTACAGTCATGCATCCAATATGAGTTTTTCATCGTAATAGTATTAGACCGATGACAATCCCTAACCAAGTGAGTTTTGATGGAACATGAACAACTACTCAAATTATTAAGTTCAACTGCCCAAGGAGATAAACACGCTTTCGCCAAACTCTATCAGGCAACAAGCGGACAACTTTATGCAGTAGCCTTAAAGATGCTGAATCAAAAAGAGTTGGCGGAAGAAGCATTGCAAGAAGCTTATGTGCGTATTTGGCACAATGCGGCAGATTATCAGCAAGGTAAAGGTACGGTTTTAACCTGGATGATCAGTATTATCCGTTACCGTGCTTTGGATTTAATGCGTTATAAAAAAGTACGAAAAGAAGAAGAACTGACGGATCAACATATCGACACAACCGCCAGTATGCCAGTGATCACGGACGCGGAACACCAACAGTTAGAGAAATGTATGGACGAACTGGATGAGCAACAGAAACAGGCAATCCATTTAGCCTACTTTAACGGATTGTCGCACCACGAAGTCGTTAAACATCTAAATTCCCCGCTAGGAACCATTAAGAGCTGGATCCGTAGAGGCTTGCAAAGTTTACAGAGGTGTCTTGCAATATGAATTATAACGCTGAAAATTTACGCAATGCGCTCGCCGCAGAATATGTATTAGGCACCTTACGAGGTAGAGCACGAAAACGCTTCCAACAATTGATTATGCAATTTTCCAGCATCCGCGAAACGACTTGGATTTGGGAACAACATTTAAACGGTCTAGGGACCCAACTAACTCCGGTCGAGCCTGATGCAGGTGTATGGCATAAAGTGGCAATCTCGCTTGGTCTTGATAATCAATTAAATAAAGCTGAGGTCATCCCATTACCTAACAAGCACAACAAATTATGGCTAGGCTTAGCCTCGCTAGCCAGTGCAGCTGCTATTGTACTCGCGGTTTTACTGTGGCGAGTGGATGCACCGGCGGTTTTGCCCAATACGCAGCAAGTAGCAGTCATGCAATCTGAAAATGCCGATACTTTATGGTTGATTGAAATAAGTCAGGACAGTATTGAAGTTCAGGCAACCTCGCAAATCACGCGTCGAACTAACAATGACTATGAGTTGTGGATGGTAGCCAAAGATGGTCGCCCACCTATTTCGTTAGGTTTACTGCCACAAAGCGGCCGCATCTCGTTGCCCAAACATAAGCTGTTTGACCAGTTGGATATCGCGGCGCTGGCCGTCAGTTTAGAACCGCTGAACGGTTCACCAACTGGCACTCCGACCCAAGTACTGTACACGACCAAACTGGTCACAATTTGATTCTGATCACTTAACCGGAGGCGATAGTGTCACTCTCGGAGATTACTCATCGCCATCCTTATCAGTTGTTTCTTGATTGCTAATAATATGCACGTCTCGTTGTGGGAAAGGAATATTGATATGATGCTCCTTCAGGGTCTGATTGATCATACTATTAATATCGTGAGTCACAGGTAATCGCTTCGCCGGGGTCGATACAAACACGCGTACTTCAAAATCCAGCGAGCTGGCGCCATGATTGATAAAGAACACATTAGGCGCCGGTAATTTCAATACGTCGGCATGGGATTCAATCACCTTCATGAGCAAATCACGCACCTGTGCAATATCTGACCCATAAGCCACGCCAATATTTAATACGATCCGCGTTACGGCATCATTCAACGTCCAGTTGGTAACATTTTCAGTGATAATAGATTTGTTGGGTAACAACACTTCACGGTTGTCAAAATCGGTCACCGTGGTAGCGCGGATTTTAATATTACTCACCGTTCCACTCAGATTACCGATGGTGACCGTATCGCCAACCCGGACCGGACGTTCAAATAGAATAATCAAGCCAGAAACAAAATTTGCGACGATTTCCTGTAAGCCAAACCCCAAACCTACGCCGAGCGCCGCAACTATCCATTGCAATTTCGACCAATCAATACCCAGTTGACCCAAGCCGATAACAATACCCAAGCCAACCAACACATATCCCATGATCGTCACGGCGGCATAACGTGCACCGGGATCAAGTTTAAAGCGTTCAAAAAAGCCTACTTCGAGAATACCGCGCATATTTTTGGCCGCAACAAATCCGCCAAACATCAGTAATAGTGCGACGATGATATTCCATAAAGTCACACCGGAGGATATCTCCACACCATCCACCACCTGCACCCGCTGCCACAGCACGATGTCATCCACTATGCCTAATGCAGGTAACAGGGGTTTCCAGATAAACCACAGACAAACCAGAAAAATGACTGCAGACAAGCCCATCAATATGGATTTAGTCTGTTTACTTACATCATCAGGGTCGGCTGCCACGTGAGGTTTATTAACCGGCATAGCATCGCCGCTGGCATCGGCTTCCTGCTTCTTGTTGCGCTGTAATTCTTTTTCTGCACGACGGGCTTTTTGTCGTTTTAAGGAAAATCGGCGATACGCCACTAAAAAGACACGCATCAAAATACCATACAGAATGGCGGTAAAGATCAACACGACTCCCGACAGGAATAATTTGGATTGCAGCGCCACTGCCGTATCGAAAAAGCCAAACAATGGAAGTAAACCAATCAGTAATGGCGAGGCGACCACCACAGGAAAAGAAACAATGGTTAGCAAGGTCGCCGGGGTGTCCCCCACAATACTTGAGGCCACTCCGCCTTTAGGTTTAAAAAACGCCAAACAAAACAGTGAAATACCGACCGAGCCGACAATAAATGCCAGTCCTGCCACCCCATAACGTAATTCCACTGCATCACCGGCCATAGCTAAGGCAAACACCAGTGTTGCCCCACATTGTAACCAGACAAACCACGACAAGATGCCTCGTAGTTTTTCTCTTGCGGTCTCACTCCAGCCAAAATGCCCGACAAAGATACCGTTCTTACGACACATGGAACGGAAAAAGAGTAACACGAGCGATAACGATGATACCGCTCCCAGAGCAGTGCCAAGGGCGCTGGAAAAGCTACCGGGTTGCGAACCGATGGATAGTCCACCGGCAATAGTGGCAATAAAAATGGGCAAAGGTAATGCCAATAACAAGGTTTCAGCCAGCGCTAATGGGGTAGCCCAATAGGTATCTTTTCCTACCTTACCGACCCGCGCAATTAATTGCCCCAAAGAGCGTTTGACCATGGGTCTGGCGGCAATGATCGACACTGGCAACATTAATAATACAATGGTCAGCAAAATTGATTTTGTTAGCCCGCTCCATAAATCACTGGCCGCTTGCCACCAGGCTGAAGGATTCAGGATCCATTTCGCACTTTCCCGCAAGTTATGCCACACATTATCGGCAAGCCCCGCATTGGATGGGAGCCAAATCAGTCTTCGATCCAATAATGTTGTCAGTTCCTCGGTGCGCGATATTGCTTCGGTTATCACCATTTTTTCTTCTGTGAGCCTGTCGGTACTGGCAATTGATGCATCAACAAGCTGGCGCAATAGTTCAACTCGATCCTCAACCAGTTTTTTAGCCGAATTAATATCTTGTTGGCTAAAATCCCTACCCGAGTCATGTTGTTTAAGTAAGCTTACAGCCGCATCCTCTGGCGCAGATAAGTTACGTAACCGCTCTTGCCACAGGATCAGATTAAGTTGTTGACGAATCGCAGACTCTTTAATGTATTCGAGGCGTTTCTCTAAAGGACCCAGGCGAGGCAATCGCGCCTGCAATTGGCGCAATAACACGCCAAGTTCATCGGTTAAACTACCTGTCGCTAACACTCGCTCGACGGTTTCGGCCGATTGCTGCAAGTCCACGATCCGCCCGCGTAATCGAGCTGTACTATCTTCCTTCTGCGGATCTTGGCTAATTAATTCCTTTAAGCTTTTGGCTAATAACAGATTTTCCTGACTAATCGCAGCAAGTGCATTATTCCCCTGACTGGAATCCAAGGCTTGTTGAGAAGCAGCAACAGCCTGTGTCGCTTGTCCCATTCTGCTCTGTTCCAGATAATCCTGTACGCTGGCAATCCGTTTTTCACCCAACCTAACTTGTTCACGTACCAATCCTAACTTGGCGGCAGTCAATGACTTTCTGGCTGGCAATGTCACCACTTCCCTTTCAAAGTCGCGAATAGTCGACTGGAGTTTAAAAATTTTGGCTTGTTGCTCCAAATAGGTAGCTAGTTCATTGAATTCCTGCGGTTGCGGTTTCACATCAGACACGCCTTGATTGAGAGTATCCAAGGTATTTCTGGCTTCCACCAATTGTTCACCAATAACTTGAGAGCGGGAATTCAACGCGGTTTGTTCATCTTGCAAAGCAGCAAGATCGGTTAATAGGGCATTTTGCTCGGCCACCATCACTGCCAGTTCATTCGAGCGCTGCTCCGTTGAACCGCTGTTGATTGGCTTAATATTCTGTTTGGCCAACTGACTGGTTTGCGCATTGAGGGCAGCTAAACGATGATTGGCCTGTTTTACCGAATCTTCATATCCGTCTACGGTATCGCGTCGCTGACGCGCCTCATCAATTAACTCTTGTGCGCTAGCAAGCTGTTGATTTAATTGCTGCTTTTTATCCGTCACCAACTGGCTATCTTGTTCTATTTGATTACTGAGCTGCGCGATTTGCTCACTTAGAGATTGCCCTGAATCCTCTTGTCCATACACTAGGGTGCTGCACCCCATAATGCTCAAAAAAATTAACAGCATAATTTTAACTGTAATGCGCATTTGCCAATCCCATTTCAATATCCGTTGCTGACTCAATGTCATTGCTCTTTAGCCACTAGCTTAACTTAATCTTGACCTAATTTAGCTCCCTTCAAAAAATTTTTTGCATCCAATCTGCTTTCTCGATCGTTTGGCTTAATGACCCGGTATCACTTCTCTTAATTTAAGTGGTCACTTTACAAGGTGTGATTAAGAGAAATGAAATGACTTAACTACGCAGGAAAATATTATGAAAACGATGCAACTAAGCTTAATCGCTGCGATTATAGGCAGCACTATTATCACCTCTTCGGCTTCTGCTTCCAGCCACCGCGAGGCACCTAATATCAGTCGTATGCCAGCACTGGATTCCACCGACTTTTACGCCTTTAACAGTTATGAACAAGGCAGAGGTGATTATGTCACCCTAATTGCCAACTATTTGCCATTACAAGATGCTTTTGGTGGCCCGAATTATTTTGCCCTTGACCCCGCCGCAGTTTACAGCATTCATATTGATAATGATGGTGACGCCATTGAGGATATGACCTTCCAGTTCCGTTTCTCGAGCATGCTAGCTAATGATAATCAAGGTGTGGCATTGATGGTGGGCACTGACGGTGAACAAAAATCTATTGCAGTGCCACTTAAAAATGTCGGGGCCGTCACGGCAATGGATCAATCAGCCGCGAATTTCAGCGAATCCTATACCTTAACGGTTGTCGAAGGACCTGAACGAACAGGCACTGCAACAGCATTAACCAACAGCACAGCGGGAGGAACGCTATTCTACAAACCCCTTGATAACATTGGTGATAAAACCTTTGCTGAGGGCTATGAGGCATACGCCGCGCATTTTGTTTATGAATTTTCGATGCCCGGCTGTGACCAAATGGGCCGCGTTTTCGTTGGTCAACGTAAAGACCCCTTTGTGGTTAATTTGGGTAAAACCTTCGATTTGGTCAACTATGTCCCGGTAGAAGGCGACAGTGCGGGTGGTGCTGGCGATGGAGCAGGTTTCCCCGGCGGTATCACTCAGTCGGCAAATAATGATGCATTGAAAAACAAAAATGTCACGGCATTATCGGTAGAAGTACCTAAACAATGTATCGTCGGCTCTGGTAACGGTAGCGTAGGAACCTGGACGACAGCCAGCTTACCGCAAGCCCGAATCCTTAATCCTGACGCGACCTTCAGTAAGCCGGAAGTCAATGGTGGTGCGATGACGCAAGTATCGCGTTTGGGTAATCCGTTGGTGAATGAGCTAGTAATTGGTCTAAAAGACAAAGACAAGTTCTCCACCTCGCAGCCTGTCAATGATGGTCAGTTTGCCGACTATTTGACCCATCCAAGTTTACCGGAACTATTAAACATTCTGTTTAAAGATGCGGTTAATCAGACGCTGGGAACCGATATTCAAACATTGGCTCCCACTAATTTCCCCCGTACAGATTTAGTTACCGCCTTTTTAACCGGTTTTCCAGGGGTTAATCAGTTATCAACTGTTACACCTTCGGAAATGTTAAGACTTAATACGTCGATCGCAGCAAAACCTGCAGCCATGCAATCAACCTTTGGTGTCGCGGGTGACGATTTAGCCGGTTTTCCGAATGGTCGTCGCCCGGGGGATGATGTTGTGGATATTGCCTTACGCGTGGTAATGGGACGTTTATGTTATCCCATTCCGGTCAATGGTGAAGATACCGATCTGGGCTTGTGTGCTCCTGAAGATGCTAGCGTTGGTAACGTACCCTTTACCGATGGCGCGCCAGTCAACGCCTCGATGATGATGGATAGCTTCCCTTATCTTGCCACGCCTGTTTCAGGTTCAAACTAAGGAGCAATAAGATGAAATCTTATCTATATAAAATTTCGCTGTTTGCTTTAACCAGTTCAGTCATCCTAAGTGGCTGTAATGGCTCGGATGATAATAATTCATCAATGCAAACCAATATGCCACCCACCGCGATTTCGATTGATTTAGTGACCGAAGCTGACACACCAATTATGGATAGCGTGCAGGCAACCGATCCTGATGGTGACAGTTTAACCTATATGGTAGTGACCGATCCCAATCTAGGTATGTTGACCTTGCAAGCCGATGGTTCATTTACCTACACCCCAGCAGCGCAGCAAACGGGCTCGGACAGTTTTACCTATAGCGTTAGTGATGGCAAAAATGGGGCAGTCAACGCCACCGTAAACATCACTATCGAAGCGCAACAGGTAGTGGTATCCACATACAGTCGACAAGCTTTTGAGCAGCAAGCCAGTGATACCCCCTTGCCAGTAAATGGTCGTGAGTTTACTCAGGATGTGCAAGATCCAGGGGCCTATGACGACTTGTTAGTCGAATAAATTTCAATCCTTTCCTCGGCCACGGACGGCCTTTGTGGAGAACAACCAATGCATATTAGATGGATAATAACATTCGCTATTGTGGCAACGATGGGGGTAAACATCCGGTTAGCAAACGCGCAAGTTTATACGCCTAAATCAGCAGATGAAGTTGTGGCAAGTTGGCCGAATATTATTAATGACAGTACTGAGCAAACGACTAATTTAACTTTTATTGCCCAACTCATTCATCAAGGACAATATCCGGGGCAATCCAGTCAAAGTTACGGGCGGGCCAAAGCGTTACTTAAACCCTTCATCGAACAGAATGAGTTTAATCCTCAAGCCTGGTATTTATGGGCGCGAGTATTACAACACCAACACCATTTTGACCAAGCTCAACAAGCGTTGCGACGTGTATTAGAGAATGACCCAACCAATATTAATAGCTGGTTACTCAAAGCCAACATACATTTGGTGTCCAACCAGCCAGAACAAGCTAAACAAGCTTGTTTACAATTACTGGGCAAAGCCGACATGTTTACCGTGTCGACTTGCGCCCTTGAGGCAAGTAGCTATCAGAATAAATTACGCAGCAGCTACCAACAGTTACTCAATATAAAACAGCAGACTGAAATAAATGACGAGGCTAGCCGTTTATGGGTCACCCAAATTCTCGCAGATATGGCCGTCAGATTAGATAATCCCAAACAAGCGGCGCTTCTGCTGGCCAATGACGACTTGCTCAGCATGCCACTTAGCTATCTGGTGCAATGGGCAGATGTGCAATTATCATTGCAGCACTATCAGGCTGTTCTAAGTCAGTTAACCCGTGTAGCCGAGCAACAAAACTTTATTGATGATGCCTTGTTGTTACGTTTGTCTATTGCCGAAAAACGCGCCTCAGCCACTCCGGCGACAACATGGAAACAACAATTTACCCGTCGAGTGGCGTTACGTGAACGCCGTCAAGATCAGAGTCACGCGTCGGATTTGGCGCGCTTTTATATGGATGTAAGCCCTAACCAACAAAAGGCTCAATATTGGGCAAGAATCAACTGGCAAGATGCCAAATTGGTGGCGGATAAACATCTGCTGGACCGCGCCCAGATGCCAGAGACTTACCTTCCAACGGGACAATAACTATGCAACGGATATTACTCTGTTTAATTATGTTACTAAGCAGCTTTAGTCTTTGTGCCCATCAAATGAGCACGGCTTATATTACCGCTTCAATTGACCAGCAAGGTCAAGTTAATGGTGAATGGCAAATTCGACTATTTGATTTAGAACAAGCCGTGGGCTTGGATCAGGACAAAAATGGTCAATTATTGTGGAGCGAAGTACAACATCAACAAACGGCTATTATCGATTACTTATATCAAAACCTGACCATCAAACGCTCAAATCAGAGTTGTGATTGGCAACTTTCATCCACCATGCAAATTGCCCAACACTTTAATGAAGGCTACCTGGTACTGCCCATTCAGGCACAATGCCCAGCCACTGGAATATTCAACATCGATTACCAGGCAATATTTGCTGAAGATGCCGATCATAAGTTGTTGCTTAACATTAGTGCCAGCAACAATCAGATCAGCCGAGTTATTTCAGCTGAACAACCACAGATCAGTTTTGACCTTAGTCAGAGTCAGTGGTTTGCCAGTACCATAGAATATATCTATCAGGGTATGTTACATATCTGGATTGGTATCGATCATATTCTGTTTTTAATGGCGTTACTGTTAACTTGTGCATTACAACGCAAGAATAAACGTTGGGTTGAAATCAGCCAAGTCGGTCAAATATTCCGAGATACCGCTTTAATTGTCACCACATTTACCATCGCCCATTCTATCACCCTGACAACGACTGCAATGAACTGGATTAACCTGAGCAGCCGCTGGGTAGAACTGGGAATTGCCATTTCAGTTTTGCTGGCCGCCTTAAATAATATTAAGCCCGGTGTGGTTAAACTGGGTTGGTTAACCTTTGCCTTTGGCTTATTGCATGGGATGGGATTTGCGTCGGTATTAGCCGAGGTAGGATTACCCGAAAATCAAAAATTACTGGCCGTATTAACCTTTAATATTGGGGTAGAAATAGGCCAACTGACAATTTTGGCCATTGTGGTACCGATATTAATAATGTTACGCAGCAAAACTTGGTATCAGCGCTACGGCGTAACCGCAGCCTCGTTGATGATAATGCTATTTGCCGCCCAATGGTCAATTGAGCGGTTTTAACGATTCATTATTTAATTAGCCTGAGTTCGGGATAAGCCGCGCCTCTCGATAACGCTCTTTTTGCGCCTAGCGGTGTTGGGTTTTCTAGCAATAGCCAGCTATTACGTACGAAAACCCGCCTTGCTATCCACAAAAATGTCGTTGCCGAGTAAGTATCAGATAGGATGCAAGCAGAATTTTATTCTAAATAATTGAATTTATTCAGTTATTTAAATTACAACGACACTTCTTATCCCGAACTCAGGTTAATTAATAATTTGCTCATGGATGCATTAAATATTTTCATCCATTTTTTACAAAATTGACCATCAGCGACTTTATTGATCTCAATCACGGCGCGTTTTTTAGGACGGGTTAAATGAGTTTCATAAGCACGGGAGTGAGTAAGTGCATCAAACGTATCGACAATGGCTAACAGTTTGGCACCTTCGCATATTTCACTTCCTTTTAGCCCCATGGGATAACCGGTCCCATCCATTCTTTCATGATGCTGAATGACTATTTTACGCGCTTCATTCCAATAATCTAAATGCTCAAGTAACTTGGCACTTTTAAACACATGAGAACGCATTAAATTAAACTCGTTTTGATCCAGAGGATCGGTTTTATGCAGCAATGACAAGGGCATAAATGCCATACCAAAATCATGCACATAACAGGCAACAGCTAGTTGCTTTTCATCAATGACCTTGCCGGCCTGACTATTGAGAAATAGCGCTAGTTTGGCAATCCGATCACACCGCCCCTGCCAATATTGTGAACGTTGTTCAACGGGCTCCATCAGTTTGCGGAAAAATAAAATATCAGCCTCTTGCTCTGAGTCGAACTCGTGGGTAATTCCCAAATCATCAATGGCTTGGGACTCATTCTGTAATTGGTTCTCATGCTGTTGTTCATCAGGGCTGACATCCAAAGAAGGATCCAGTAACAACACCGATTCAGCAAGCAATGTCTCATGCTGGGCAACATTATCCGGCGTAATACGCCCGATCTGCACATTTAACTGGTTATGCAAATTTTCATCATAACTGGCCTGGCCATTTTGAATACAGCTTTGCACAAAGATCTTGACCCTATCCATGGTCAATAACACTAAGTCACTCATGGTACTGGTATAACTAATCTGGCCTTTACGCAAAAAGTCGAGTAAATCCTCAACACGCTGTAAAAGTGGCAACATGGGTGAAAAATTGACTAACCCCAAGTCGCCTTTAATGGTGTGAATTGAACGAAACAGTGCTCTTTGTAATTCGTTATCGGTGGGTTTTATTTCCAGCTCGATTAGGGTTTGCTCACTGGCCTCATACAGCTCATTAATTTCTTCCAGCAATTCTTCCAGTACATCTTCATCAAGCTCGTCGTGTCGAAAAATCTGCATCAATGTTTATGTCCATTAGTCAATTTGAGTCGCGATGTGATTAATTTGATCAATCTCAATGTCGGCCGATTTTTACTGATCAGACATGCATAAGATGAAAAAGTCAGTATAATCAATCGCGTTTTTATACCGAAGAGTTTCATTGTGATTGCCCTAGTTCGCGTACCCATTGTTGGCCTGTATTTTATACTGATCAACCTTTTCCTGATACTGGTTTGCCTGTGCCGACCTTTTCATCGTAACAATGTATATCTGGCTGGCAAGCTTTACAGCTCAGTCATTCGTTTATTTGGTGTAAAACTGAAATTCAGGATCCCTGAGTCGGTCAACAATCAGGGGCCCTTTGTGTTTATCGGCAATCATCAGAATACATTCGACATTTTTTCGGTTTGTGGCGCTGCCAGACCTGGAACGGTAACGATAGGTAAAAAAAGTCTGAAATGGATACCCATTTTTGGCTGGGTGTATTGGTTGTCAGGCAATATTCTTATCGATCGGCAAAATAGCAATAAAGCTCACGGCACACTAGAAGCCGCGGCCAAGAAAATTCGTCAACGACGCTTGTCTGTTTGGATGTTTCCCGAGGGCACTCGTAGTAATGGACGCGGATTATTACCCTTCAAGGCAGGTGCATTTCGCTTAGCCCAATTAACCAAAGAGCCGGTAGTCATGATCTGCGCCAGCAGCTTAAACAATATTAAAATCAATCGCTGGAATAACGGCACCGTACTGGTGGAAGTACAAGAACCCGTCGAATTGGATGATAGTCGCAGTACCAAAGAATGGGCTAAATATTTTCATCAGCAAATGGATAGTAAGATTAACCAACTGGATGCCGAAGTCGCCAGTATCGATAAAGCCCGTTAAACTCCGTTTAACCATCAGCACAAGGCCATTATATGAGCACTGAATTACAAGAGTGGTATGAATTCAATCAGGAAACTGTCGATGCTTTATTGGAAGATGGCAGCAACCCCGATGCAACCTACAACATCGAATATCATTTTGCCGGTGACGACTTTGATCGCCTCGAAAAAGCCGCTGTAGACGCATTTAAAGCCGGCTTTGAAGTAGGTGATGCGGAAGAACTAACACTAGATGATGGTGGCACTGTTTTATGCTTTGATGCCACAGTAGAACGCAAACTGGATATCGACAGCCTTAACAAGGACACCGATACCCTGCTCCGTATCGCCACTAAACATAACGTGTATTATGATGGTTGGGGCACGCATTTTATTGAGTAATCCCTGCACAAACTAATATAAAAGTGCGTAAATCTTTCTGCGGTACAGACTGGCCAGCGGATCGCCGGCAGGTAATGCATTAATGGTGTCCAATGCGAATTTTTTGGCATCACCGAAGCTCAGATCTTTTTTCAATACCTGAAATAGCAGTTCAAGTGCTTCTTCATTCCGTTTGGCTTGTTGTAATTGGACTGCCAGTTTGACTTTTAACTCGAAATTATCCGGATCGTTGGCCAGCTCTGCTTGCAACGCTTGAATTTCGGGAGTATCGGCGGCTTGTTCGGCCAATTCTATTGAGCCCAGTAAACGCTGATAATTATGATCCTGATCGACTAAACCGATGGTTTCCAACAAGTTTTTAGCCGGTGCAACATGGCCTTGCTGAATATAGATATCTGCCAATAAATACTTAATATCCGCTCTGTCACTATTCAGATCATAGGCCTGTTTAGCCAACACCGCTGCACGTTCCAAGTCACCGGTAAGCATGACCTGATTAGCTTGTGTGAGTAATGCCTCTTCTGGTTTGGGCAAATGCTTATTCAGCAATTCCCTCAGGTCATTTTCAGTTTGAGGACCTACAGCGCCATCAATAGGTTGACCGGCTTTAACCAACATCACGGTAGGTAAACTGCGTACACCAAATTGCTGTACCACCTCAGGTTGTTGCTGACAGTTAACCCTTGCCAGAATCAAGTCCTGACTATACTCAGCGGCTAATCTGGCCAGTATCAAGGCCATTTGTTCACATTGTTCAACACCGTCTTGCCAAAACTCAACGGCAATTAACTTATGTTGAGAGTCTTCCAGCATAACTTGCTGAAAATTTTCTAAATTAATTTCAACTATATTGGTTTGCATAAATGACTTATTACTTTTATTTCGATGACTTGCAGCAATAACTTGGGGCGAATGTGTTCAATTACAAGCTATTCTATTAAGAATTCAACGATATAGCTTTTTATTAGCAAATTTTATCGGTCGGGCTTTTCAATTCAGTTTAACCAGTATAGAATCCACGCCTCTTGCAGATGTGGTGGAATTGGTAGACACGCTAGCTTCAGGTGCTAGTGGCCTAACGGTCGTGGGAGTTCAAGTCTCCCCATCTGCACCAGTTTTATCTTTTCATCTCAATCAACTGTCATCACCCCAATCCCTTTTAATTATTCATAACTGTTTCTGCTATGTGGCGTTGGTCTTCGCCAAATCCAAACTGCGACCAATATAAACACGATACTTATTGTGCACTTTAGGTAGAGATGGTGATCCATCAGCCAAAAAATAATGCCACTGAAGAACATCATGACGGAGGAAAGTATTTTCGCTTTAGTAGGGATTGCCCCATAAGCACGCCATTGTCTGATCGGTTCACCAAAATCAGCATGATTCAATAACCAAATTTCCAGTGCTGGCCAGCCTTTACTGCCTGCCCATGCCGCTAAAATCATAAAAGGAACGGTAGGCAATCCCGGTAATGGAATTCCAATCAACCCCAAAATAAGTGCGCTAATAGCCAGCAAACGCCACAATATTCTGCTTACTCCGCACACTGATGTCGCTCCCCACCAATTAAACCCATTTTTAATTTTCTGATCCATGACATCATATCACTAAATTATTCCCCTCAAGACTTGGCTTTATGGCATATTCCCCTTAATCTCGATATTCACCTGATATGACTCTAATCGACTGATACCGATTATTTTTAATCCATTTACTGCGGAACACTATGGACTCGATTGATAAACAAATTCTACAAACACTCCAAACCGATGCTCGACTGTCAGTGGCCGAAGTCGCCGAGCGGGTCGGCCTATCCAAGACCGCGTGTTGGCGACGAATGCAAAAACTGGAAGAAGACGGAATTGTGCTAGGCAGTGTCACCTTGCTCAATAAAGATAAACTCAATCTGGGCTTATCGGTGTTTATCTCGATTAAAACGAATCAACACAATAGTGACTGGTATGAGAAATTTTGTTCTATTGTTAGTGACATTGCCGAAGTCATTGGTGTGTATCGGATGAGTGGCGAACTGGATTATTTATTACATGCAGTAGTGCCGGATATGCGTGGCTATGATCAATTGTATAAACGGCTAATTGAAGCGGATTTACATGATGTCAGTGCTAGCTTTGTCATGGAAACCATTAAAAGTACCACTCAACTTCCTCTGGCGCACTTGTAGTGAATAAAGATAATTATCGAACCATTAAAACTAATAAAAAACAATAAATAGAAACAAAATACCAATTAATTTACTTTTATCGGAATTTAATTCACAATAGCCATTAATTTAATTATTGGGTTGTTGTCATGTCTAGTCAAAAACATTTTAAGCGCTTTCGGCCACATATTATTGGTCAATCGTTAAGCCACGACATTTCCGGGCAACAACGCGATGTACTCTATGCGGATTGGACTGCCAGTGGCCGACTTTATCGTCCGATAGAACGCTTTATCACTGATTATCTGGGGCCCTATGTAGCCAATACCCATACCGAAACAAATCTCACCGGTACGACCATGACTAGCGCTTACCATGATGCACAAAAAATTATTAAGCAGCATGTCAACGCCAATCAGGACGATATACTAATCAGCAGCGGATCAGGCATGACCACCGTTATTAACAAGCTGCAACGAATACTCGGATTACGTATCGCAGAAAAATGGCAAGATCGCATCCATATCGACGATAGCGACAAGCCGGTAGTGTTTATTACTCATATGGAACATCATTCCAATCAAACGACATGGAATACCTGTGAAGTGACTGTAGAAGTGATTAAACCGAATCAGCAGGGACTACCGGATTTGGACCACCTGCAACAATTGCTGACCCGTTATTCCGAACGCCGATTAAAAATCGGTTCGTTTACTGCTTGTAGCAACGTTACCGGGATCAAGACAGACTATCATCAGTTGGCCAGAATCATGCACCAGCACGATGGCATCTGCTTTGTTGATTTTGCCTGTTCAGCGCCCTATGTGGATATCGATATGCATCCACAAGATCCTGATGCTCGTCTGGATGCGATTTTCTTTTCGCCACATAAATTTCTGGGTGGACCTGGTAGTAGCGGCATTATGCTATTTAATCGTAAGCTGTATACCAATAAAGTTCCGGATCAACCTGGAGGCGGCACCGTCAGCTGGACTAATCCTTGGGGAAAACAGGGCTTTTTTGACGATATTGAAGTCCGCGAAGATGGTGGAACCCCCGGTTTCTTGCAAACCATCAAGGCCGCGTTGGCGATTAAGCTAAAAGAAGAAATGGGTACTCGACACATCGCCCAGCGGGAACAGCAATTAGTCGATATTCTGATGAACGGCCTGGATCAGATACCCAATGTCGTGATGCTGGAGCCTAAAGTGCGAGAACGCTTGTGCATTGTGTCATTCTATATTCCCGATGTGCATTACAACCTGATTGTGCGCTTGTTGAATGATCGATTTGGTATTCAGACTCGGGGAGGCTGTTCATGCGCGGGCACTTATGGTCACATTCTGTTAAATGTCAGTGAGTCCAAATCGCAGAATATCACCAATAAAATCGATAGTGGCGATCTCACCGATAAGCCCGGTTGGATCAGGGTATCATTGCATCCTAGCAGCACCGATCAGGAAGCACGTCAGATTGTGGATGCCATTAAACAGATTGCAGAAAATATCCAGCAATGGCAGCAGGATTACCAATTCGATCCCTGCCGTGGCGATTTTATTAGTCAGCATGCCAATACAAAATTACATAAACTGGATACGTTTGAGCCCTGCCCGAAAGCCAGTTTCCTAAGTAGATTATCTTTCTAAACTCTGCTTCAATATTGCCCATTCACACAGTTTGCTAGTTTTATTGAAGGGTTAACACATGCAGAAAACCATCGCTTTGGTCGCCCACGATCATAAGAAAAAAGATTTAATTGACTGGGCAGTGACCCATAAAAGCCGATTACAGGGGCATAAATTGGTCGCAACGGGCACCACTGGTGGATTGGTTGCAGACGCCCTACAACTGCCAGTTCATCGCTATAAAAGTGGCCCATTAGGTGGCGACCAGCAAATTGGCGCGTTGATTTCCGAAGGTGGTTTGGATGCCTTAGTGTTTTTCTGGGATCCGCTGAATCCAGCCCCCCATGATCCTGATGTTAAAGCATTATTACGGTTATGCTCGGTGTGGAATATTCCGGTAGCCTGTAATCGCGCCAGTGCCGATTTAATGTTTGGTATCGAATCGCTGGAAAATATGCAATATAAACGCGAAATCCCAGTTTATTAAACAGGCAAATGCCATATTCAGCGCTGAGAATATAAACCCCGAACGTCACCAGAAGCGAAAAAGCGTTCCCCTATCCGTAAGTGGGAGCGCCAATATATCAATCCAACTTCATTCTTTTCCTTTGTGCATCCGGTATCACCATGATCATAACTGGGCAGCAGGTTTAAAACTGCTGCTCGCCCGCTATCCAGGTTTGTAATACTTTGGTTTTCCAGATGTCCTGTTCTGGTATGGCAAATATATCGCGGTCTACCACAATAAAATCAGCCCACTGACCTTGGCTCAAGCTGCCTATTTTATCTTCCTGAAAGGCAGCATAAGCGGCATCTGCGGTAAAAGCCCGCAGTGCTTGTTCACGTGTCATCTTCTGCTCTGGTAGCCAACCGTTTTTGGGTTGATTATTGCGATCCTGACGGGTCACCGCGGCATGCAATCCAAAAAATGGATTGGCTAATTCCACCGGAAAATCCGAACCTCCGGCCACAATAGTGCCTTGGGCTAACATACTGTGCCACGCATAAGCGCCTTTTAGTCGTTCTTCACCCAATCGGTCTGCGGCCATATTTTTATCACTGGTGGCATGCGTGGGCTGCATTGAGGCAATTAATTTAAGTTGCTTAAATCGGGGAATATCGGCCGGATTGACTATTTGTGCGTGTTCAATTCGATGACGAAGATCCTTGCCTCCGACTTTTTGGTATGCGGCCTGATATTGGTCGAGTACTATACGGTTAGCTCGATCGCCAATCGCATGCACATTCAACTGGAATCCCCGTTTGATAATCTGTTCGTACAACCGGTTCAAGTCTTGTTCTGAGGTGACCATCAAACCTGTGTTGTCATGATCGTCAGAATAAGGTTCGAGCAATGCCGCACCTCGACTGCCCAACGCTCCGTCGGCCACCAGTTTTACGCTTCGAATAGACAGTAAATCCTGATCGTCTTGAACAAACCCTTTTTCCAACATGGATAATAAATTGCTATCCCAGCCGCCAATCATGGCGTAGATACGCATTTTTAATTTATTATTTGCCACTTGATGCTGATAAAAATCATAGACATCCTGTTCAATACCGGCGTCATGGATTGACGTCAGACCTAGTGCTAACAAATGGGATTGCGCTGCTTCAAAGGCCAAATTAAAACTATTGGCATCATATTGGGGTAAGGCTTCACGCATCAATTGCATAGCATTATCAATCAGTATACCGGTAGGCTTACCATCTTTATCCCGCAAAATCTGCCCACCGGGCGGATCGATAGTACTGGCGTCAATCCCCGCCATTTTGAGCGCCAGACTATTAGCCCAACCAGCATGGCCATCGACTCGTTCCAACCAGACAGGACGATTCTGAATAAATTCATCCAGATCAGTGGCATTAGGAAAATCATTTTCTGGCCAAAGGACCTGATTCCAGCCTCCACCTCGAACCCAATCCAAATCCGGATTTTGTTTGGCAAATGATGCCACCGCCTTAACCGTTGCCAGTTTGCTGCGAATATCCCGGACATCCGCTTCCAACAGGCTATAGCCTAACCCCATAAAATGCCCATGGGCATCAATCAGTCCGGGTAAGACGGCTTTGCCATCTAAATCAATCAATTTGGCATCGGGATAATGTTGCTTAATGGCATTGTTCCCCACCTCAAGGACTTTGCCGTTTTCTACCGCTAATGCCTCAAAATGGCGCAAGGCTTTATTTTGATCAAAACCATAACCATTCGCGTTATACCATAGTGTCACATCAGCCCAGCTTGGTATTGCTACGATTAGCAAAGCCACCATGGCGATAAGTTGTCTGCAGTTATTCATATTGATCCTTATTTGTCGGCCGTTCAGGTTATTTATCCTCGCCAACAATGGGTTAAATCGTTAAGCTAAATTAATCGCCAATTCACTATAGTCAACAAGGTGTTAACTTTGAAAACATTGAAAAAGATATTCTGTTTAATCACCACGCTTGGATTACTGATCACCAGTTCATTGTCTCAAGCTGCCAATACAACACTGATCATGCAAACGGAATTGGGGAATATCGAAATAGCACTTTACAGTGATCAAGCGCCAATTAGCAGCGCTAATTTTCTGCGTTATGTGCAAGCCAACGGCTTTGATGGCGGAGAGTTTTACCGGGTCGTGCGTCTGGATAATGATAACGGCACCCCAAAAATTGAGGTGATTCAAGGCGGGGCTAATCCTGAGTTTACCGACTATCCGCCCATTCCTTTAGAAACCACCAAAGCCACTGGTATTAAACATTTGGATGGTACTATTTCAATGGCCCGTGATACACCAGATAGCGCCACCTCAGCCTTTTTTATCTGCATTGGGGAACAACCTTCGCTGGATTTTGGCGGGCAACGCAATAAAGATGGCCAAGGCTTTGCCGCATTTGGACGAGTGACTAAAGGAATGGATATTGTCAGAAAAATCCATCAAATTCGTGATGCGGCCAAAACAGATGAAGACTATACCCAAGGGCAAATATTGCAGCATCCGGTCAAGATACTCAGTGTAAAAGAGTCGCGCGATTAAGCCACTTAGCGACCTTAATATGAGCTGGATATTTTTTACCCTACTGGCAGCGTTTATGCAGTCATGGCGCAATGCGTTTCAAAGCCGCCTGGGCCAAGAAGTGAAAGTCACTGGGGTAACCTTAGCCCGCTTTCTATGGGCTAGTCCTATTGCGGGGCTTTATCTGTGTGTGTTGTATTTCTGGCGACCCGTCGACGCACCGGTTTTTACTCCCACTTTTACTGGTTTTATTGTTGGTGCAGCTCTAATGCAAATTATTGCAACTGCATTAATGGTGCAGTTATTTAAAATGAATAACTACGCCATCGGCGCAGGATTAGCCAAGAGCGAGGCACTGGTAGCGGCAGTATTGGGTATGCTGTTCTTTGGTACAACCCTATCTTTACTAGGTTGGCTCGGCGTTATTATTGGCGGGGTAGCCGTTTTTTTAATGAGTGCCAAAAGCGGTTTTCGCAGTTTGTCTCTTACCACGGTTGTATTAGGTCTGGCGTGTGGAAGCAGTTTTGCTCTAACCTCATTATGGGTTCGTGAAGCCAGTTTAGCCTTAGGACTTCCATTTCCCCATAGCGCCGCCTGGGTATTGTTGTTAGTACTGAGTTTACAAACACTTATATTAATCATGTTTTTACTGCTGCGTGATCGCGACAGTCTAAAAGCCTTGTGGCAACGTCCCAAACTCACCTTGTTAACCAGTATAGCCAGTTGCGTAGGCTCGATTGGTTGGTTTAGTGCCATGTCGTTGCAAGCGGTTCCGTATGTCAAAACCCTCGGTCAAGTTGAAGTGTTTTTTACCATGTTAATTTCGGCATTCTGGCTACGGCAACGTTTACAGATAAAAGATGCACTCGGCTTAGTATTAATCGCGATTGCGGCGATTATGGTGATGTGGAGTTGATAACAATATCGGGTAGCAGAACTACCCGATAAGTCATCGCCAAGGATTTTAGTTTGAACGGATTTTACTACCCACAAAACCGTACCATGCGATATATAAGTAACAGATAACCGGCAAGATAAAGCTAAACTGTAAACCTTGGCTATCAGCAAGTAACCCTTGTAGCGACGGGATAATTGCCCCGCCAACAATGGCAACACAAAGCAAGCCCGACCCAACACTGGCTAACGGGCCGAGTTTTTCAATTGCTAAACTAAAAATAGTCGGGAACATAACCGAGTTAAATAATCCTACCGCCAGAATTGACCACATAGCCGCCGTCCCAGAGGTATTCATTGCCACCAGAACCAATGCCATTACCGCAACCCCGTTAAAGGTTAATACCACACGAGGAGATATTTTAGTCATTACCGCAGCCCCGATAAATCGCCCTACCATGGCTCCGCCCCAGTAATAACTGACTAACGCAGCAGCTTCTTTCTCGGCTAATCCGGCAATGGATGGCTCAGCAAAAAAACTAACCAAAAAGCTACCGATAGCCACTTCACCACCCACATAAACAAAAATGGCGATCACTCCAAATAGCAAATGCTTGTGTTTTAACGCTTCGCGAATACCACCGACCACTTCAGTTTGTTGTGGTTCTTCTATCACCGGTAGATTCAAACGAGAGAAAATAATCGCCAAGACAAACAAAGCCGTTGCAAGAATTATATAAGGCAACTGTACCGACGCCGCTTGAGTGGCGTTATAAGTGGCGAGCTCTTCGGCTGACATCACGGCTAAATCGGCCGCAGATAAGGTAGCAACGGAGAAAATCAGCAAAGCCCCAAACCAGGGGGCGATAGTAGTGCCTAATGAATTAAAGGCTTGAGTTAATGTTAATCGACTTGATGCAGTGCGAACCGGTCCTAAACGAGTAACATAAGGATTAGCTGCCACCTGCAAAACAGTGATACCGGAAGCCAGAATAAACAAGGCTAATAAAAACACCCCATACTGTTGCATTGCGGCGGCTGGATAAAACATCAAACATCCTACTCCCGCCACGGTCAAACCAGTGACAATACCTTTCTGATAGCCCACTTTTTTCACATAAGTACCGGCCGGATAAGACACCACTGCATAGGCACCAAAGAAGGCAAAATTAACTGCCATGGCCTGAAAATAATTCAGATCGAAAACAATTTTTAGATGGGGGATCAGAATGTCATTTAAGCAGGTAATAAATCCCCACATAAAAAACAAACTGGTCAATATAAATAATGGAACGGTGTAATTTTTTTGATCATTATGCTCAACAGCTGTTGCGGTATTTTCCATAATTAACTCTTATAATAATTTAAAAAGAAAGCGCTTACATTGCGCCATTTAAACACAGATTTACGCCAGCGTGGCGATCCACTCTGTTATTTTTTGTTCTGCCTGCTGCAAAACGCTATCCATAGTTCCATTAAGTTCAACAGCTATCACATCTGTTTCCCCTAATGGTGACTCCAAACTATCAAACTGACTTTGCAATAATGCCGCAGGCATATAATGCCCTTGCCGCTGCTGCATCCGTTGCAAAATGATCTGCTGATCACCATGCAAAAAAATAAACATCGTATCAAATGGCAACCCCCGAAACGCATCGCGATGTTCCGCCCGCAATCCTGAATAGGACAAAATACAACTTTGTGCTTGTTTTGCCTGTAACTGCAAATCGTCACACATCCGTGCAATCCAGGGGAGGCGATCATCGTCCGTTAGCGGAATCCCCGCTGCCATTTTGTGTTTGGCTTCGGCCGAATGAAAGTCATCGGCTTCCACATAACGAAACTGCAACTGTTTCGATAACGCTTTAGCCAACGTAGTTTTACCGCTGCCAGACACGCCCATCACAATAATTAACAGTGGTCTAGTCAACTGGCGCACAGACGATAGCAAATTCATTCAAGGGTTCCAATGTAAAAATTGTTAAAAAAGTGTCACAACAGTATAACTATGTTAATCTTTCTGCAACCGTTTTCACCCTTATTAATAAAGGGTTCCAAACAAGTCAAAATACCATTTGAATGGATTGTGATAGAAATTGAGGATTTTATTATGGAACTAGGTTTTACCATTATGCGGCGTTATTTATTCGCTGCCATCGTTATATGTGTGTGTTGTCCCCTGGTGCAAGCACACGCCGAAACAGAACCGCCCATTGAACAAAAAGTGGAGCAACTCCTCAACAAAATGTCCTTGGCCGAAAAAATTGGCCAGACGAATTTGCGTGGCCGTTCCAGCCGCGCAAAAGGCCCACTTCCCGACAGTTTAAAAGCCACGGTTAGAGCCGGTAACGTAGGCGCTTTTTTAAATGTAATGAAACCTGATGAACGGGATGAGTTACAACGCATTGCCGTAGAAGAATCACGTTTAGGTATTCCGTTACTGTTTGGTCGTGATGTAATCCATGGTTTTAAAACCATCTTCCCTATCCCGCTAGGATTAGCCGCCAGCTGGCAACCGGAACTTGCCGAAAGTGGTGCGCGAGTATCCGCTATTGAGGCCACCGAATTAGGAGTTAACTGGACCTTTGCCCCCATGATGGATATTGCCCGCGATCCACGCTGGGGACGGATTGCCGAGTCATTTGGTGAAGATCCGGTTCTCACTTCGGCATTTTCAGTCGCCATGGTTAAAGGCTTCCAAACCGATGATTTAAGTAACCCTACGGCGATGGCGGCAACCGCCAAACACTTGGTCGGTTATGGCGCCGCCGAAGGTGGAAGGGATTACAACACCGCAATGATCCCCGAAGGCGAATTGCGTGATGTATATCTTAAGCCCTTCAAAGCCGCTGCCGATGCAGGTGTGGCATCAATGATGACATCCTTTAATGAACTAAATGGCGTCCCCGCTACCGGCAATAAATTTGTGTTAACTGATATTTTACGTGGCGAATGGCAATATGACGGCATGGTGGTTAGTGATTGGGATTCAGTAATTGAAATGATCGCCCATGGCTATGCTGCCGATAAAAAACAGGCAGCCGAGCGCGCCGCCAATGCTGGCTTAGATATGGAAATGACCAGCGATACTTATGAGCTTTATTTAGCCGAACTAATCAAACAAGGCAAAGTTAACGATGCTCAACTGGATAATCTGGTACGCAATATTCTGCGCATGAAATTCCGCTTAAATTTATTCGACCATCCTCAACGTCGTAAGGTCGAAAAATCCACTATTCTATCCGCCGAACATCGCCAGTTAGCCCAACAAGCCGCGGTACAGTCAGCCATTTTGCTAAAAAATGACGGCGCCCTGCCACTGACATCTCAAGGCAAAATTGCGTTAATCGGCCCCTTAGCCAATGCCGCCCATGAACAAATGGGTACCTGGGTATTTGATGGTCGCGCTGAAAATAACATCACGATGCTGGATGCCATGCAGCAACAGTTAGGCAAACAAAATGTTTTATTTGCCGATGGATTGGCTTACAGCCGGGTGAAAGTACAGGATGGTTTTGCCGCTGCGATTGAAGCAGCTAAACGGGCCGATCGCATTGTATTTGTGGGCGGTGAAGAATCCATTTTATCTGGTGAAGCCCACAGCCGTGCCGATATTAGCTTGCCTGGCGCTCAAGAAGCGCTCATTAAAGAGTTAGCCAAACTGAACAAGCCACTCATTTTGGTAGTCATGGCCGGACGCCCCATAACACTGGGCAATATTATTAATGATGTCGATGCGGTGTTGTTCAACTTTCACCCTGGCACCATGGCAGGCCCGGCCATCAGTGATTTGTTACTGGGTAAGGTTTCCCCGTCGGGTCGGTTACCAGTTACCTTCCCGATAACCGCGGCTCAGGCTCCGATTTATTACAACCATAAAAATACCGGTCGCCCGGCGAATGACAAAGATTATGTGCCAATCGACGATATTCCGGTACAGGCATGGCAAAGCTCGCTGGGTAATGATTCCCACTATCTGGATATTGGCTTTCGTCCTGCCTATCCATTTGGCTACGGTCTGACTTACAGTACGTTTGACTACAGCAATCTTAAACTCGACAAAACCAGTTTGAATATGGATGGAAAACTCCATGCCTCTGCCACTATTACCAACACCGGCAAACGCGAAGCCAGTGAAGTGGTGCAATTGTATATTCAGGATGTGGTGGGGGATGTCACCCGACCAGTACGCGAACTGAAAGACTGGCAAAAAATCACACTACAACCGGGGCAAAGTCAGACAGTGACCTTCACCTTGGGTACTGATCAGTTAGCATTCCACAATATCAGTATGCAAAACGTCACCGAACCCGGCGATTTTAATTTGTGGATTGCGCCCAATGCCGCCAGTGGTTTACAAACCAGCTTCAAAGTTATCGAATAACACCATTATTTCTGCCGCGATAGATGAAGGTTGAGGTTGTGCGCCGAGAACTCGCGTTTTTGTGACCCACATTGAACTCGCAATGTTGTAATTGCTGTTGGTTAAAATGTCTAATTCAAATGAAAGAGATAGCGATGCTAAGGAAGATATTTTAACTGGGAAGGTATTGTTAAAACTGGGAGAGGGTTGCCATGGTGAAGCACCCACTTTTATTTGCGGATAAGCATAGATAACTCTTTTTCCTTCAGGCCAATCCCAAGTCCAACCTTGTTGTTCCTTGCCATCGAATGTTTTTGAAGTTAGACATTGTGAATGGGGGTGATTTTGAGCAGCTCGTTTATTCCAAACATTGTTGTATAGCAAACCATTCTCAGTCGTTATTGACTGAAAATCGTCGCATGATATTACCTTAGCCGACGACACTTCCTCTTCGATTTTCTCAATATCAATTGAGCTGTTGTTGCACGATATAAGCAGCAGCGCAGGTATTAATATCAATAAATGGGTTCTCATATTGCCCTTAACGGTGGATGCCAAGGCCAAATTAACCGGCCAAAAATAGTTGGTTAAAATTAGCGACGAATGAGCAAAACCAAGTGTTTTTTCTGGTTAGGTTTTAGTTGCCACAAAACTCTCCTCAAACCTACCAGTTTATTACAGGAACTGCCGACTAAATCCTACGCCATTTCCTAATTTAATTTTTTACTTTACCTAACTTTTCTTTGTAAAAACAAGGTTGTAGCATTTTTGTTTTGGTCAACACGAGAATGGGCTTTACCTACCAATGCCAGCGCGTACTCATATAATCAAGGGATTACGTTATCGCCTAGTTTTACCCACGTCTGTTTAAATCTTGATTATTACCTTTTTTCCATCAATATTTTAGTTGCTACCCCGATTTAACACGCGGATGTTTACGATCACATATATTTAACAATTTCTTTTAGGCGTTACTTTATTTAGCAACCCCACAGACGCGGATTTGAATGTTGTTATACTCCGCGCAGAGATAATCACAATGAGAATTACATCGTGTTAAAACAGACTAGATTCAGTACAAAACTAATTGGTACAGCGCTACTGTCGCTGGCCATGATGAGTGGCTGTGCCACAGAACAACTTTCCCATAATGGCCCTTCACTTAAAGATGCCTATGCCGGTAAATTTTTAATTGGTGCCACCTTAAATGACGGGATGGTGGCTGACCCTTCATCAATTAAAATGCAAATTGTTAAACAGCATTTTTCTGCTGCGACGATGGATAATGCCATGAAGTGGGGCCCCTTTAACCCACAACCAGGGGTGTACCATTTTGAAGCCCCAGATAACTTCGTTAAGTTTACCTCTGAACAAGGCATTAACGCCGTCGGTCATGTCTTGTTTTGGCACAGCCAAACCCCTGACTGGGTATTTAAAGATGACAATGGCAACTTGCTCAGTCGTGATGCGCTGTTAAAACGGATGCGCGAACGAGCCAAACTAATGGCTAGCCGCTATGGTGATAAAATCAAAATTTGGGATGTGGTTAACGAAGCCATTGAAGATGATGGCAGCCTGCGCAAATCACTGTATAACCAAATTATTGGTGATGACTTTATTGAGCAAGCCTTCCTTATTGCTGCCGACGAATTACCGGCCGATGCCGTTAAGCTATACAATGATTACGGTATGACCCGTCCGGGGCGCGTCGCCACCGTGATTAAGATGGTGAACGATTTTAAAGCGCGCGGCATCCCAATTGATGGTATTGGTGTGCAGGGACATTGGGATATGACAAGCCCCACTTTGGATGAAATCGACCAAAACCTGAGCGCGCTAGCCGCGACCGGATTACCCCTACACATCACCGAACTGGATATCGATTTTCTGGGCCGCTCACAGTTTTTTGGTGCCGCGGGCGCCAACGTGGATCTGCAAAAACGCATCGCCACACCAGAAAATAATCCCTATCCAGACGGTAACTTCCCTGCCAGTGCCGATGCCGCGTTAGGTGATCGTTATGCGGCTATTTTTAAGCTGTTCCTGAAACACCACAAAGAGATAGATCGTATTACCTTTTGGGGCGTGACAGACGGTGACTCATGGTTAAATGGCTGGCCGGTTGCTGGACGCACCAACTACCCCTTGCTGTTTAATCGCGATGGTAGCGCCAAACAGGCATTACAAAAAGTGATTGAGGTCGGATTAGCCGCCCAATAATCATTAATCACTATTCCTGCATAAAAAAACCGCAATTAATTGCGGTTTTTTTATTTTAACGACAAGGCGTTAAATGTTATTTAAGAATTAAATCAATTTCTCTTACTTCATCATCCGTCAGCGATAAATTGCTTTGCGCTGCAGCAATATCCTCGATTTGGCTAACTTTGCTAGCACCAATAATTACCGACGCCACTGAAGGCTGACGATGGATCCAGCAAATCGCTAACTGGGCCATGGTCTGGCCACGGGCTTCAGCAATTTTATTTAGCTTAATCACTTTATCGACTTTTTCCTGGGTGATCTGATCTTCAGATAAAAACTGGTTATTCTTATCTGCGGCACGAGAATCGGCAGGAATGCCATTTAAGTATTTATTGGTCAATAAGCCCTGCGCCAACGGAGAAAAAGGGATACAACCGATGCCCTGTTGTTCAAGCTCTGTGTGCAAACCATCTTCTTCGGTCCAGCGATCAAACATCGAATAGCGGGGTTGGTGGATCAAACAAGGCGTACCTAACTCTTTTAAAATGGCAACGGCCTGGCGAGTTTGTATCGCGTTATAGTTAGATAAACCAATATACAGCGCTTTACCACTGCGCACGATACTGTCCAGTGCGCCCATGGTTTCTTCCAATGGTGTATGCGGATCAGGACGATGGGAATAGAATATATCTACATAATCCAGATTCATCCGTTTCAGACTTTGATTCAGACTAGCAATTAAATATTTACGGGATCCCCATTCACCATAAGGGCCATCCCACATCAAATAACCGGCTTTACTGGAGATAATCATCTCGTCACGGTGAGCTTTTAAATGTTGATGGAATATCTTGCCAAAGTTTGTTTCAGCGGTGCCTGGAGGTGGACCGTAATTATTGGCCAAATCAAAATGGGTAATCCCCAGATCAAACGCGCGCAGGATCATTTTCTCGGCCACATCATAAGGCGCTTCATCACCAAAGTTATGCCATAGGCCAAGGGAAATAAAAGGTAACAATAATCCACTGTTACCACAGCGCTTATAAACCATTTCATCGTATCGGGTACTGGCTGCTTGATAACTCATAATGTCTCTCATTTGGTGTGATAAAACGCTGATTCTAACAAAGAACCAGCGCTTGGTAAGGGTTGTCTTATGTAAGTTTTTTACGACTCTTTACGGATAGGTCAATCCATAGCCATATTCAAACAGTGGGTGGTAGTCTTTATCGCCCACATTAATCGGAATTTGCTCCAGATTAACTGGCCAGCTGACTCCCAATTTGCCGCCCATGGGGTGATCACCAAACAATACATCAGCGACACCAGCGCCTTCGGTACCCGGCAACCAGGCGGCTACCAACGCATTCCAATCAGGTAATTGCTCACTGATTAGCAATGGACGGCCAGAAACCAATACTACGACAAACGGCACTCCGCTGGCTTTCACATTTTCAATAGTAGCTAAATCTTCAGCGGATAAGGTCAACGGCTGACAATATTGACATGGCTGCACGTTATAATCCCCCCAGCCTTCGGCATAAGGATTTTCCCCCACTACCACAATGGCCACATCACTGCTTTGTGCGCCTTGACCATCTTTGGCATAAGTTACGTCGCCCGCCAATGCCTGAATGCCTTGTAAAATGGTAGTACCTTGATTGCTAGATTGTTTTTCGCCTTGCCACTGGATACTCCACCCACCCGATTGCAAACCGATATTATCGGCATGGCTACCAGCGACAAATATCCTGGCTGTTTTGCTCAGAGGCAACAGATTGTTTTCGTTTTTCAGCATCACCAGTGATTCGGCTACCGCTTCACGAGCTACCGCACGGTGCTCTGGCGTACCTACGGCTAATTTCGCCGGAATGGTGCGATCTGCGGTATAAGGACGATCAAACAGACCTAAATTAAATTTAGCCGTGAGAATACGGCGTACCGCATCATCGATTCGGCTTAACGGCACTTCACCATCATTCACCGCTGCCGTTAAGTCGGTTATAAATTCTTTCCAGAATTCCGGCTCCATGGCCATATCCAAACCGGCATTAATTGAACGGACAATTCGTTCGCGATTAGTTTCACCCTGCACTTCTTCAATGGCTTGCCAATCTGATACCACAAAGCCATCAAAGCCCAACTCATTTTTAAGCATGTTGTTTAGTAGCTGGTTTTCATGCATTTTCAATCCATTGACGCTGCTATAGGAGTACATCACCGATGCCACCCCAGCTTTGAATGCCGGTAAATAGGGCGCAATATGGATTTTACGAAGCTCATCCATGCTAACGCGGGTATCACCGCGGTCGATGATATATTCGTGATCACCAGTGCCGTATGTGGTTCCTCCATCACCGACCCAGTGTTTGGCAGTCGCAATCATCTGACCCGAGGCTTGCGAGCCAGTCACATAAGGTCCGGCATAAGATTCACCAATTTCAGGATCTTCACCATAACATTCATAGGCTCGCCCCCAACGTTCATCGCGACTAACACATAATGCGGGTCCAAAATTCCAGTGCACCCCAAAAGCCGTGGTTTCTGCAGCAGTAATTCGGCCAATTTTTTCCATCAATTCAGGGTTACGCATGGCGCCCAAACCGACGTTATGCGGGAACAGGGTGGTATTTTTACCATTACCGTGCCCATGTACGGCATCGGTACCATAAATAAACGGAATGGCTAAACGGGTGGACAAGGCAGCGTGTTGATAGGCATCAATCATATCGCGCCAGTCTTGCGGCGTATTATCGCCCGGCACCGACCCACCGCCGTTTAAGATGGATCCTAAAAAGTAGTTTTTCACATCTTCCGGGGTGGCATGATTGCGCTCAGCCTGAGTCATTTGACCAATTTTTTCAGCCAACGTCATTTGGCTAAGTAACGCCTCTACCTTATCTGCAGTAGAAGGTTGATGAGTCAGTGCTTCCATTTGCGCTGCGTGCTTGGCGATGACTGCCAACGTAGAACTATCCTGATCAAAAACGGAATTTAAGCCCTGTGGCTCCTGTGGCGGATCACCAAAGAACGGATCACCACTTTGCCAAATAAAATCATCGCGCTGGGTGCGGGCTTCACCGCTCCATGCCCAAAAGTTGGTGCCACCAATATTGGCACCGGATTGGCCGGCCTGATACCACTGGTTAAATATTTCGCTAAAAAATTTATCTCGCCATTGAGTGGTGGATGATGGCCGATAATCGCCGTTATCCCGCTCAATGCCAAATTCTTCCATGACCACCGGCTTGTTAAGTTGTGCCGCATACTGAATATGTTTAGCTACATAAGCTTGCGCTTTGGTGACCGCCGATTGGTAAGTGGCTTCAGGATGATTAATATCAAACCAGCTCCAGTTTTTAGGCCACATATGGAAAGTAATATAATCGATAGCAGGCAGATTATGGGCACGCAGATAAATGTCTTCATCTTGCAACGTACCCATGACGCCTTCACTGCCAGTGGTAACTAATTGATGGGGAGCAAGTTGATGAATAAACGTAGCAGTATTGTCCACCCACTGAATAAACGCGTCGGTATTAGCCTGACCGTCAGCATCGCTACCCGGACGAGGCTCATTGGCTAATTCCCACGTCATAATGGCAGGATCATTACTGTATTTGACGCCAGAGATGGAATTGGTTCGCCCCACCACTGTCTTGATAACCTGTTGGTAGACTTTTTGTGCTTCGGGCATACGATAGAATTTTGCCGAATTTTGCATAAAGCCATTCCAGTCACCCGTGACATCGGGATCCACTACTGGCTGTGCGGTTTGCCATGCCACATATTGCGACATCCCACCGGACCATTGCCAAAAGTTATTCAAAAACAAAATGGCTTTCATATCCCGTTTAGCCAATTCGACTAGCAAAAAGTCCAGCCCCTGCAATAATGACTCATCGAGTTGACCGGCTTCGCTTTGAATAGCTGGATTCAGCGCCATTTTTAGCTCACTGGCCTCGGATACCGCAAGTACTCTTAAATTAGTAATGCCATTGGCTTTTAGTACATCCAGTTCTCTAATTAACTGTTGACGATCTCCCGGATGTCTTTCGGCACCTAAATAACCGGCATGCCAAAAATTAGCTCCGGCAAAGTAATAAGGGCGATGATTTAGTTCAAATTTGCCATGTTTAACCGACACAAAATCATCAGCTTGAACGCTGACGGGATCGGTGTTAATCGAGGTCGTTGAATTTGGCTCATTAGGTTGACTACAACTTGTTAACAAAAACAGTCCTAAACAGAGAGCCTGAATGTAAGCCATTTTTGGTTTCATTTTATCCATGCCTTTTTAATAGCTATTTTCGATAGCCGCCGAGTATATGTGACAGAACCATCAAATGTAACCGTTTACAGTCTTTAAATTCAAATTCTCCAGAAATTGCCGATTTTTTTCTAAAAGCGTTATCAAAATTAAACCATGCAACCCCAGATTATTCGGGATTTACGTTAAAGCCAAGATGAAAACGTTTGTAAAAATGAAATGAAAACGTTTGCAAAATGTTGTCATTGTGTTAAAAATAACAATGTGAAAACGTTTTTTTGCAACATAATCTCAACCTAGTTGTGTCTAAAATCGTTTTCATACAATTAAGCGAATGTTGTATCCAGTGCATAAAATACAGCGAGTTTAATTGTTTACGTCGACCAAAAATGACAAGTGTCTTTGATTTAATAAGTAAAAGCATTCATTCACACTCGCATTGTAGTTTTGGCTCAATTAGAAAAGACAAGACGGACAACAACAAATGAATACACACAAAAAATTTAACAAATCATTACTCTCTACCAGCATCTCACTGATGCTAGGTGGTGCAGTCATAGCCCCGGCTATGGCACAAGAAGCAGATTCAGCAGCAGGTGCCGATGTAGAAGTTATTCAAGTAAAAGGTATCCGTGGCAGTTTGGCCGCAGCAACCGCGATTAAACGTGAATCGATGGGTGTAGTAGATGCCATTTCTGCTGAAGATATTGGTAAATTCCCTGATACCAACCTAGCGGAATCCTTACAACGTATCACCGGTGTTTCCATCAGCCGTACCAACGGTGAAGGTTCAGAAGTCACCGTGCGTGGTTTTGGTGCGGGTAATAACATGGTGACCTTAAATGGTCGTACCATGCCAGCAGCAACGACTTACGGTGCAGGTTCAGGTGCTGATGGTACCACGCGTGGCGGTAGCACACGTGCGTTTGATTTCGGTAACCTAGCTTCTGAAGGTATTAAAGGAGTTGAAGTATATAAAACCGGTAAAGCCAATATTGCGACGGGGGGTATCGGTGCAACGATTAACGTGCTCACCGCCAAACCATTAGATAAAGATGGCTTTGTCGCTTCAGCAGGTGTTAAAGCCGTACACGATACCACTAATCGTACTGGTGATGATGTTACTCCAGAACTAGCTGGTTTAGTCAGCTATGCCAACGATGATTCTACCTTCGGTATTAGCTTGTCAGCCAGTCATCAAGGTCGTGATTCCGGTTATACTGGTGCCACCGTGAATGATTGGAATATTGATTACTGGGATGATATTGCCGATCCGGACAGATTGTGGAATAACAACACAACCGCAACATATCTTAATGCGCCAGATCAAGGTCAGCTTTATGCTCGTCCAAACGATATTCGCTATGCTTATTCCAATACCCAGCGCGTTCGTGATAACGCACAATTAACCGTACAATTCCGCCCAATGGAAAACTTGACGGGTACCGTAGATTACACTTTTGCTGAAAACAACATCAAAGAACTACGTGGTGAAATCACGAACTGGCTTCAAACCGGTGGTGCAACTGATACGGTCGAGTTTGATGATTCAGCGGTAAAAACACCTATTTATATCTCTGAAAACTACGATCCAGGTGCAGTAGATGAAGGATATGAGCAACAGTGGCGTGAACAAACTAACACGTTGAAATCTTTAGGTCTTAACCTTGATTATCGGGTAAATGATCGTTTATCACTAACCTTGGATGCACATGATTCCGAAATGTACAGCCGTGGTACTGGTCCACGTAATACTGGTGAACTGGCGGTAGGTTTAGGTGCTCCTATTGTCGAATCACGTGAATGGTGGTGGGGAGCAGATTTGCCCACTTACTTAAACGTGTATGATGATGCAACACCTGGCAAAGGCGCCAACGCCAATGGTCAAGTAGATCCAGGCGATGTGGGTTCATCCATTGCCCGTTTACGTAATGCCGGTCAAAAAACCGAAATTACTCAAGTTAAAATCGATGGTAGCTACGAGTTTGATGATGGTCGTTTTGACTTTGGTGTTGAAACCCGCGATATGGAATCTCATACTTACCAAACCGCTGGTAATAACATTGCCATGGGTAACTGGAACGTCGGTAATCCCGGTGAGTTCGGTGACTTGATTCAGCCTTTCGATTTACCTAACGAGTTTGATGACTATTCAACCCACTCAGGCGGTTACGGCTTTATTGCTGATCCTCGTGAGCTATATGATGCGGGTTTAAATCTGTATCCGGGTATCCCTACCGCATCTGAAACAGCATTATCTACTGATAATATAGTAAAAGAGAAAACTCAAGCAGCTTACTTCCAGATTGCGTTATATGGTGAGCTAGGCGGTATGCCTTTTGATGTGTTAACCGGTCTGCGATATGAAAAAACCGATGTTGATTCCAGCTCATTAGTGAATACTACCTACTTTAGTTGGGAAGATAACAACGATATTGTTCCTTACGTTGATGGTAGTATTCCAGCAACTCCAGCTTACGCTTCAAATAGCTACGACAATGTATTGCCTAGCTTAGACTTTACATTGCATGTAACTGATGAAGTCATTGGCCGTTTCTCATTCAGCAAAACCATTTCACGCGCTGGATTAGGTAACTTGGGTGTATCAGCTTCAAACTTTGGTGGTGGTGGTGGTTCTACCCTGCTTGGTGCGCAACCTACGGCTAGTGCATCTAACCCAGGATTATTGCCACTTGAGTCTTCTAACTACGATTTCTCACTTGAATGGTATTACGATGATTACAGCTACATATCTGCAGGTATCTTCCAGAAAAACGTAATCAACTTTATTGGTAGCAAACAAGTTGATCAAACCATACTGGATATTCGTGATGTAACTGCCGGTCCACGAGCTTTAGCTGCAGCACAGGATGTACAAGATGCTGGTTTTGCACTGGATGATACTTATTTATATGCCATGATGGTGTTTAATGAGTATAAAGATACACCAGATATGATTGCTGAATATGGGCCTAACCCAACCTTCACTGGTGATCAAACCCAAATTGACTTTTTAGCCAACCATGCTGGATTTGATTTGCGTGCCAACGGTGATGATCCACTAATCACCTTCCGTACCGATACACCGGATAACAACCGTGAAGCAAAATTGTATGGTGCTGAATTTGCCATCCAACACTTCTTCGGTGATAGCGGTTTTGGTGTATCAGCTAACTACACATTAGTGCGTGGTGATGTTGGTTTCGATAACGAAGGGGATCCAGACGTATCGCAATTTGCTCTAGTTGGTTTGAGTGATACCGCTAACTTGGTAGCCATGTATGAAAAAGATGGCTTGCAAGCACGTATCGCCTATAACTGGCGTGATGAGTATCTGAATGCAATCAACAAGGGGGGTTCTAATAACCCTGAGTATATTGAAGCGTATTATCAGATTGATGCTAACGTCAGCTACGAAATCACTGAGAACCTGACTGTTTTCGCAGAAGGTTTGAATATTACCGGTGAAAATAGCCGTTCACATGCCCGTAATAGCACTCAGTTGTGGTACTTAACTGACTTAGGTGCACGTTACCAGGTAGGTGCACGTTATACTTTCTAATCAAGACTTAGGTCTCGTTAGTCAGTAACGTGATAACTCAATTAAAAGCCGCTGTCATCAGCGGCTTTTCTTTGTAATACTTTTTAGTATTAACTTAACCTTTGCGTTAACCTAGCCCAAAAACAATATTAAAAACGGTATCCTTAATGACTCAACACGCTTTACTCAATAATATTCAGCATCAAAATACTAAAGTTATCACCCAATACAGCGCTGAGTACGGCGACAATATTACTAGCGTAATGGCTTTCCCTACTGAATTTGTTGAATTACAAAAAGAATATCCAATCCTGTTCCGGCAAGATGAAGAAAGTAAAAAACTTCAGGCCGTCGCATTATTGGGCATCCAGCAATCCGAAAATTTATATTTGGATGAATCACTCGACTCCGGTTGGGCCGCCCACTATATTCCCTCAGCCCTAGCACGAGGCCCCTTTCTGATTGGCTTCCAAACTCAGCAAGATAATGGGGAACAGCAAAAAGTGCCGGTTATCCACATTGATATGGATCATCCCAAGGTCAATGAGCAGCGAGGTAAAGCCATTTTTTTAGAACATGGTGGTAATAGTCCTTATTTGGAGCATATATCGACCTTACTCAATGTAATGCATCAGGGCATGACGATTAGTGACGCTATGTTTGCAGCATTTAATGAATACGAACTCATTGAGTCGGTTAATATTGAGTTCGAGCTAAACAACGGTGAAAAACACCGTCTTGTGGGTAACTACACAATTGATGAGAGTAGACTTCAGTCTCTTAATGCCGAACAGTTGGCCAAATTACATCAGGCCGGATTTCTACAACTAGCCTTTGCTGTAGTGGCTTCGATGAGCAATATAAGACGTTTAATTGAAACCAAAAATCAGAAGCTAAATCGCTAACACTATTCTTGACTAAATTGAATAATGACATCCATTAAAAGCAAAACTAAAGTAGTTGAAAACGCCAGTCAGGGGCAATGTCTCCAAGAGGTGATTGCTGAGGCCAAGCCAGCAATACTTAAAGGCTTGGTTAAGCACTGGCCATTAGTTCAATTAGGCAAGCAGTCACCCCATAATGTGGTGGATTATTTAAAACAACATTATAATGGAGCGCCCTCTTTTGGCTATTTTGGCAAGCCGGAACTCAAAGGCCGTTTTTTTTACGATGAGCGCGTCACTCGACTTAATTACGACAATAAACAAGTTCAAATAGATGAATTTTTGGATCTCATTCTCGATACACTAACGGAGCCTGAACCGCCCTCCTACTATATCGCTTCCAATGTGATCGACAGTCACTTTCCTCAACTAAGAGCCGAGAATGATATTGATATCCCGCGGCCTGAGGCTGAATTTCCAGTAGAATCGATTCGTGCCAGTATCTGGATTGGTAATCGCACTACAGCATGCTGTCATTATGATGCTTCAGATAACATTGCCTGTTGTGTAGTGGGTCAACGTCGTTTCACTTTGTTTCCACCTGATCAGATAGGCAACCTGTATCCTGGACCGCTACATCTCACCCCCGGTGGACAAGCACTCAGTATGGTGGACTTTGCTAATCCGGATTTAAATACCTATCCGCATTTTTCCGAAGCGATAGCTAATGGGCAAGTCGCTGAATTAGAGCCAGGAGATGCGTTGTATTTACCCGCAATGTGGTGGCATCAAGTGGAGAGCTTAAGCTCCTTCAATACCCTGATTAATTACTGGTGGAGTGAATCTCCCCGCTATACCGGTGCTGCGATGAATGTGCTGTACCACGCCATGTTAAGTTTACGGGATAAACCTGAGCACGAACGACAAGCGTGGAAACATATATTCGATTATTACATTTTTTCCGATGATAAAACCCGTGCAGCACAACATTTGCCTGAACAAGCACAAGGCTTTCTAGGCAAACTTGATCCAAATAAAACCCGCGCATTACGTGCTATGTTGTTAAATAAATTAAATCGATAAATAAGTGAGTCGAGCATTGCAAAATCATCAAGTTAAAAAAGTTGTGATTGCCGGTGGCGGCACCGCTGGTTGGGTCGCGGCAGCAGCGTTATCCAAAAAACTTGGCCCCTTTATTGATGTCGTACTAGTGGAATCTGATCAAATCGGTACGGTGGGTGTGGGAGAGGCTACAATCCCGCCAATGCGTATTTTTCATTCCTTGTTGGGCATCGATGAACAAGAGTTTATGCGGGCGACCGAAGCGGTTTTTAAATTAGGTATCTCATTTAAAAACTGGGGGCAAATTGGCGATCATTATCTCCATCCCTTTGGTACAACCGGACAAGGTAGTTATCTGGCTGATTTTCAACATTTCTGGTTACATGGAAAAAGTCGTGGTATTGAACATGATTTCGATCAATATAGTTTGGAAATTCAAGCTGCCAAGGCGAATAAATTTGCCACTTCTAAAACCGGTGCAATTAATTTTGCCTATCATTTAGATGCCACCCGTTATGCTCAATTTTTGCGAACATTCAGTGAAAAAAACGGTGCCACAAGAATTGAAGGCAAGATCCAACACGTCCATCAACATGCCAACGGTGATATTAGCGGGTTACAGCTCGAATCCGGCGAACTGATCGAAGGTGATTTATTTATTGATTGCACCGGTTTTAGAGGGTTATTAATTGATCAAACCTTGAAAACCGACTATGAAGATTGGTCACACTGGCTACCTTGTGACAGCGCCATTGCCGTGCAAACCGAATCGGTGGTTCCCCCCGTCCCTTATGTCACTTGTACCGCGCATCACGCAGGCTGGCAATGGCATATCCCACTGCAACACAGGGTAGGTAATGGCAATGTATTTTGTAGTCAATTTATGTCCGATGACGATGCTAAACAGCATTTACTCAACAATATTGAAGGTAAAGTACTAACCGATCCTCGTGTCATCAAATATAAAACTGGTCGACGCAAACAATTTTGGAATAAAAACTGTATTGCTTTAGGTTTATCCAGTGGTTTTGTCGAGCCCCTTGAATCCACCAGTATTTATCTGTTTATGAACGGTATCGTCAGGTTGATGAGAATGTTTCCGTTTCACGGCATTACCCAGTCAGCCATGGATGAATATAACCAGCAGTCTATTGCAGAACTTGAAAACGTACGAGACTTTATTATTTTGCATTACCATGTCACACAGCGTGAAGACAGTGAGTTTTGGCGCTACTGCAAAAATATGTCTATTCCTGACACACTATCCCATCGGATTGAATTATTTAAACACAATGCCTTGGCATTTCAGGATGAAAGGGAATTGTTTAGGCTTGAATCATGGACGCACGTGATGCTGGGTCAGGGCATAAAACCTGAATCGTACCACCCCATGTTCAGCACGATGTCGGATGAAGAGTTAATGGCACATCTGGGTCATATTCGCAGCAGTATTACTAATGCCGTTAGCAAACTGCCTCCCCATGCAACGTTCGTTCAACAATACTGTCAGGCTAAAGGTAATTGATCATGCAATTGCGTGTGAATCCCGATAGGCATGTACGTGAGGAATTTTATGGCCAGGAGCGTTTGCCTATTATCGTCATTGACAACTTAATTGACAATGCCGAGCACATGATTGAGCATGCCAGCCTGCAAAATTTTGTGGCGAATTCACCGTTATATCCGGGAATTCGAGCTCCAGCTCCAGCCAGCTTTCAGCGTTTATTACTTGATGAAGTGGAACAACACCAGCAGCACTTCTTCGGTACACAGCAACATCACTTTAACTTGTCGGTTTGCCATTATTCTTTAGTCACTACAGTCCCTTCCAAGCTTAAGTTGTTGCAACGAATTCCTCACTTTGACGCGGTAGATCCTCACGCCCTGGCAGCAGTGTTTTATTTATTTAAAGGAAATTGGGGCGGGACGTCATTTTATCGCCATCGTAAAACCGGCTACGAATATATCGACGAATCTAGACGTATTAATTATTTTCGATCCCTTGAACAAGAAAACGATGGTCCTAATATACCCACTACTGCCGATGGTTATATTAATGGGAATACACCTTTATATGAGCGTATTGCCGAACAGCAAGGGATTTTCAACCGAATGATTATTTATCGTCGTAATGCACTGCATTCAGGGGCGATTCCTGAAAATTTTAATTTTGATCCTAATCCCGCTAACGGTCGGTTAACCATCAGTAGTTTTATTGATGGCACCTAACGCTTGAATCCAATAATTAATCAACCGTAATTTTTACAAGACACCATCGATGTAACCGGTTACTATAACTACAGAATTTTATATCAATAAACAGGATCGCTGTATGAAAAATCAAAACGTATCCCGTCGCCTTATGCTGTTATGTATACTGTCCTTTTCGTTCTTTTCAGCTAGTAGTTTGGCTAAAAAGTTTGACGACTTAGCACTTACTCCCCCGATGGGCTGGAATAGCTGGAATACCTTTGCTTGTGAAATTAACGAAAACATGATCAAAGAAATGGCCGACATTATGGTTTCATCCGGAATGAAAGACGCTGGTTACCAGTACATTAATATTGATGATTGCTGGCATGGTGAGCGCGACACAAACGGCAATATTCAAGTCAATCCGAAACACTTTCCCTCCGGCATGAAAGCTCTGGCCGATTATGTACATAGTAAAGGATTAAAACTGGGTCTTTATTCTGACGCCGGCTGGAAAACCTGTGGTGGCAAACCCGGTAGCCGTGGCTATGAATTTCAGGATGCCAAGCAATATGCTGCGTGGGGAATTGATTACCTCAAATATGACTGGTGTAACACCGAAGGACTCAACGCCGAAGGGGCTTATCTAACCATGCGTGATGCATTGTATACCGCCGGTCATCCTGTTGTATTCAGCATTTGTGAATGGGGCGATAATCAGCCTTGGGAATGGGCTAAAGATATTGGCCATCTATGGCGCACCAGTGGCGATATTATCAATTGCTGGAACTGCGAACATAAACATCTGGAGGGGACAGAAAATGAATGGTCATCCTGGGGCGTGTTAAAAATTCTCGATATGCGGCACAACATTCGCCAATATGCCGGACCGGGGCATTGGAACGATATGGATATGATGGAAGTGGGCAATGGCATGTCCAAACTGGAAGACCAGTCACACTTCACCATGTGGGCCATGCTGGCCTCTCCACTGATTGCCGGTAATGATTTGCGCAGTATGTCTAAACAAACACTGGCGATCCTGACCAATGAAGATGTGATCGCGATCAATCAGGATATTCTGGGCATTCAGGGCTTTAAATATCAAACTGCAAATGGCGTAGATGTATGGTTAAAACCAATGGCCAATGGTCGCTGGGCTATGGCAGTACTGAACCGTAATGATGATACCGTTGAGTTTAACTTTGATTTTGTTGCACAGGGAGTGATTAAAGACGTGCTGTCCGATAAAAAGATTGATCTTAAAAATACCCGTTATCAGATTAAAGATGTATGGCACAACAAGATGCTGGGCGATACTACCCAGCCTTTACGTAAAAAGATTCAGGGGCATGAAACCTTAACCCTGATTTTATCCATGTAGGTCATGGCTGATTAATATAATAACTGTGAGTCTCAAATAGGCTCTCCGTTATTACAACTTTCACCCAATTAATGGCCAAATTGATTAAATAACTCCATTTTGTGAATTTTTTGTTATTGAAAAATGAAAACGGTTGTACTAAATTAACACCAACTTTCAATGTAACCGGTTACTATGGGATAAAAAGAAACCGGTTACTCAATTATTTGTAAGTTAATTTTTTTAAATTTTTTATATTTTTGTTAACCGGTTACATTAATTCAATTTGGACTAAAAACAGACAACAATCACCTTATTTAAAGGTAATCAATACCGTCTGGTTATTTAACTACTGAATTGGGCCAACAACTAACATGGAACATTTATGAGTGTATTCAAACAAAAGTCTAATCGTTATTTTAAACTGTCAGCATTAGCACTGAGTGTTGCCTCCAGTTTTTACGCTAGTGCTTCAATGGCACAATCGGCAGAGGCAGAACAAACCGACCCACAGATTGAAGTAATTAATGTCAGTGGTATTCGTGGGTCTCAGGAAGCCTCTATCTTTAATAAGCGCGCAGCTAACACCGTAATGGAATCAATTTCGGCGACCGATATCGGTAAGTTACCCGATGTGACGATTTCCGATTCTTTACAACGTATTTCGGGGATCCAAATCCGTCGTACCGCCGGTGAGGGTGGGCCGGTAAATATTCGTGGCTTACCTCAAGTTGTCACCCAATTAAACGGTGAACAATATCTGGGAGCCAACTCGGTGGTATCAACCCAACCAAATTTTGGTGATATTCCTTCCCAGCTATTCAATGGCGTAGATGTGTATAAATCATCCAATGCCAGTTTAGGTAATGCCGGTATTACCGGTACGGTTAATCTAAAAACCTATCGTCCTTTTGACTTTGACGAAGGCTTTACCGCTGTTGGTGCCGCAGAAGTTCAGCACGGTACAGAAACCGGTAAAACCGATCCTAATCTAAATGCATTGGTTAACTGGAAGAATGATAAATTTGGAGCCTTATTTTCCGCCACCTATTCCAATGCCAATTTGTCTAACTCTTATAATGGTATCAACACGGGTAACCCCGGTGATGCCGGTTGGACGGATCAAACTAATGCTGATGAAATTGGGGTAGCGGGCCGCGATGGTCGGATTATCATGGGTTCTCAAGGTTTCTCAGGTTGGAATCAAGTTACCGAGCGGGAGCGTATTGGCCTAAATGCGTCATTCCAAGCCGATTTAGGCGATGGCTTCGTATTAACTTCCGACATTTTTTATACTGATCAGGAAGAATACAACCGTAAAATTGGCTTGAGTGCGACCAACAAATGGGGTCCTCGCGGTTGGTTCACTCCGACTGAAGAAAGTGCCACTGGTGTATCAACTGATGCAGGTGAATTTTATGCGTGGACGAAAGCCGAACTTAATCCTAATCGTCTGAAATCATTCACCCAAAACGATGTGTATTTTTCAACCTCGAATAACATTAATCTGCAACTTGATTACGACAACGGTGGTGCTTTTACCGGTCAATTCCGTGCCGTTATCGGCAGAGCCGATAAACAACATCGTCACGGTTATAACGAGGGTGATTTGACCAATGGTCAAACAACCTTAGGCAGAACCACCAGCTTTGTACCAGCAGAACAATGCGGGCCAGATGATGATGTCGTCGGGGCACAAGGTGGTTGTTATCAAGCAATCAACCCACTGGGTTACAGTGAAAACCCAATGATTTCTTATGATACTACCAGCTCACACCCTACTTGGGGTGGTTTTGACCGTCCTTTAGCCGGTGGACTGGGGAATGGCGCGACCATTGCTGATTATATGGCGAATCTAGATAGCTACAATGTGGGCGCTTTTTCTTCAGAGAATAATGAAAACTCACATGGTGATCTAACCGCCTTGAGCCTTAAAGGTAGCTATGCACTGGAAGAAGGTTTTATTACTTCAATTAAGGCCGGCATCAGATCGGGTCAACGTTCTGCCAGTTATGAACGTTATAACCTATTTTCACCTGCCCAAAATGGCCCCTGTCAGGCACAATGGAAAGCCACCGACGTAATCCTTGGCAATCCTGCACCAGATTGTAGCGATGGTGAGATGGTTAACGGCACATTTACCCCTTATGTTGCATTGAGCAATGTTGGCTTGGATGAATTCAACAATGTGAAATGGGTTACCGATTTTGGTCCGGTAAATGGCATTCCTGGAGTATGGGCCGTGGATCCAAGCGACTATGATGATCCCGAAGCCTTCCATAAAAGAGTCTTCGGCTCGGTAGAAAAAAATACCATTCCGGGAAATACCTTTGCGGTAGACATGAATGAATTGTCTTACTACTTGCAAGCTAATTTTGAAGGCTTGGATGGCGAACTAACCGGTAATTTTGGTGTACGAATAGTTGATACCGATCTAACCGTTCAACAAAATATTGCCGGTGCCAGTAAGGCTTATGGTAATACCGCTTACGATACCGGTGATGTCGTCACTAAGCGCAGCTATACCGATGTATTACCTTCGTTAAATGTGGCCTACAACCTAAGTGACGACCTAATATTACGCTTCGCTTACTCTGAAGCAATGACACCATTAAACTTGGATCAATATGGTAATGGTCTGTCGTTGAATACTGCTCTGGATGCAGTTGCAGGTAGCCCAACCGAAGGGCAATTTATCGTTACAGGTGGTAGTCTCAATGGTAATCCGGATCTGGATCCATGGCGCTCATCCAACATTGATTTATCGATTGAATGGTATATGGGCTCGGCCAGTATGATAAGTGCCGCAATATTTAATGTTGATGTAGACAGCTTCACCCAGACCGACACGGTCAACATGCCGCAACCGGATGCTGATGGTATTATCCGCCGTGAAGTACCTATTAATACCTTAGTGCAAGCAGATGGGGGAACCTTAAAAGGAACAGAACTATCAGCTAAATTAGCCTTCAGTGACATTGTGGGTAATGACAGTATCCTGAGCAATTTTGGTATTGATACCAACTATACCTATTCTGAAGGTGATGGTAGTGGTACCGATATTCGTGGTGACAAAGAGCTATTCGTCGATAACTCTAAAAACCAGTTCAATTTAATTACCTGGTATCAGGCTGATCGCTTCCAGGCACGGATTTCCTACAACTATCGTAGTAAACGTCTGGCTGGGGATGGTGCTTGGGGTGCATTGAATCTGTATCAGAAAGAAACCGCTTATGTGGATCTATCTGCCAGCTACGATGTGACAGATCAGATAACCGTATACCTTAACGGGTCTAACGTAACCGGGGAATATGAAGACTATTATCTAGAGTTTGAAGATCAATACGCCTTCCAGAACTACTACGAACCTCGCTACACAGTGGGTGTTCGCGCCAAGTTCTAAACTGCGGATTAGCTACAGTATAAACGCCATGAGTAATACTGCTCATGGCGTTTTTTATTGAGTAGCAACAAACCTATCAGCCTCATTACAAGCCGGTTTTAGTCTGTATAATGACATATTATCGGAACAACTCAGGAACGAATATGACGGTAAATAAACGGGTCGAACATGTGGTCATTGTCGGCGGTGGCACTGCCGGCTGGATGACAGCCGCTGGACTGATCAATTACTATAAAAAAAACGTCAATTTCACTCTAATCGAATCTTCCGAGATAGGCACTGTCGGAGTGGGAGAATCGACCATTGCCACTATCCGCCGCTTTTATGCCACACTGGGTATGCAAGACACTGATGTCATGCGCGCCACCCAAGCCACCTGTAAATTAGGCATTGAGTTTCAACACTGGTACCAACAAGGCGCTTCCTTTATTCATCCCTTTGGCCTGTTTGGTCAGGATGTCGCCAATGTACCTTTCCACCATTATTGGCTCAAAATGCAACTGCAAGGCGCGGCAAGTGACATGGGAGACTATTCACTGGGCGTCAACATGGCCAGAGCAGGAAAATTTACTCAGCCACCGGACAATCCACAAAATATGCTATCCGTGTTTGATTGGGCGTTGCAATTTGACGCCTCTTTATTCGCCAAATTAATGCGTGACTTTGCCGAACATCATGGTGTTCGTCGTATTGATGCCAAAGTAGAACAAGTGAACCTCAAAGCCGATAACGGCTTTATTGAGTCAGTTAAGCTAGACAACGGTGAAGTGGTTAGTGGGGATTTATTTATTGATTGCTCTGGATTTAATGGCCTGTTAATCGAACAAGCCCTACACAGTGGTTATGAAGATTGGTCTCAATGGCTGGTATGTGATCGAGCTGTCACAGTACAAAGTGAATTAGTCGGTCCCCCCACCCCTTATACGATCGCAATGGCTCACCAAGCCGGCTGGCAATGGAAAATTCCATTGCAACACCGACAAGGTAACGGTCATGTGTATAGCAGTCAGTACATCAGTGATGATGAAGCCAAAGCCGTATTGCTGAACAACATTGAAGGCAAGCTGCTTAATGAACCACGACAGTTCAAATTTATCCCCGGTCGACGTAAACAAGCTTGGCGTAAAAACTGTATTGCCGTAGGGTTAGCGGCCGGATTTCTAGAGCCACTCGAAAGTACCAGTATCGCCCTAGTAGAAACCGCCATAGAAAAAATTCGCCTGTTATTCCCAGATAAATCCATGAACCAGTCGGTTATCGATGAATTCAATGAGATGACACGTTTGGAATATGAGCGCGTACGAGACTTTATTATTCTGCACTATCATGGCACCAGTCGTACTGATAGTCCGATGTGGAACTATTGTCGTACTATGCCTATCCCGGATACGCTGGCACATAAGATGGCGTTATTTAAACAACGCGGCCATCTGGTTAAATACCGCTGGGAAATATTCCAGCCGGCGAGTTGGGTTGCACTGTATACGGGGATGCATATCCTGCCACAGAGCTATGATCCCATCGTAGATAATTTTGATCCTGAGTACTTACGCACCAGTCTGGACGCGATGAAAAAATCAATCAACCAAGCGGTAGCAGCAACACCCAGTCACGCTGATTTTATTGCCCAACATTGTGCTGCGGCCAACAAATAATCATGCTGGCATCAATCATCAGCCTACCGCACAATGTTTATGAATAAATTCACGGTGAGAAGGCGCAAAACTAACACCTTGCTGCAAGGTATCGCGCATCTGTTGCAAATTTTGCTCGAGCTGGCTAAGGGTTAACAAATCAGCCCGTCGGTTATAATCCTTGGGCAAAATATTCATGCCGGTATACAACGCCAGCCAGCTGGCATCTTCAAAGGACTCCACTTCATATTGAAGTAAGTGACCGCGAGCCTTATACAGGGCTATTTTATGTGCAAGCGTATCCGGGATAGGCATAGTACGACAATAGTTCCATAAGGGACTATCCGTACGGCTGGTGGCCTGATAATGCAATATCAAAAAATCCCTTACTCGTTCAAATTCTGCCTGCGTATGCCGGTTAGCTTCAGCAATTTCATGAGGATTAAATTGCTCAAAAGGAAAAAACTGTTGCAATAATGAAATGCCACTTTGGATCAGGCCAATGCTAGTAGATTCCAGTGGTTCCATAAAACCGGCGGCCAAGCCTAATGCCACACAGTTTTTATTCCACATTTTATTGCGCATCCCCGTGACAAAGCGCAGTTGTTTAGGCTCTGATAACATCGGTCCTGCTAGGCTGTTGATTAACTGCTCCGTGGCACTTTGTTGATCGATATATTCACTACAGTACACGTAACCGTTACCAAGCCGAGTTTGCAATGGAATTTGCCAACGCCATCCAGCTTCAAGGGCAATAGAGCGAGTATAAGGAAGCGGCGGAGTATCGGTTTGACAGGCGACTGCAACAGCACGATCACAAGGCAGCCAATGTCGCCAATCCTGATAACCGGTATGTAACGCTTGCTCAATCAACAAGCCGCGAAAACCCGAGCAGTCAATAAACAAGTCACCGCTAATGCGCTGCCCATTATCGAGCAAAACAGACTGGATAAATCCACTCGCTTTATCTAGTTCCACATCGCTAACAATATTGTCAAACCTGACTACGCCACGTTGCTGGGCGTAGTCTGATAACAGTCTAGCGTAAGCTTGGGCATCAAAGTGAAAGGCATAGTTATACTGAGCCAAAGGATGACCAGACTGCAAATTAGGCTGGGCAAATTTATGTTGCTGAGCCAATCGACCGGCTAGACAATAATCAGCTAACGGCTCACTCGCCCCAGCTAATCGAGCTCGATGCCAATGATGATGAAAATCCGTACCGGATAATGGAGTGCCAAAATTACCAAAAGGATGAAAAAAGATACTGTCCTGTTGATACCAATTTTCAAACTGAATACCCAATTTGAATGTTGCCTGAGTGGCACGAATAAAAGCTAATTCATCGATACCCAGATATTGGTTAAACTCACGCAGTGAGGGTAATGTGGCCTCTCCAACACCAACAGTACCAATCCCGCTGGACTCAATCAGACTAATGCCGATATTTTTTCCTTGCAAAAATTGGCTAAGGCTCGCAGCCGCCATCCAACCAGCAGTACCACCGCCGACGATAACGATTTGCTTGATTGGATGATTAGCTGACATGATAGTAATTAGCTTTAATTAAATTGAAACTGAATTTTGCACAGTGGTCGCAATATTGTTTTTTTCAATGGCATCAAACAAACGACACATTTCCATCATGGCACGACCATTATGGTAAGGCGCTTTCCAGAAGCCGACTTTATATTTAGGCTCCGCCTGAGCTTGGTAAATCGAGGCCACCCAATGCCATTCGCCTTTTTCATGGTCAATATGATATTTTTGGGTAAAGTCCCAAATTTGTTCACATAGTTCAAAATAATGAGCTTCACCGGTAAGATGATAAGCGTTCATAAAGCCTACCAACGCTTCAGCTTGTACCCACCAATCGCTGGTTTGATGAATGGATTGGCAGGCAAATACATATTCATCACAGACCTGCCCATGCTCACCAATCGCCTGTTCGGCACAGACTTTAGCCATATCCACCACCAAAGGCCGATATTTCTGTAAATAATCCTCATCGCCGAGGATTTCCAAGGCCTCCCATAACAACCAACTACATTCAATATCATGCCCGTAGGAATAAAAGGTGGAATAATCCTGCCATTGCATATCAAAAAACAATTTAAGATGACTTGATCCCTGATCGATAATACGCTCGGCAAAAATATCAATCAGCCCACGCAATGCGTCAGCAACCTTTGTCTCAGGCTTGAGCAGATAGAGTGCTGAATAAGCTTCCAGCACATGCAAGTGGGTATTCATCGATTTAGGCGTATTCTGATCTTTATCGCTCAAGCGTACATCATCAAGGAGCTGCCACTGACCATCTAAAGCTTCAATATAGCCTTTATCCTGTTGATCCCAACAATGTTGCTCAACCAACTCAAAATAGCTCCAGGCTTTATCCAGTGCAACTTGCTTGCCGGTTAACTGGTAATAAGCACAGAGCGCATAAATGGCAAAACATTGGGCATAAGTTTGTTTTTTGGCACTCAGTACGGCCCCTTGGTGATCGACTTCCCACACGATGCCACCGTGCACTTTGTCATCAAAACAATCCAGCAGATACTGATAGGCTCGATCTGCCATTTGGCGATAATCCTGACGGCCAGTAAAACGGGCGGCTTCACTAAAAAACCATAGAATTCGCGTGTTGAGTACAATGCCCTTACTGGCACAGGATTCAACCTTACCGTCATAATTGACTTGACCGACAAATCCACCAAACTGAGTGTCTTGGCAATGCTGCATCCACCAATCGCCAATATGAATCAGTTCGTTAAACGCCGTATCGCGATTTAGCGAATTGGCCACCAACATTAAGCATCACCCTGCATATAGTTGAGATTTTTACTGATTAAGTCATTCAGGGTCTGAACTGAAGTGGCAGATCGCAAACCGTCTTCAGGGGTATTCATCACATAATCGAGAAGTTGTTCAATACTACTTGTTGCTACGTGCATACGCGTATCCGATGATGCGTAATAAATAAACACTTGCTGTTTTTCATTCACCACCCAACCATTCGAGAAAACCACATTTGAGACATCCCCTACCCGCTCGGCTCCTTGTGGTGCAATAAAATGGCCCGCAGGCTTATGCGTGATTTTCCACGGTTGCTGCAAATCCGTCAGAAACATATACAGCACATAGCGTAAACCTGCGGCGGTATTACGTACTCCGTGGGCTAAATGTAACCAGCCTTTAGCCGTTTTTATCGGCGCGGGACCCTGACCATTTTTAACCTCGGTAATAGTATGGTAATGCTTGGCATCCACGATCACTTCATGGTTAATCTCAGCACCATCCATCGAATCAGTGAGTCCCCAGCCTATGCCACCGCCCGCACCGACACTAATAAAACCATCTTGCGGACGGGTATACAACGCGTATTTACCGTCCACAAATTCCGGGTGCAAGACCACATTACGCTGCTGGCCTGAATAGGTAATCAAATCAGGTAAGCGCTCCCAATTCACCAAATCTTTAGTACGTGCAATACCACACTGAGCTTCGGCCGCACTCATATCATTCGGCTGGGTTTTATCCTTACGTTCGGTACAAAATAAGCCGTAGATATAACCGTCCTGATGTTCGGTCAAGCGCATATCGTAAACATTTGTATCTGGGTCATCGGTCTCTGGCATGGTCACTGGATAATCCCAAAAGCGAAAATTATCCACCCCATTGGCACTTTCGGCCACCGCAAAAAACGACTTGCGATCGTTGCCTTCAACACGCACCACCAGTAAATATTTGCCGTCTTTATAAATGGCGCCGGAATTTAAAGTGGCATTGATCCCAATGCGTTCGAGCAACAAAGGGTTGGTATCGGAATTAAGATCATAACGCCAAAAAACCGGAGCATGCTCAGCAGTCACAATCGGATTTTGCCAACGTTGATAGATACCATTACCGTTTAAAACAGGGGAATTCGGCTGACTGACTAACTTTTCATGCTGTCTAAAAAGCTGATTGACCTTAGTGGAAAAAATATCTTGCTGCTCTGTCATGCTTACACTCACTTAAAAATAACGAGGCGTTCTGCCTAAATAAATTGCTATTTAAGGGCTGTTCACCTTTTATCTGCACCGCTGTGGGCGGCTATTTTATTATCTTAGGCTGAAACACATCACTATTGGATTTCCGTTAAACCATTAATAATATTGAGAAAAGGGAAATGCCCCTCAGTAACCGGTTACAGCATTAATTGATATAGTGCTAGAGACACTGGATTAACAGGGTAGATAGCTAATAGTGACAAACATCGTGCCATTTCAGCTCTAACATTACACTCTACAAATCAAAACAGGCTATTCTGCTTTATTAAGTATTAAAATGTTATGCTATTTTCAATACAATTGATGTAACCGGTTACTATGGGGTAGAATGTAACCGGAACAAGGGCAATATTCCAGTATTTTATTAAATTATTGCACCCTAAACATGAAAAATGTTACATCTGTCTAAATAAAATTACTGACAAGGGAAAATGACTATGGCAACCATTCGCGACGTATCCAAGGAGTCTGGCCTCTCTATTGCGACAGTTTCCAGAGCTCTCAGCTCCCCGGATAAAGTGTCTCAGGAAAGTCTTAAAAAAGTACAGGACGCGATAGATAAACTACAATATCAGCCCAATATGCTATCGCAAAAATTCCGCAACAAACGCTCCAATACAATTGTCATTTTGGTTCCCAATCTTTCCAATCTATTCTTTGCCAAAGTCATCAGCGGCATTGAAGATATCGCCCAAAAAAGCGGTTATAGCGTGTTATTAGGGGATACCCGTGATTCTGAACAACGGGAACGGGATTACATTCATTTAGTCGAAACTCGTCAAGCCGATGGGATTATTCAGTTAAAACCTTATCAGGAAAATATCTCAATCCTGCCGCGCAAAAATGTCATTGCAGTCAATACCGGTGGCTGTGAAAACACCCCTTATCCTTCAGTACGCATCGACAATGCCGATGCAGCTAAGAAAGTAGTCGATTACCTTATCGAAAATGGCCATCGCCGAATTGGTGTCATTTCTGGATTACGCACCAATCCGCATACTATCGATCGTATGAAAGGCTATAAACTCAGTTTGCAGCAAGCTGGCATCGAATTTGATCCTTCACTCATAGCGGAAGGTGACTTTACCTTATGGTCGGGATTAAATGCGGTACAACATTTTACTCGTATGCAACAGCGTCCCACTGCCATTTTCTGTATGAATGATGAAATGGCCATTGGCGCAATTAAGGGTTTGAAAGATAAAAATATTAAAGTCCCCGGCGATATGTCTATTACCGGATTTGATAATATTGAAGTATCTAATTATTGCGATCCCCCCTTAACTACTGTATTTCAACCGGCCGTCAAATTGGGTGAAAAGGCCGCAGAGCTGCTGATCCAGCTGATTGAAGGCGAACAACCCTCACAGACCGAATATATTTTGCCTCATGAGTTTGTCATCAGGCAAAGCTCCGGTATATGTCAGTCTTAATTTAACTTCTTATAAATTTTACCTTGTTGCAATGCAACAGGGTCATTGTGTAATTTTAGGTATCACTTTTATGGCAGTCTCACAAAAATTATTAACCGCAACGGATCAGTTTCGTACTTGGATGATCAATCAGGCGTTACCCTTATGGTCATCCGTTGGGATTGAGCCGTCTTCACTGGGCAGTTACGAAAGACTATTAGCCAATGGACAACCCGATTTAACCTCCACCAAACGTGCCAGAGTGCAATGTCGCCAGTTATTTGTGTTTGCATCCGCAGCTGAGATGGGCTGGCTGGCGAATGCCGAACAAATTATCGCAGGGCTTAACGACTATCTGCAGCAGTACGCAGCTCGAGCCGATATTCCCGGCATGTATGTCCATTTGCTTGACTCACAAAATAAGCCGATTGATCAAAAACAGGATCTCTACGATATTGCCTTTTTCATATTGGCGGCCGCTTACCGCTATAAAATCACTCAAAACCCAGAGGCATTAGAACAAGCCAACCTGCTAACCGCACATATTGAAACGGCCCTGAAAAAGGCTCCAGGTGGCTGGATGGAAGGTGATTATCCGGCTCAAGAGCGTCGTCAGAATCCACATATGCATCTATTTGAAGCTTTTTTGGCTTTATATGAGATTACTCAAGATGGTAAATGGTTAGCTAAAGCGGGGGAGATTTTTTGCTTATTTGAAACCTGTTTTTATGACCACCAACAGCATGTACTGAAAGAATTTTTTCAGGATGACTGGCAACCGGCTCCCGGACAACGGGGCTTAATTGTCGAACCTGGCCACATGATGGAATGGGTTTGGTTACTGCGCAAATATCAGAAATTTAGTGACACGCCGGTTGATGCCTATTGCCATCATCTTTATCACAATGGTTTGAGCTTGGGACAGGACAAATCAACCGGATTGTTATTTGACGAAGTTAGCCCTGAAGGAGACGTTATTAGCGCCACGAAGCGTTGCTGGACATTAACAGAATTACTTAAAGCTAACATTGCTCAAGCCAAGGCTGGTCATCGTGAATGTGAAGAAGGCGCCGCCCAGGCCATCGAATTGTTATTTAAATACTATTTATCAGAGCAAATAGAAGGATCCTATATTGACCAGCTGGATGCCGATAATAATGTCATGATGGAACTTGCCCCAGCCAGTAGCTTATATCATCTAATCCTAGCCTGTACTGAAGCAGTCAAATATTGCGATTCTGCGGCATAGGGTTAACGGCAAACTAAGGAATAGAAGCATGTTTAAAATTATTTTAAGTTTAGGGATCCTGTTTATGTCTGTTGCCACCACAGTTCAGGCGTCGATACAGCTATCGCCATTATTTAGTGACCATATGGTACTGCAGCGTGACAAACCACTCCATTTTTGGGGACAAGCCCCGGCTGGTGAAAAAATCACTGTGATGCTGAATCATCATCAAGTCACTACCACAACCAATCTCCAGGGTGACTGGCAGTTACAATTGCCAGCGTTGGCTAAAGGTGGGCCCTATCAGGTCACAATTACGGATAGTGGCGATAAAACCATTACCTTAAAGGATGTATATGTAGGCGATGTATGGATTGCCGGTGGCCAATCGAACATGGAATGGAAACTGGATTGGGGAATTGATGATCAAGCACAAGAAATACAGGATAGCGATTATCCCCAAATCCGCTTTTTTGAAGTCCCCAACACCCTTTCTGCCCACAAAGAAAAACAACTTCCAGCTTCACAGTGGCAATCTGCCAGCCCAGCTAGCGTGGGCAACTTTTCAGCCGTCGCCTGGTTTTTTGCCAAACAATTACATCAGCATCAAGATGTTGCCGTTGGGATTATTGATTCAAACTGGGGCGGCACTCCGGCAGAAGCATGGACCGATGTTAATAAACTGACTGATGTGCAAGGCTATCAGCAAAAAGCCACTAAGATTATTGCCGAGCAGAATTGGCCTAAATTATTGGCTGAGAACAGCCAGCGTGAACAACTTAAATTTAAGATGATCGGTGATGAACAAAGCGTTTTGGCCACCAATGCGTACAAAGCCAGTTACGATGCCAGTCACTGGCAAACTGTCCAACTGCCGAACAAAACCGCTCTAAATGATTTTGTTTGGTTGCGTAAGTCATTTCAGCTCGATCATCAACCACAGCAAAACACCACGTTGGAACTAGGTGATTTAGTTCAGGAAGCCTTTATTTTTCTCAATGGTGAATTAGTCGCTCGCAAAGGCTGGCAAGATAGTGACGCTCGTTATGTATTACCTGCAGATAAGCTGCACAAAGGTGAAAACTTGCTCGCCCTGCGTATAGCCAATTCCTGGGACAATAATGTGATGGTTGGTCGCCCCGACGAAATGTGGCTACAAAGTGACGAACAAAAAATCGATCTGCAAGGCAACTGGTTATTCAGTAACTCCGTCGAACAACCCATGCCCAAAGTAGAACGTTACAGCTGGGTTCCCGGCTTTTTATACAATGCCATGATCCACCCTCTGCTTCCGTACACCAGCGCCGGCGTTATCTGGTATCAGGGGGAAAACAATGTCGGGGAATATCAATATTATCATCAGCTGTTTAGCAGCATGATCACAAACTGGCGCGAACGGGCCGGCGATCCACAATTACCTTTCCTGTTTGTCCAACTGGCCGCTTATTTACCGCATCAGGTGCTACAACCAGACAGTGCTTGGGCATATTTGCGCGATAGTCAAAAGCAAACCTTAGCTCTGGATAATACCGGTATGGCGGTCACCATAGATATTGGTAATGAACAAAATATACATCCACATAACAAACAGGATGTGGGCAAACGATTATGGTTACAAGCCAGTAATATCGTGTATGGACAAGCCAATATTGCCAGTGGTCCGGATTATCAGCAGCACCGGATCCAAGCCGATAAAATCATTGTCAGCTTTAAGTACGCTCAGGGATTAACTAGCAAAGACAATCAAGCCATTAGAGGCTTTATTATCGCGGGTAAAGATAAAGTGTTCTATCCTGCTACCGCCACCATACAAGACGACACCGTCATTGTGAGTAATCCCCATGTGAGTGAACCGGTTGCCGTGCGTTATGCATGGGCTGATTATCCCGAAGTCAATTTAATCAACACCCAAGGATTACCTGCTACTCCGTTTAGAACCGATGACTGGACAGCCAGCGAAGTAAAGAAAGGACAATAGCTTCAGCGAAGAGTGGTTAGCTTAGAGCGACGAGCTAAAAGCTCGTTACTCGCAGCTAGATTCAATCTCTTACAAATCACCAATACGATTGAGTATCTCCACATTCGCTGCCGGGAAGTCATATTCGGCCAGCTGGTTTATTGGTACCCACTTACCTTGCTGACCTTCTTTACCATAGGGTTCATGATTAAATTGGTCGACAATATGCACGTCCAGCTTAACTCGCTTATCGCCGTAATCATGCTCAATAATCATTAAAGGTTGGTGGTGTACCACTTCAATCCCTATCTCTTCCTGTAACTCACGGGAAAGGGCGCTCGCGATAGTTTCCCCAGCTTCTTTCTTGCCCCCTGGAAACTCCCATTTACCGCCTTGATGAAGCGTGTCAGCGCGTTTAGTAATATAGATCGCGTTGTCCCTGACAATGACCCCTACTGCAACTTCAACGATTTTCATTATTCTAGTCTCCCGTATCTCGTTGACTTCAATTTAACAACTCTGGATTACAAGCCCAAAAACAAAAACCGGCCTAAGCCGGTTTTCATGATTAACCTCGTGCAACGATTAACTCAATTTACCGTGACACTGTTTGTATTTTTTACCAGAACCACAAGGGCAAGGATCATTACGTCCGACTTTGGCGCCTTCACGAACAACAGGGCCTTGTGGTTGAGTTGCAGCTTCATCTGCTGGCGACTGATGCTCATACTGTTTAGGAACATCCGCTTTACGACGCTGTTCTTCAACGGCTTCCACATCAGACTCAGCACGCACTTGCACTTTGCTTAAGATGGTCACCACGTCAATCTTCAGGTTTTCTAACATTTCAGAAAATAACTGGAAGGATTCACGCTTATATTCCTGTTTCGGATTCTTCTGCGCATAACCACGCAAATGTATCCCCTGACGTAAGTGATCCATCGCCGCTAAATGCTCTTTCCAGTGAGAATCCAAGCTTTGCAGCATTACCGCCTTTTCAAACTGGCGTAAAACGCCTTCGCCGACTTGCTTCTCTTTTTCTAAATACGCATTTTCTACTGCTTCGATGATACGTTCACGCAGCTTTTCTTCGTATAATTTGTCATCTTCATCTAACCATTGCTGAATCGGTAATGCTAGCTGGAAGTCACTTTTAACACGCTCTTCCAGACCGGCTACATCCCACATTTCTTCCAAAGATTGCAACGGTATATATTGGCTAATTACATCATTAACAACATCGGTACGGATGGCGTTTATGGTTTCGCTAATATCTCCTTCATCCAGCAATTCATTTCGTTGTTCGTATATGACTTTCCGCTGATCATTAGCCACATCGTCGAATTCTAGTAACTGTTTACGAATGTCAAAGTTACGTCCTTCCACTTTGCGTTGAGCATTTTCTACTGCACGATTTAACCAAGGATGTTCAATCGCTTCACCACGCTCCATTCCCAAGCGTTTCATCATGCTGCCCATACGCTCAGAAGCAAAAATACGCATCAAGGCATCTTCTAAAGATAAATAGAAGCGTGATGACCCCGGATCCCCCTGACGACCAGCACGACCACGTAACTGGTTATCGATACGGCGGGATTCATGGCGTTCGGTACCAATAATATGTAATCCACCAGCAGCAATAACGGCATCATGGCGCTCCTGCCATTGTGCCTTGATTTTATCAATTTGGGCTTGATCGGGATTTTCTAACTTATCAATTTCCGCTTGCCAGTTACCACCTAATACAATATCGGTACCACGACCGGCCATGTTGGTGGCAATAGTCACCGCACCTGGTTTACCGGCTTGTTCGATAATATCCGCTTCCTGTGCGTGGAACTTGGCATTCAATACTTTGTGATTAATCTTTTTCTTTTTCAAAAAGCGCGATAGCAATTCGGAATTTTCAATCGAAATGGTTCCCACTAATACTGGGCATTGTTTTTCGATACACTGCTGAATATCTTTCACAATGGCTTCATATTTTTCTTCGGCTGTCAGATAAATCAAATCATCACGATCATCCCGGATCATTGGTTTGTTGGTAGGAATGACTACGGTTAACAGGCCATAAATATGATTAAACTCAAATGCTTCGGTATCGGCTGTACCGGTCATCCCGGCCAGCTTGTTATACAAACGGAAATAATTCTGGAACGTTATGGAAGCTAAGGTCTGATTCTCATTCTGAATTTTAACCCCTTCTTTCGCTTCTACCGCCTGATGCAACCCTTCCGACCAACGACGCCCTTCCATAGTCCGGCCAGTGTGTTCATCTACAATCACGATTTCATCATCTTTAACGATGTAGTCTACATCACGCTGAAACAGCTTGTGCGCCCGCAGGGCCGCGTTAACATGATGCAACAGACTAATATTATTAGCCGCAAACAAAGACTCATCGGCCGACAGTACGCCTTTTTGCTGCAAGATTTCTTCAATATGAATTTGACCATTTTCAGTCAGGTGGATCTGTTTGGCTTTTTCATCGATAGTAAAATCACCATCACCAAACTTGTCTTCTTCGTCTTCTTTGTCCTGTTGAACCAGCTCGGGAATAATCGCGTTAATTTGGCGATACAATTCAGAGGAATCTTCTGCCGCACCGGAAATAATCAGTGGCGTTCTGGCTTCATCAATAAGAATCGAATCCACTTCATCCACGACCGCATAGTTAAGTGGGCGTTGTACTCGATCTTCCGGGCTAAAGGCCATGTTATCGCGAAGATAATCAAAGCCGAATTCATTATTTGTCCCGTAAGTAATGTCGGCAGCATAAGCCTGTTTCTTTTGCTCATGAGACATGCCAGGAATGTTACAACCTACCGTTAATCCCAAGAACTCGAATAATGGACGGGAACCATCAGCATCACGACGAGCCAAATAGTCATTGACGGTAATAACGTGCACACCTTTGCCGCTAATGGCATTCAGATAGGTCGGTAATGTTGCCGTTAAGGTTTTACCTTCACCGGTACGCATTTCGGCAATTTTGCCTTCGTGCAGCACCATGCCACCGACCAATTGCACGTCAAAATGACGCATTTCAAATACCCGTTTTGACGCTTCACGAACAGTGGCAAAGGCATCGACCATCAGTTCATCTAATGAACTGCCTTGCTCGATACGTTCTTTAAACTCTGCTGTTTTAGCTTTTAACTGTTCATCGGATAGGGCTTCATAATCCGCTTCAAGTGCATTGACTTGTACGACGATTTTATTAAGTTTTTTTAAGACACGATCGTTACTGCTACCGAATATCTTGGTGAATAAATTTGAGAACATGGATTTACCGCTTCCAATCTGAATAATATTATCGTTTTAACTTTGCGCGGCCCACCGTGCCTGTGTCACAAAATCGATTTGGTTGCTCTAAGCAACATCCTACAAAATAATAATCGGCCTGTAATGACCGATTATTGTCCGCTGTAAAGCTTATAAAAATAACAGCGCTAATTTTTCATGCTTTTTCTGGAGACAAATGCCAGAGGATCCAACTGACGACCATTACGTAATACTTCATAGTGCACATGAGCGCCGGTGGAACGTCCGGTATTACCCATTAGTGCAATTGTCTGGCCTTTAGTGACAACATCACCCACTTTGACTTTAATCTTTTTGTTATGGCCATAGCGGGTAGACAAACCATCACCATGATCCACTTCAATCAAATTACCATAGCCATAACGTTCACCCGCCCAAGTCACCAGACCTGCTCCCGTCGCTATCACTGGTTCTCCTTCCTTACCGGCAAAATCTAGCCCCTTATGCATAGCGGGTAAGCCATTAAAGGGATCTTTACGAATACCATAATAGGAAGATAACCAACCGGATTTAATTGGCCGACCAGTTAAATAACTCTGGTTATCTACATGGTGGCTTAACATGATAGATTCAAGGGCTTCCAGTTGTCTGGACTTATCTTTAATTTCACCTAGCATCAATTGGATACCGGAAAGTAAATCTGCACTGTCCTCAACCAGATAATCCGGCGCAGCCTGACTAGGTCCGCCAACAGCGGGCTCCTCACCAAAACCGAATTCTTCGGTTGATAAGTGGGAACTGACCGCCAATCGTTCACTTAACGCATCCAGTCGCCTGAGTTGACCTTGCATATCACCTAACTTCATTACCATACCGGTTAATTGCTGTTGGGTGGCTAATTTAAGTTTCTCAACTTCTTGTTGCTGCTCAATCAAACCGCTTTGGGTGTAATGAATAGAGGCTAAATCATCTGGGGCTGGTGATGTAGAACGCCCTGCTATAAAAGTCAGCCCGATCACCAGAGCAAACGCAGCTAACAGCTGGCGCTTACCCAAACTGAAGACGAAACGGACATTATTACTTTTATATAAAACTTTAAAACTCATGCATACCCATTAGCGATACTACGCAAAACTGCGCGTCGATTCTAAACCGCCCCTTACCGAAACACAAAAAATTTATACCAATCAAGAATTGAGTAAATAATGCAAAACAAAGGCCACTATCAAATTAAGATAAGGATACACCGTTCAAACAGAATGTAAGTATTCTATTCTAGCCTTTAGTATATACCTATCTTACCGTTAGTTAACCCCCGTAAAGTAATCCATTACGACGAAAAATCCCTCACAATCAAGGATAAAATTGCATAAACGGCTGGAGTAAATAGAACGGCTAAATGCAAAAATGCCGTAATGACGGCATTTTGACAGAAAAGTGAAGTAGCTCTTACGTATTAATCGCTACTGGTATAGCAAAATTAATCGGTGGCTTGTCGCTTTCGTAGGAAACATATTCCCAGGCTGACTTTTGTAATAACATTGCCCTGAGTAACTTATTGTTCAGACCATGACCTGATTTATAAGCTTTAAATTCACCAATAATGCTATGACCGCATAAATACAAATCACCTACCGCATCAAGAATTTTGTGTTTCAGGAATTCATCATCATAACGCAAGCCTTCATGATTCAATACCCGATACTCATCTAACGCAACCGCATTCTCCATGCTGCCACCCAACGCCAAATTGTGTGCATGCATGTATTCCAAATCGCGCATAAAACCAAAGGTTCTGGCTCGGCTAACTTGATCAACATAAGATTCAGAATCAAAGTCCATCACCATATGCTGACGGCTGTGACGGATGACCGGATGATCAAAATCAATCCGAAAATCCATTTTAAAACCATCATAAGGTAAAAACTCGGCCCATTTGTCGCCATCTTCAACCCGCACAGGTTGCTTGATACGAATAAATTTCTTGGCAACCGCCAGCTCTTCAATACCGGCAGATTGCAATAAGAAAATAAATGGACTGGCACTGCCATCCATAATGGGTAATTCATTGGCATCGACTTCGACAATAATATTATCAATGCCCATACCGGCTAAAGCCGATGATAAATGCTCGACGGTTGAAATGCTGACGCCCTCAGCATTAGTCAAACAAGTACATAGCATCGTATCACCCACCAATTCTGCACTGGCATGGATGTCGGCATAAGGCTCAAGATCGGTGCGTCGGAATACGATACCCGTATTCGCAGGCGCAGGCCGGAGAGTCATCGTGACCTTGTCGCCCTTATGCAAACCAATACCGGTTGCGTGCACAGATTGTTTGATAGTACGTTGTTTTATCATTCAGCTCTTGCTTAAAAATTAACCAAAACTCAAAAAGGCCGAGTATTTTAGTGGCTGATCAACCACTTGTCAAAATTCACAACCTTAAAACTAGTCAGCTTGTTTACGTAAAAAAGCCGGAATATCTAAATAATCTTCGTTTTCGACTTCTTCATTGTCTTCAACCGGGTGCATATTTTTGGCGGCAGAACCGGTGGATTCATTATAGCTACTTTCCATTGGAGTAGACTGTAAACGGAAACCTGATTCATCACTTCTCGCGCGAGTATTCTTCGCATTGCTCACCAACGAAATATCCGGCTTGCGTTCCGCACCGATACCGGTGGCCACTAATGTGACGCGTAATTCATCCTGTAGTTCCATATCGATAACGGTACCGACCACCACAGTCGCATTTTCAGAAGCAAAGGCTTTAACCGCATTACCCACCGTTTCAAATTCATCAATACTGAAGTCGGGACCGGCTGTAATATTCACCAAAATACCGCGTGCACCGGACAGATCAATATCTTCCAGTAATGGACAGGCAATCGCCATTTCAGCGGCTTCTTCAGCACGATCGGCTCCTTTGGAATAGCCGTTCCCCATCATTGCCGTGCCCATTTCTGACATCACGGTTTTCACGTCTGCGAAATCTACGTTGATCAAACCTGGGCGAGTAATTAGCTCGGCAATACCTTGTACTGCACCGCGCAACACCTCATTTGCCTGACTAAAAGCTTGTAGCAATGGAGTGCCTTTAGGCATGATTTTTAATAATTTCTCATTAGGGATGGTGATTAACGAATCCACATTTTTAGATAATTCTTCAATCCCTTGCTCAGCAAAGGCAATCCGTTTTTTACCTTCAAACGCGAAAGGTTTGGTCACAACAGCAACGGTCAAAATACCTAATTCTTTGGCCACGCGAGCCACTTCTGGCGCAGCACCGGTTCCGGTACCACCACCCATACCCGCGGTGATGAAAACCATATCCGCACCGGCAAGGGTCTGACGAATAGTGTCATGATCTTCCATTGCCGCATTACGACCGATTTCAGGGTTAGCACCGGCACCTAAACCTTTGGTCACACTAGAACCGATTTGAATGGTGACGTTGGCTGAGGAGTTACGTAATACCTGTGCGTCGGTATTAATCGCCACAAACTCGACCCCTTCAATGCAGTGCTCAACCATGTGTTCAATGGCATTACCGCCACCGCCACCAACACCGATAACTTTTATTACAGCTTCTTCGCTGTGACTATCCATAAGTTCAAACATAATACTCTCTCCGATTTTTGGGCGTTATCGAGGTGTTACCACCTCATTTTTTATTTTTAATAACTTGTATTTCAATGCTTCAAATGCGTTGGTTATCACACTCGAGTCATCAATTAAAATTCACCTTTAAAAAAGCTTTGTAACCTGTGCCATAAATTCTCCGAGGATTTTCCCTTGGCAGATTTTTTCGACACCAGATCCATTTTTCCGTATTGCAGTAACCCTACCGCCGTTGCATAAGTGGGATCTTCTACATATTCTGATAATCCCTTCACTCCCATGGGTTGACCAATCCGAACGGGCATCTGAAATATTTCTTCACCAAATTCGACCGCCCCTTCCATCTTGGCAGTACCACCGGTTAACACCACACCGGCTGCAATTTGTTCTTCCAACCCACTGGCTTTAATTTCTTCCAATACCAGCTCAAATAACTCCTGATAACGTGGTTCAATCACTTCCGCTAGCGTATGCCGTGACATCGCTCTGGCTGGACGACCACCCACGCTGGGTACTTCAATGTTTTCTTCCATGCGCACCATATCTTTCAGGGCACAGGCGTAATTAATTTTAATGTCTTCCGCGTGACTAATTGGGGTACGGAAAATTTTGGCAATATCACTGGTGATCTGGTTACCCGCCACCGGAATTACTGCGGTATGACGAATAGCGCCGTCGGCATACACCACAATGTCAATAGTGCCGCCACCAATATCCACAACACAGACACCTAATTCTTTTTCATCGTCAGTTAACACCGCATAGCTGGAGGCCAATGCGGAAAAAATTAACTGATCAGCAGTCAACTGGCAGCGTTCTACACATTTGACCAGATTTTTGGCCATATCATCGGCACAAGTGACGATATGGACTTCCGCTTCCATCCGAACCCCTGACATCCCCACCGGATTCTTGATTTTTTCCTGAACATCGATGGTAAAATCTTGCGGCAAGACGTGCAGTAAACGACGTTCTGCCGCAATTGGCACCGAACGAGCGGCATGGATCACATTGTCCACTTCTTCCTGAGTCACTTCGCGATTGTTAATCGGCACCATGCCGTTTTCATTTTGGCATTGCACATGACGTCCGGATACCGACATAAACACCGAGGAGACCTTACAATCTGCCATCAGTTCCATTTCGTCGATGGCGCGTTGTACCGATTGCACCACAAGGTTGAGATCATTGACCCCGCCTTTATCCATGCCGCGCGACGGATGACTGCCAACACCGACGATACTCACGCCACCGTCGATTAACATTTCGCCTACCACGGCTTTAACTTTGCTGGTGCCTATGTCCAGACCTACCACTAAATTGCGATCCGCTACCTTAGACATTGTGTTAACTCTCACTTTGCTTTTTCCATCCCACCGCTAATCCGGTGTCATAACGCAAATCAACGTAATCCACTGTTTTGCTATTTTTCGCCAATAATGGGTACACATCGACAAAACGTTGTACCCGATCAATAAATTCTTCCCGGCCAATATTGAGCCGAATGCCGTTATTTAACTTGATTTGCCAGGCAAATCGCTCACTTAATTCGAGCTCTTCAATTTGTAAATTACTGTTTGCGAGCAACTGCTGCATCGCTCTGTACCCTTGCAAAGCCGTTTGTTCACTGCCGCCTGGGCCAAACAACTGTGGCAATTGCACTTGATCAGCGGCAATTTTGCCATTGAACAAGTTACCTTGCTGATTCAATAAACTGTCAGCATTCCAATAAGCCACGGGCACCTGCTCGACCAAAAATACTTTTAAGGTATTTGGCCACTCTTTACGCACTGACGCCTTATGCACCCATGGCATCGCTTCTACCGCATCCAGCACTTTATTAACATCTAATTCAAAAAAGCTGCCCGGTTGTGCCTGACGAACGACCGCCCTGACTTGCTGATCATCAATAAACACATGTTCGCCAGCGATAACGATTTTTTGTACTGGTAAACGCTGTTCATCTTTAAGCCATAAATTTAACTGTTGCACGCCCCAAATGACGGCCACTAGTAGCAACACAAAAAAGCTAACGCCAGCCCAAAAAGCAGGACTGAGCAAACGCTGTTTTGTCTGACTAATCTGGCCGGATTCGCTCATTCAATCGCTCACTTATCCAATCCAGTACTATCCAGTACTGCCAAGGCCAACTGTTCAAAACTCATCCCCGCTTGTTTGGCTGCCATTGGCACCAAACTTTTGGCGGTCATACCGGGTACTGTATTCACTTCTAAAATATACAGTTGGCCCTGTTTATCACACATAAAATCCACCCGTCCCCAACCACTGGCGGCAACGGCATCAAAAGCTTGTTCTGCCAAATTGGCTAACTGTTGCTCCAATTCCACACTAGCTCCACTCGGACAAAAATATTCCGTACTATCGGACTGATACTTCGCCTCATAATCATAAAATTCACGGGGAGTAGCCATACGAATAGAAGGCAATGCACGGCCATTCAAAATGCTTACCGTATATTCATTGCCTTCAATATATTGCTCCAGCAGGACTTGATTATCGTAATGAAATGCGTCTCTTATCGCCTTGAGCAATTGTGTTGAATTATTGACTTTGGCCATCCCGATGCTAGAACCTTCCTGCGCCGGTTTGACCATAATAGCGCCCCCAAACGCGCGCATTATAACCTCGCACGATCCCGCATCAAAGCGGCTTTTTTCCACGACCTGATAAGTCGCGGTAGGCAAGCCTAAACTTTCAAAAATCTGCTTACTGCGTACCTTGTCCATACCTAAAGCCGAGCCCAGTACACCGCTGCCTGAATAGGGCAAGCGAAACTGCTCTAATACTCCCTGTAGCGTACCATCTTCCCCGCCACGCCCATGCAACATAATCAAGGCTCGATCATATTGTCCGTTAACCAATTCATGTAAAGACTGTTCTGCCGGATCAAATTTTTCTGCATTTACCTGTACGCTTAACAACGCCTCTAGCACCGCTTGACCGGAGCGCAATGACACTTCTCGCTCTGCTGAACGCCCACCAAAAACGACAGCCACTTTGCCGTATTGTTGAACGTTGATCACAGGGCTGGTGTTCATTGCGTCTCACCTTCAGCTTGCATGGCTTGAATGTTCAATTCCATTTTTTGCAATTTCTTGGCTAAGGCTCCAATATTTCCGGCCCCTTGAGTCATCACAATGTCTCCGTCCTGTAATTGCCCTGCCAATACCAGCGGTAATTCATCTTTATTGGCCACGTAAATCGGCTCTATCTGGCCTCGCTGACGAATCGAGCGGCACAATGATTTACTATCCGCACCGTCAATTGCTGGCTCACCAGCGCTATACACTTCTAGCAATAGCAACACATCCACTTGGGATAAGACTTTGACAAAATCTTCATACAAATCACGAGTTCGACTGAAGCGATGTGGCTGATAAGCCATCACTAAACGGCGATCTGGCCAGTTATTCCGCGCCACCGCAATCGTCGCCGCCACTTCGGTAGGGTGATGACCATAATCGTCAACCAGAATTGCACTACCATTGCCGGTTTGGTATTCACCGAGCATTTCAAAACGACGGCCGATACCACCAAAGGAACCTAATGCCGCCACAATGGCGTGATCATCAATACCTTCATCGGTAGCCACTGCAATCGCAGCAAGCGCATTCAATACATTGTGATGACCGGGTAAATTAATCGTCAGTGTCAGTGGTGGGTGCCCATCGCGTAACACGGTAAAATGACTGCTGTTAAATCCATGGCTAATATCCATGGCGCGTACATCGTTATTGTCATTGACACCATAGGTCAAATATTTACGACCAATACGCGGTAATAATTCACGGATTACCGGATCATCACCACACAATACCGCTTGACCGTAAAAGGGCAGATTATGCAAGAACTCGATATAGGTGTCCTGCATGCGCTGGAAGTCACCTTCATACGTGCCCATATGATCGGGTTCAATATTAGTGACAACCGACACCATGGGTTGCAAATGCAAAAATGAAGCATCGCTTTCATCGGCTTCAGCAATCAGATAACGACTGCTGCCTAAGCGTGCATTGGTACCGGCACTATTAAGCAACCCACCGATAACAAAAGTCGGATCACGCTCCGCTTGAGCGAAAATCGTCGAGATTAAACTGGTAGTGGTGGTTTTGCCGTGAGTACCAGCAATGGCGATACCATGGCGAAAGCGCATTAATTCAGCCAACATTTCAGCCCGGCGGATCACCGGAATACGAGCGGCATTGGCGGCAATGATTTCAGGATTAGTCGGATCCACGGCACTGGACACCACCACCACATGCACGTTTTCCACATTACTGGCCACATGGGAAAAATACACTTTGGCACCCAATCCGGTTAAACGGTCGGTCATCGGCCCGGCTTGTAAGTCGGAACCGGAAATATGATAGCCTTCATTTAGCAATACTTCGGCAATACCACCCATACCAGCACCGCCGATGCCGATAAAATGGATGTTTTTGATACGGCGCATTTCCGGTACCGTATAATTGTCTTTGCTATGTTCACTCATGCTGCGTTTACTGCTCCGGCTAATTCACAACAAATGGCGGCAACCTGTCGGGTTGCATCCGGCTTGGCTAATGTTCTGGCAGCCTGACTCATTTGTTGAATTTTTGGTTTATTACCCACCAATTCGGCTAATACTTGCTGCAATTGATTGGATAAGCTTTCATTCTGTTTCACTATTACTGCCGCCCCATTATCCACTAAAGCTTGGGCGTTACGGGTTTGATGATCATCCACCGCATGGGGCAATGGTACAAATACGGCCGCTTTACCGGCCATGGCGATTTCCGACACCGTTAAGGCTCCTGCTCGACAAATCACCACGTCAGCCCATTGATAAGCCGCCGCCATATCATCAATAAATTCATCCACTTGCAGGTTATTGGTTATTCCTGCCTGGTGATACAACGTTTCAACCTGCTGTTGACGTTCTGCTCCACATTGATGTCGAATATGACAATCCATCGCCAAACCACTTAATGCATTTGGCATGGCATCATTAAGTGCCTTAGCGCCTAAACTGCCACCCACAATTAAAATACGGCAGTGTTCAGAGGGCTGGGGTTGAACTGCATCACTAAAGCTGGCTCGAAGTGGATTCCCCACCCAACGCACTTTATCCCGGGCGGCAAAGGTATGATCAAAGCCGGTCAATATTGTGCTTGCCAATGGCGCTAACAACTTGTTGGTAAAACCAGGGACTGCGTTTTGTTCATGTAACACCAACGGAATACGTTTTAGCCACGCTGCAATACCACCCGGACCACTGGCAAATCCGCCCATGCCTAACACGACATCCGGTTGTACTTCGCGCATCACCCTTAGTGCCTGAAATAACGCTTTCGCCAGTTTAAAGGGGGCAGACAACCAACCAACGAGGCCATTGCCACGTAATCCGGCCACATCAATGAAACTGATGGGATAGCCTGCTTTCGGTACAATCTGCGCTTCCATCCGTTTAGCCGTGCCTAGCCAATGTATTTTCCAGCCTTGCTGATGTAACAGATCAGCCACGGCAATCCCGGGGAAGACATGCCCTCCAGTACCACCGGCCATGACTAACAGACACTTATTCATGGGCCAACTCCTGCTGCAAAGCAGAATCATCAGGACTTTTTGAACGACTTAAGCGCTTTTTATTACCGGCTATCACCTGTACATCGGTCATGCGTAATTCAAAACTAATTCGCATCAACAAGGCAATCGCCATGGCCATAATGATCATGCTCGACCCACCGTAACTAACCAATGGCAGGGTTAAACCTTTAGTCGGCAGGATCCCGGCACTGGCACCTATATTGACCGCAGTTTGGAAGCTGATCCAGATACCGATGGCGTACGCTAAATAGCCTTCAAAGGGACGCTCTTTAATTAACGCCTGATTGCCTAATTGCAGAGCTTTTATCACTAGAGCCAAGAGTAACAGCAGCACACACGTGACCCCGGCAAAGCCAAATTCCTCTGCCAAAATGGCCATAATAAAATCAGTATGCGCTTCGGGTAAGTATTCCAGTTTTTGTAAACTGTTACCCAACCCCTGACCAAATATGTCACCACGCCCATAGGCCATCAGTGATTGAGTCAATTGATAACCACTGCCAAAAGGATCAGCCCAAGGATCCATAAAAGAGGTTACCCGTGCCATCCGGTAAGGTGAAATCAGGATTAACATCCCCACAGCAATGGCACCACTGAAGATCAGGGCAAAAAACTGCCACAATCGCGCTCCCGCCAAAAACAACAGGCCAACCGTCGTAGCAAACATCACCACGACCGTCCCTAAATCCGGTTGCATCAGTAATAACAATGCCAATACAAAAAACACAATCAGCGGCTTAATAAAGCCTTTAATATTTTCAGTCACTTCTTCATAGCGGCGCACCAGATACCCCGCCAGATAACAGAAAAAGAACAGTTTAGTCGGTTCAGATGCCTGAATAGTGATAGGGCCAATGGCGATCCATCGGGAGCTACCGTTAACATTGCGGCCCACTACCAATACGGCTAATAACAGTACAATCCCTAGCAACAGTAGCCAGGTATTACTCCACTTCCACCAGCGCATGGGAAATTGCAAGGTGATAAAAAATGCTGTCAGCGCCAACGCAATATAAACCAAATGGCGTATCGCAAAATGAAAGGGATTGCCAAACAGCCGAGCAGCAGCCGGCATGGATGCCGATGTCACCACAATTAACCCGATACTCATTAAGGTCAAGGCAATGAGCAGAATGGATATATCATAAGGACGTTGATCGACGTCACCATGGCGACCAGAGAACATCATGCGCAATTGTTCAGGCATCATATTGCTCATAAGGCCTCCACCGCAGCAGCGAATACTTCACCACGCTGCATATAATTGGTGAACATATCCAAACTGGCACAAGCAGGTGATAGCAACACCATATCACCCGCATTACCTTGTTTCGCCGCCGTTTGGACTGCCTCTTGCAAGCTAGTCACCGGAATAGAATCGGTTTTTAATGCACTGATTTGAGGGCCGTCTTTGCCTAATGTAATCAGTACATCAACCTTTTTCATTGTTGATGACAATTGGCTAAAATCAGCGCCTTTACCATCGCCCCCGGCAATCAAGATTAGCTTGCCGCTAACCTGCTCACGCAGTCCTTCAATGGCCGCAATTGTTGCTCCGATATTGGTCGCTTTAGAATCATTGATCCAGCTTATCTGACCTTTATTACTAACCAGCTGACAACGATGTGGTAATCCGGTGAATTGCTTACTCGCCAGTTGCAAACTGGCTGAATCGACTCCGGTGCATAGTGCTAATGCTGCCGCCGCCTGAATATTTAGCGCATTATGTTGACCAGACAACATACAATCATTCATATCCAGCCAGGGACGACCATGCAATGTAATGTGTTGATTAACGGAATCGAAACTGAAGCCCTGCGTGGCTGCGGATAAACCAAAGCTGTGCGTCGTATCATAACCATCAATTTGTGCAGCGGGATCGTCACGATTAACAATTTTGTTTTGGGCATGAGCGAAAATTCGCAGTTTGGCCTGCTGGTAAGCAGCAAAATCGGCATAACGATCCATATGATCATCACTGACATTCAGCACAGTAGCCGCCAATAGCTTTAAGCTACTGGTGGTTTCTAACTGAAAACTGGACAATTCCAGCACGATAAAATCGGCAGGTTGGTTTAACAGACTCAATGCCGGAACGCCGATATTGCCACCAACCAATACCTGCTTGCCAGCGGTTTTGAGCATCTCAGCCAGTAGCATGGTCACCGTAGATTTACCGTTTGAGCCGGTAATCGCCAGCACTGGTACTGAGTTGAAACGGGCGAACAGTTCTATATCACCAATCACTTCAATGCCAACCGACAACGCCTGTTGGATTGCCGGAGTCGACAACGCAACACCGGGACTTAAGACAATTAACTCTGCCTGACACAACTTATTGGCATCTAATGGACCACATTGCGCCTCAATCCCCATCGGCAATTCGACCTGCAACGATGCGCGAGTATCGAAAGCCAGAATATCGGCATGTTGAGCGATCAAAAACTCAATCACAGACTGACCGGTTTGGCCTAATCCAATGACTGCAACTTTTTGATTGGTGAGTGTCAACATAATCTTCGTCTTATTACCTTAACTTCAAGGTGGCTAAACCCACCAGAACCAGCATGATAGAGATGATCCAAAAACGCACAATCACCCGTGGTTCTGGCCAGCCCTTTAATTCGTAATGATGATGAATAGGCGCCATACGGAAAATTCGTTGACCGCGTAACTTGTAAGAGCCCACCTGCAGGATCACCGACAGGGCTTCGATCACAAATACCCCGCCCATAATAAACAACACCAATTCCTGTCTGACTAACACCGCGATAATGCCCAGTGCCCCCCCTAACGCCAGCGAGCCCACATCGCCCATAAAAACCATGGCGGGGTAAGTGTTAAACCATAGAAAACCAAGTCCGGCACCGACGATGGCGGTACACACGATGACCAGTTCACTGCTTAAACCGATGTAGGGGATATTCAGATAGGCAGAAAAGTTCACATTACCGGTGACATAGGCAAAAATGGCAAAGGCGCCAGCCACTAAAATAGTCGGGACAATGGCCAGTCCATCCAGCCCATCAGTCAAATTGACCGCATTGCTGGTTCCCACCAGCACAAAATATGTTAATACGATATACATCATGCCCAATTGCGGCATCACGTTTTTAAAGAATGGTACTAACAAGGATGTTTCCGCAGGATGCTGACTGGAGCTGTATAAAAACAGCGCCACACCAATGGCCACAGCGGATAACCAAAAATACTTCCAGCGGGCAATCAACCCTTTGGAATCCTTGCGGATCACCTTGCGATAATCATCCACAAAGCCAATGATGCCGTAACTGACAATCACAAACAGCGTCGTTAATACATAACGATTGGTTAAATCGGCCCACAGCAACGTACTGCTAACAATAGCGGCTAAGATCAGCACTCCACCCATGGTCGGTGTACCTGATTTAGCCAAATGGGATTCCGGGCCATCATCCCGCACTGTCTGACCAATTTGCAGTCGTTGTAACCAACGGATCATCACCGGTCCCATAAAAACCGAAATCCCGAGCGCCGTTAAAGTGCTCAGGATGGCTCTTAATGTCAGATAAGAAAAGACATTAAACCCGGAATCAAATTGCTGCAGCCAATCGGCTAGCCATATCAGCATGCAATGGACTCCTGATGATGTTCAAGCTTTCCCACAGTGGATACCTCGATAGCTTCAACTACACATTCCATCTTGGCGCTACGTGAACCTTTAACCAGAATGGTAATGTTCTGATGTTCACCTATCACTTGCTGCTCCAAATGAGCCACTAAAGATTCGATGTTACTAAAATGACATCCATTACCGTTAAATACGGTACTAGCATGCTGACTGAGCACACCAATGGTATACAGGTTATCCAGCCCATGCTGCTTGGCGTATTCCCCGACCTGTTCATGATAAAAACGGGCTCGCTCTCCCAGTTCACCCATGTCGCCCAGAATCAAAATCCGGCGACCGTCATAATTGGCCAGTAAATCAATAGCCGCCTTGACCGAAGACACATTGGCGTTATAAGTATCATCAATCAGTCTAACTTGATTAGTCAGGCTTTTAATATTCAACCGGCCTTTAACCTGTTGCATGTTTTCCAGCCCTAATTGCACCTCTTCTAACGTGGCACCCACGGCCATTGTCAGCGCCGCTGCGGTCAATGCATTTGCCACGTTATGCATTCCAGGGGTGACCAGATTGATAAAAGCAGTGCCTTGTGGGGTTTGCATCTCAAAACTGGCACACCCATCCACTTGTAATTGCGCATTACGTGCAGAAAAATCAAAACCCGGTCTCAATGAGAAACGCTGGATATGTTTAAGATGGTTTAATTTACCCACCCAAAAATCATGAAATTGGCTATCGGCATTGACTACCGCGATCCCGTTGGATCCCAAACCATTAAAAATTTCACTTTTGGCTCTGGCTACCCCTAACAAACTACCAAAACCTTGCAAGTGTGCGGCAGCAGCATTGAGTACCGTAGCCACATCCGGCTTAACTAATTCAGTGGTATACGCAATTTCCCCTAAATGATTGGCACCCAGCTCGATAACGGCATACTGATGTTTTTTCTTCAGACGCAATAACGTCAGTGGCACCCCAATATCATTATTAAAGTTGCCTTTGGTCGCTAACACATTACCTTTGCGTTCAAGGATTGAGGCCACCATTTCTTTCACCGTGGTTTTACCACTGCTACCGGTAATCGCAATGGTCTTAGGAGCGACTTTCGCTTTTACAGCAGCGCCAAGTCGCCCCAAGGCGATACGGGTATCAGACACTTTTATTTGTGGCAAAATACTCTCAACTGGCTCGGATACCACTAATGCGGCGGCACCTTGCTGTTCAGCGACCTGAATAAATTTATGGCCATTAAAATTGGGCCCGGTAAGGGCAATAAACAAATCATTTGGCTCGATGGTGCGAGTGTCAGTGCTGACCCCTTTAATCGTTTTATCTTCGCCACAGAGCTCGCCCTGCAATTGATCTGCCACCCACTTCAGTGAAACTGAGATCATTGCTTCATCCCCTCTAATAATTGTTGTACATGGTGTCTTTCATCGTAAGGTAACCGTTGGCTACCAATAATCTGATAGTCTTCATGACCTTTACCGGCCAATAAGATCACATCCTGCCGATCAGCCTGTGCTAATAGCATTCGAATCGCTGTTTTTCGGTCTAATTCAACCTGGATCTGTTCAGGTTGCTGACAACCGGCCAGAATATCATTGGCAATTTGTTCAGGTGACTCGGAACGGCTGTTATCGTTAGTGATCAATACTTTGTCAGCAAAACGTTCAGCCACTTCGCCCATTAGTGGGCGCTTACCTTTATCCCGATCACCACCGCAGCCAAACATGCACCACAGCAATCCATCACAATGACTGCGAAGTGAACTCAAGGTTTGCTGTAAGGCATCGGGAGTATGGGCATAATCCACCACCACAGGAGCATATTCAGCGCTGCTGAATACTTCCATTCGACCGGCAATAGGCTTGAGTTTGTCAGTGATAGCGGCGATTTCATCCAGGTTGCGACCTAAACAGAGTTGAGCACTAATCGCAGCCAATAAATTTTGTACATTGAAATGACCTAACAAAGGGCTGTTGATACGCGCATTACCCCATGAGGATTCAAGTTCAATCACACAACCCTGAGGGTGATATTGCACCGTTTTAGCAAGACAATAAGGATGTTGCGGATGTTTAACCTGCTCAAAGCCAAACATCACTGGCTGAACCTGTGCAGGGCAATCTTTTAACCATTGTTGCGATTGCACATCATCTTGATTCAATATGGCAAATTTAAGCCCTGACTGCTGCAGCAAACGGCGTTTCGCCGCGGCATATTCCACCATAGAGCCATGATAATCGAGATGATCCCGGCTTAAGTTGGTGAAGATCGCTACATCCGTTTTTAGAGCTGCCAGACGGTGCTGTACTAACGCATGAGATGAGGCTTCCAGTGCAACGGTATCAGCACCTTGCTGTTGCATCTCACTTAGGGCTTTTTGCATGTTAATTGCGTCAGGCGTGGTATTAATATTAGGTGTCAACTGATCAATCAGACCACTACCCAACGTGCCGATAGTGCCAGCCACATGGCCTAATTTTTGACTGATTTGTGCGCAAAGTTGTGCCGTTGATGTCTTACCATTGGTACCTGTCACGGCAATGATATTCATTGCGTCGGCAGGATGGGCATAGCAATCTGAAGCAACAGCACTTAATTGTTCGCCAAGCTGATAAAAATGAACAATCAGCGAATGCTCACGCATATCAATACTGCCATGTTGCGAGGCTTGTTCCGTTTCGGCCAGAATGACTTTGGCTCCCAAACTAATCGCCTGTGGAATAAAATCGCGACCATCCAATTGATGCCCTTTTAATGCTACAAAGGCGCTATGCTGAGTCACCTGTCGACTATCGAGTACCAGTTGATCAAACTCGATTTTGGGTGCCTGAATACCGTAAGGGGCTAATAAATCCGTTAAATTAACTGTCATGATGAGTGCCTCCATGCATGGCAATTAAAGAGGACACTGGCTTATCATCAGGTGCAATATTCAACAACTGCAAGGCACCAGACATAATTTCGGAAAAAACCGGTGCAGCAGTATCGCCGCCGTAATATAAATCGCCACCAGGTTCATCAATCAGGACCACAACCGCTATTTGTGGATTTGACACCGGAGCAATACCGGCAAATAAATTCACGTATTCTTCGCCATAACCACCCGCAATGGCTTTGCGGCTTGTACCGGTTTTACCCGCTACGCGATACCCGGCCACACGGGCTTTGGGAGCAGTACCATCATCATCCAGTACATGTTCCATCATTTGGGTCACAGCCCGAGCCGATTTCTCTGACAACACTCTCTCACCGGCAGGAATCGGCCCTTTGATAATACTTAGCGGGCGTTTAATCCCGCCATTGCCGATAATGCTGTACATACGCGCTAACTGCAGCGGGGTGACGGTCAGGTTATAACCAAAAGACAATGAGGCTAATTCATGTTGGGACCAGCGACTACGATCATGAAATATACCGCTACTCTCACCAATGAGGTTAGTCCCCGTGTCGCCTACCAAGCCCATTTCGTAGAACATATCAATCAAATGCGCTTTAGGTACCGATAACGCCAATTTTGACGTTCCCATATTACTGGAGTGTTTAATAATTCCACCCAGGGTTAATTTGCCGTAATTATGTGAATCTTTAACAATTGCTCCACCTAACCGCATCCAGCCCGGTGACGTATCAATCACCGTGGTAACATCCGCAGTACCAAATTCCAGCGCACTCAAAACGGCAACCGGTTTAATCACCGAGCCGGGCTCAAAGGCATCGGTAATCGCCCGATTACGGATACGATGGGCGGTAACGCCTTGACGATTATTAGGATTAAAAGATGGGCCATTGACCATGGCTAAAATTTCGCCGGTATGCACATCCACCACGACGGCTGATGCAGCGGCAGCGTCATAAACCTGAATGGCCTTTTTAATCTCTTTGTAGGCCAGTGCTTGCACACGTTGATCAATAGTCAGATGTAAATCTTTAGATTGTTCGCCCTGATGCTCAGCCAATATTTCAACTTGGCGTCCCTTGCCATCACGACGAATTCGGCGCGTATCCGGTGTCCCATTTAAACGTTCTTCAAATAAGCGCTCGATCCCCTCAATGCCGACATCATCGATATTGGTAAAGCCAATTAACTGGGCTGAAACTTCCCCTGTAGGATAATAACGGCGGGATTCACGACGCAGATACACACCGGGAATATCCAATTTATCCACATACTCGGCCATTGCCGGGGTAACCTGCCGTTGAATATAAACAAACCGACGTTTATCGTCGGCTACCTCGTGCATCACTTTGTCGGCATCTTCGCCCAGCACTTCTGCTAATGCATGCCATCGTCTTTTATCTTTCAGCGCGTCTTTTTCACGGACAATTTTTGGATCAGCCCAAACGGCTTGTACCGGCACACTCACCGCCAACTCTTCGCCGTTACGGTCAGTGATCATGCCACGATGTACTGCGCTGGTACGGGTACGCAAGGTGCGGTTATCACCTTGTTCAATTAATTGATCGGGCGAAATAACTTGGATAAAGGCAGCCCGTGCAGCTAAACCAATAAATACCAAAATAACCACACCACTGACGATGATAAAACGCCAATGTAAAAAACGCGGTTGCGTATTGGTTTTTGCCTGCTTGGTTGCCTGATAATTCATTTAATCCTCACCACGACTTCTTCATCCGGTGTAGGACGGCGCATATTTAATTGCTTACGCACCACATTTTCAATTCGGTTATGCTCGGTCAAGACTGATTGTTCCAGAATCAAATGACGCCATTCCACATCCAGCTGATCCCGTTCCTGCATCAAGGATTCCAGTACAATCGACAGTTGACGATTGTGATGGGTACTTAATACCACCCCAATGGCACTTAAAATGACCAGGGCAAACAACAAAATACGCCATGGATGATGGAGAAGATCATTTAAGATCAAACCCGCTAAATTGATTCTTTCGGCAGACTGACTCATAACTTTTCCGCCACTCTTAGCACTGAGCTGCGCGAGCGAGTATTACGCTCTACTTCCTCAGCGCTGGGTTTAATCGCTTTGCCAATCAACTTCATCGCTTTACTGGCATTAATTTCAGTATCCGTAACCGGAAAACCAGCCGGGTATTGCTTACCACGACTCTGCTCACGCATAAAACGTTTGACCATACGATCTTCAAGCGAATGAAAACTGATTACCGCCAGACGCCCCTCAGATTTAAGTGCTGTTAAAGCCCCTTTCAATCCATCCCTGACTTCATCCAGCTCGCTATTGATATAGATGCGGATGGCTTGAAAACTGCGGGTAGCAGGATGCTTATGTTTTTCCTTTACCGGTACGGCCTGATCGATTAGCGCGGCAAGCTGATGAGTGTGGGTCAGTGGATGCTCGTCACGACTATTTACAATGGCATGGGCAATACGCTTGCCAAATTTTTCTTCACCAAATTCTTTAATGACTTGTGTAATATCCTGCTCGTCAGCATATTTAAGCCACTCCGCGGCACTGATACCGCGAGTAGTATCCATTCGCATATCCAATGGACCGTCACGCAAAAAACTAAAACCACGTTCTGCGTCATCCAGCTGCGGTGAAGACACACCGAGATCCATTAAAATACCATCAATTTGGCCCTGAATACCGAGAGTGTGGGTAACGGTTTCAAGTTCAGAGAAAGGACTGTGGATAATAGTAAAGCGGGGATCTTGTTGTTCCAGCAATTGTGCAGCTTGTATCGCCTGAGGATCACGATCAACAGCATACAATCTGCCGTTACTACCTAATTGTTGCAAAATAGCACGCGAATGCCCACCACGACCAAAGGTTGCATCAAGGTAGGTGCCGTCTGCTTTAATATTCAGAGCCTGTATTGACTCCGTTAAAAGCACCGATTGATGGGCAAATTCGCTGCTCATTAATATGAAAATTCCTGTAACCTTTCGGTCGGTTCAAAGTTAGCCAGTTTCTCGATTTCTTTGTCCTCAGAGATCTGTTTGTGCCATTCATCAGCATCCCACAATTCAAATTTGTTCATCTGTCCAACCAGCATGATTTGCTTATCTAAACCGGCATGTTGGCGCAGAGGCGAGGATAATAAGAAACGACCATTTTTATCCATTTCCCCTTCAGTGGCATAACCGAGCAATAAGCGCTGCATACGTCGTTCGTGAGGATTCATACTGGATAACTGGCTGAGTTTTAACTCTATTTCTTCCCATTCAGGGAGTGGGTATAGTAGTAGACAGGGTTGTTTTATGTCGATTGTGCATACAAGCTGTCCCTGACAATCATCCAGCAGTGTCTGACGATACCGGGTTGGGATCGTTATACGTCCTTTCACATCCAGATTAATTGCATTAGCGCTGCGGAACATTGCCCTCGCCTATTGAAGTTATTAGATCCACTTTCTACCACTATTACCCACATTTGACAGTTTAGGTACCACCCGACCACCATGTCAAGGGAAAAAGGCCTTAATTTACGGGGCGCTGAGTGTCGTGAAACCAACACACAAATGAAAGTGATTGAATTCATTGAAGTTCATGTCTAATCGCCTTTTAAGGCTTGCGTTCTATAAAGTAGGAAGGCGATGAATAACCGCTACGCTAGTGTCGCAAATTGCCCTCATATAGATAACAATGACGCGACTGATAAAGTGTCGTACAATTTCAGTGTACAGTTGTGCGCTGAAAAGCTATTATTGATAATAACATTTCATATAGTTGACTAAATCTGATGACTCCAACTTCCCCAACACGTCCCTATTCTATCGCTGAAGAATGGATGAATAGCCTGAGTCACGGCATCGGCTTGATTGTATCCATTGTCGGGTTAGTATTTTTATTGATTAATTCAGATACCAGTGTGGCGATCACCGCATCGGCGATTTATGGTGCATCACTGATCCTAATGTTCCTCACTTCAACAATTTATCATGCCGTCAGTCAACAACGTCTTAAAGGCGTCTTGAAATTATTTGATCATAGCGCCATTTATTTACTCATCGCAGGGACGAATACACCGTTTCTATTGCTCAGTATTGGTGGTTGGCTCGGAGGAATAGCCACAACTATTATTTGGGCTTTGGCCTTATTTGGTGTGACATTTAAATGGATTGCCAAAAGTCGCTATCCGAAAATCTCTGTCGCGACTTATTTGATCATGGGCTGGTTTGCGGTACTGCTTATTTATCCTCTTTATCAGGCATTACCTGGTGCCGGTTTATGGTTACTCGTTATCGGTGGACTCTGTTTCAGTGTTGGTGTCATTTTTTATATGGCCAAGCAAACCAAATATACCCATGCAATTTGGCATTTATTTGTTATTGCCGGCTGCAGCTGTCACTACTTTGCTATTTATTACTACGTGATTTAACTCTGATATTTTGCTCAATTATCACCCCAAATAAACTTGTGCTTAAAAACAGACAGCGTTATCGTGGATTCTGTATAGAGCGTATTGATTAGTAATAAGGAGCCTCCTATGCAAACAGTCAATAAAAGTAAAAAAAGTGGCTATCTTTTTATTGCCAGTGGTGTGGCCTTTTTTGCCGCTGCAATACTCGGCGAACAATTATCCTTTTATGGTATTGGATTGATGTTTGTTATTTTAGGCAGCGCATTTATTCACAAAGCCTCCGAAGAATAATCCCTTCTATCTTGAATTGCTTTGTAAGCCATACCTCCCTCAATTATTGAGGGAGGTTTGTTGTAGTAAAGCATAATAAAATTGAATCGCCCGCAAGTAATCCGTTATCGAAATTTGTTCATTGATGCCATGAAATTGTTTCATGCTAACAGGATCCAGTCCCACCATCATAAAACGATACACATTACTGGATAAGCCATAAAAGTACTTGGAATCTGTTCCTCCTTGGACCAGATAAGGGGCAACCAGAATATCGCGATCCAGTCGGCGGATGGTTTGTTCTATCAACTTGAATCCCAAACTATCGGTAGGTGATACTGGTGAAGGTTCGTTACCCATAAAAGACTCAATATGGACGCGAGGATCATTGATAGCCTGCTGAATATGCTGCTCAATACTGCCAATACTATCACCGGGTAGAATTCTGAAATTAATTACCGCAGAAGCCTGGGATGGCAATACATTAGATTTAGAACTGCCCTGCAACATCGTTGGGGCAATCGTGGTATGGATCCCTGCCGCTGTGCTGGCTTTAGCCAATAGAACCTGTTTAACCACTGGCGATAACAACCATAAATTAGCCATGGGTAAACGACTACTTAATGGCGTGTAGTAACCAACAGCATCAAAAGTTTGCTGGATAAAATCTAACTTGCTGGCAAAAGGCGTATTCTCGACCTTGACAATAGCCTGACTTAATATCCCCACTGCCGTATGCTCGGGGGGTTGGGAAGAATGTCCACCTTCCGAATTGACAGTTAAACGGAAATTCACAAAACCTTTTTCTGCTATTCCCACCATGGCTACCGCAGAGTCAACACCTGGCATCATTCCCTTTGTAACCGCACCGCCTTCATCCAACACAAATTCAAACTGAATGTGCTGCTGAGCAAAATATGCCGCGATAGCTTTAGCGCCCTGTTCACCACCAATTTCTTCGTCATGACCAAAAGCAAAATAAATACTGCGCTGTGGCTGAATGTTATTTTTTAACAGTAATTCCATTGCTTCCATTAAAGCCATGACTGTCACTTTGTCATCAATGGCTCCGCGCCCAAAAATCAGGTTATTTTGAACGGCTCCGCTAAAAGGAGGGTGACTCCACTGGTCAAGCGTTGCCTCGTCTACCGGAACGACGTCCATATGCCCCATAAATAGCGTTGGTTTTAAGGTGGGATCGGCACCCGCTACATAATACACCAGACTGTAATCATTAATTTTTTTCAAGCTGGCTCGTTGATGTAGCAACGGAAAAGCTTGTTGTAACAGCGCATGAAATTCTAAAAAACGCTGATGATCGACACGATTAGCGTCGTCATAGGAAACGGTCGGTATTTGAATTGCCGAAGATAAGTGCTTAACAGCTTGGTCCTGATTTATCGCTACCGCCTGTATAGGATGTTCTACCTGATATTGATTATCCGAATATAAGGTCAAACCGCGTAGCAATAAAATAGCTACGAGTATCAGGAGTAACAGCAACAAGCTAACGATGAACTTTTTCATTTTATGATCATAATATGGATTAGCATAATGGGCAGTATAACGTTGTATAACAAAACGTTACCAGCAGATAAGCGAAACTATAGATAGCAATCCGACACCGGCAGATTAAAAAAATAACCATAAACACTGGTGAACAGGAAACCAAATAACGTGATGCCATCAATAAACTGTTGAAAATAATCGTCAGGGTCATGCCAAAGTATGACTTCCGACCAACTGGCACATCTGGTCACGTTATTGCGGATGTCACTTCGATGCTTAACCACCCTAATTGGCTTTACAGCAATATAATAACCATTTACGTCAGCCTGCATCCCATATGGATTAAGCATAAACGGCGCTGCAGAACCATTGGATAAAAATGACTGAGGCGGTTGATCGGCAAACTCACCGACACTGAGCTTACAACTCCAACATCCAAATAGCAGTATTACCGCAAGATAAAGGTTATTCTGCTGAGCAACGATCTTGCCTTTATTCATTGACTATCGCCTGCCAATCGCTGTGTCAGGCGCTAAGAATAATCAGCTCATCTCAAAGTAACTGTAAATAGATGTATATTGATGTAATCAAAACACCATATCTAATGCATAAGGACGTATTCAGGATAATAGCTAACTGAGCGCGAGTGTAAAACGTCGTTAATTCAAAAACGAATGAAAATGTGGAGTTGGCCGATAAGCCGGGTTCTGTCTTGGACAATCATTCATCTAGGCCAGCAATCACTCACTGGCTCAAGCAACCTACCCGATCCCAACGCGGGCCACGCCATACGGGATCCTATTTGGTCTTGCTCCGGGTGGAGTTTACCTTGCCACCAACTGTTACCAGCGGTGCGGTGCGCTCTTACCGCACCCTTTCACCCTTACCGGTGTGTAAACACACTTAGGCGGTCTTCTCTCTGCTGCACTTGTCGTCGGCTCACGCCGCCCAGCCGTTAGCTGGCACCCTGCCCATTGGAGCCCGGACTTTCCTCTCCCTTAAAAACCCGAAGGCAATAAGGCGGCGATTGTCTGGCCAACTCCGCGGCGGATTTTACGTGGCGAACCGGCAAGTTACAACGTAGGAATGAGACCAAGTCGATTAAATTTCGTAAGTGACTCTAGTCATTCATTATTTTGTTTATCTTATGAGGATTAAATTGCATTTAAAAAACCATCAACTACTTTAAATATTGAGGGTAAGTTTCTGTTTAATAACTAATTCCTCACACACTCAATTTGTTGGAGCAATAAATATGAAAAAATCGTTCATACCATTTAGTGCGATATTAATGGGTATCTGTTCGGTGTTCTCAGCACAGGCAGAAATCACCTTTAATGGCTTTGGCTCGGTAGTTGCTGGTGTCGAAACGGATAGCGATGTATTCAGGAATAGTCCTTATACCGACGATATTGATTTCAAACCTCAATCCAAATTTGCCTTGCAGGCTTCTGCACCATTAGGGGAAGGGTTGTCTGCCACTGTACAAATTATGTCTCGTGGCGAAAATGATTTTGATGTTAATTTTGAATGGGCGTATTTGAGTTACGAGCTCAATGACAACAATACGCTAAGAGCGGGACGTCTGCGTATTCCTTTTTATAAATACTCTGATTATCTGGATGTTGGTTATGCTTATCCGTGGATCAATCCACCCAAAACCATGTATAGCTTGCTATTTTCAACCTATGATGGTCTTAGCTTAGTCAGTAATTTCAACTGGGGTAACGTCGATGTATCCAGCAATATCATTTACGGTAACGTCAACGACACCTTTTTTGCTACTACCTTTCCTACCGAGGGTAAATTAAACAACTTATATGGTGCCAATGTCACTTTTTCTTATGATGCCTGGTCATGGTTTGTTGCTTATATGAATACTAAGGTCAACATTCCCCGAGAGCAAAACGATCCCGGCTTGGGTGGTCTGTACAATGGCTTGGTTCAGTTAGCCGGCAGCGATAAAGCTTCATTACTTATCATTGATGATGACAAGGGCACCTTTTTAGGTACCGGATTAACCTACGATAGCAATAACTGGTTATTTAACGCTGAATGGTCAACGGTGGAAGTGAAAAACTCTCTGATTTCGACCACTAAAAACTGGTATGCCAGCTTAGGTTACCGGCTTGGAAAATGGATGCCCCACCTTACTTATGGCAAGGCAAAATCCGACCGAAACACCGCTATTGCAGCAAATTTCAATGGCATTATGTTTCCTCTAAATGGAAATATGGTACCGGCAAATCTGGTGGTACAAAATGTACTGGATAGTCAACTATTTGAATACACCAGCATAACGGCGGGGGTTAAATATGATTTAACCGACAGTGCGGTACTGAAGGTTGAATATAGCAGATTCAGCGATATTTATGACGCCAGTAGCTCAACTGGTTTGGGTACACCTGACGATAAAGCCAGTACCGGACTATTTGCTGTCGGCATCGACTTTGTTTTTTAAGGGGGAAAAGATGAAATCATTATTATTTTGCACGTTAATGTTACTTAGCAGTATTGCCCGCGCTGATATTGCTGTCATTGTCCATCCTTCTAATGCCGATGCCATGGATGCCAACGACATCAGTAAAATATTTCTAGGTAAATCCAGTTCTTTTCCGGGTGGCTCTAAAGCGGTGCCGGTCAATCAGGGAGAAGATCAGGCGGCTCGTACCGAGTTCGACGACAAGGTTTTAAACAAGTCTGCTAGCCAGCTCAAAGCTTACTGGTCAAAACTGTTGTTTACCGGCAAAGGCTCACCTCCGCAAAATCAGGCTAATGACAGTGAAGTCATTGCACTGGTAGCAAGCAATCCCAATATTATTGGTTATGTTGATGCCGCGGCGGTGAACGACAGCGTTAAGGTCGTGGCTACCTTTTAAATACAAAAAAGGGATCACTTGATCCCTTTTCTATTTTCCCGTTCGATAACTCGTCGTTGCTCGTTAGTCTATCAAACGCACTGATATAACATGCTCCACATTGCGAATCGCCTCAATCACATTACCATTTTGCATTTGTTCTACATCCAGAATGTTATAGGCTAAATCACCACGACTACGGTTAACCATATCCAGTACGTTAACATTATTATCTGCCAATACTGACAATACGTTGCCCAGCACCTTTGGCACATTTTCATTTGCAAAAATGATCCGCTGACCTTCACAACGAGCCATACTCACGGCTGGAAAATTAACCGAATTTTTGATATTGCCATTTTCAAGGTAATCGATAATCTGGTTAGCCGCCATCACTGCGCAATTATCTTCCGCCTCAGCCGTTGAGGCGCCAATATGTGGCATGGCAATCACATCGTCTCGACCAAAAAATTGCGGTTCAGGAAAATCACAGATATAGGCTTTAAGTTTGCCTTTATCTAGCCCATCAACAATCGCGGCAGGATCAACAATAGTTTCACGGGCAAAGTTAACTAAAGTCATGCCTTGTTTAGCTTGTTCAAGCGTTTCGCGATTGATCAGATGTTGTGTGGCATCAATAGCCGGTACATGCAAACTGACATAATCAGCTCGAGATAATAATGAAGATAAATTATCCGCTTTTTGCACTTCACTGGACAAACGCCAAGCGGCATCAATCGATAATGCCGGATCATAGCCAATCACGTTCATTCCCAACGCTAGCGCCATATCTGCCACCAAGGAGCCAATTGCGCCCAAACCGACGATCCCCAGTGTCTTGCCCATTAATTCCTGCCCGGCAAACTGCTTTTTCTGGGCTTCGAGCAGTTTATGCAACTCTGCTGCATCATCAATATCAGCCAAGGTTTTTACATGGTCGATACCAGCTTTAATTCCGCGAGAACCCAATAATAATCCAGCCAGCACCAGTTCTTTTACGGCGTTGGCGTTGGCCCCGGGGGTATTAAACACCACGATGCCTTTTTTACTGTACTCTCCCACCGGTACATTATTAACTCCGGCACCAGCACGAGCCACTGCTAACACCGAATCAGCCAATACTTCGTTATGTAATTTATGGCTTCGTAACAAAATGGCATCAGGATGACCAATATCAGAACCTACCTCGTATTTTTCTCGACAAAAACGCTCCAGTCCCTTGACCGATATTTGATTGTAAGTTTTGACTTTAAACATGACCATCCTATTAACTTGTTAACACTAGTGAGTTGATTTAGCTTCGTTGTATGCCCATTCCAGCCAAGGCAGTAACGCCTGAATATTTGCGGTTTCTACGGTGGCACCACACCAGATACGTAAACCGGCTGGCGCATCGCGATACGCACCGATATCGTAAGCCACCTGCTCCTGCTCCAGTAACTTGATCATAGCTTTAACTTGGTCGCCACTTAGCTCCACACTCAAGCACACACTGGTATTCGAACGCACGGCCTTGTCTTTGGCTAAAAAATCAATCCAATCATGTTGCGCAACAAAGGCTTCCAATACAGCTAAATTATCATTACAACGTTTAACCGTTGCTGGCACTCCACCAATACTGTCGACCCAATTAAGGGCATCCAGATAATCCACCACACAGAGCATTGACGGGGTATTAATAGTGGCGCCGGTAAATAAATCTTCGGTCAACTGACCACCATTGGTCATACGGAAAATTTTCGGTAACGGCCAGGCTGGGGTGTAATTTTCTAAACGTTGAACCGCACGTGGACTCAAAATTAACATGCCATGTCCGCCTTCACCGCCCAATACTTTTTGCCAGCTATAGGTCACTACGTCGAGTTTGTCCCACGGCAAATCTTTGGCGAATACAGCCGAGGTGGCATCGCAAAAGGTCAATCCGCTGCGATTATCGTCAATCCAGTCAGCATCGGGCACACAAGCACCTGATGTCGTTCCGTTCCAGGTGAAAACCACATCATGATCACAATTGACCTGGGCCAAATCCGGGATGTGGCCGTAATCTGCACTTAAAGTGCGAACATTATCCAATTTCAGCTGTTTGTTGATATCGGTTGCCCAGCCCTTACCAAATGACTCCCAATAGAGCACATCTACAGGTCGCTCTCCGAGCATTGACCACATGGCCATTTCCATCGCCCCGGTATCTGAGGCAGGTACCACCGCAACTCGATAGCCCTCTGGCAAACCCAAAATCCGCGCGGTATCCAGACAGGCACTTTTTAAGGCTTGTTTACCAATTGCGGCACGATGAGAACGTCCCAGTACCGATAAATCAAGTTGATTAACATCATATCCTGGCCTTTTAGCGCAGGGACCGGAAGAAAAATTAGGATTCTCTGGTTTAATCTGTGGACGCATAGTTTTCTCGGAAAATTGCATAAATGTTTAAAATAAATGTGCTAACAAACTTGAATCAGCACAATACAAGCGATTGATTTAGTACGCTAATACGAAAGAGTGATGAATTATATCAATCCATTAAAACTGAATAAAATCGCAATGATTCTAGTGGATAGAACGACCCCTAGATAGTCCTAATCTGACGGTTCAGATCAAAGTAAACTATTAACTGCCTGAACTAATTCGAGGCGCAACGACGCATCCCTCAATTCTCCCCGTTCAGGATCAAAATTATCACCAAAATAGGGGATCGACAGACTCGCTTTTACATCACCAGCAAAGCGAGGTGCAGAGCTTAGCGCTTGCTCCAGTACCGATTTACCGCCCCGTGCACCGGGAGCCGCTGACAACATCACCATCGATTTGCCTTGAAACACTTTAGTATTAATCCGTGAACACCAATCAAACAAATTTTTATAAGCGGCAGTGTAAGAGCTATTGTGTTCTGCAAAAGAAATGATCAACGCATCACTGTCGGCTATTTTTTGCAAAAAATCATGAGCTAACTGAGGATGACCTAATTCTGCCTCCCGATCCTGACTAAACAGAGGTAGTTCATAGTCATTTAAATCTAAGATTTCGACAGATGCCCCTTCGACTAAACTAGCGGCATAAGTTACCAGCTTTTTATTTATCGATTGGCTATGGCTAGTAGCGGCAAAAGCAAGGATTTTCATAGGTGATTCTCCAACAACAAAATGGCAGTGAGTATGACACTGCCATATTTTGTTTATACAAGAAAATTATTTATCCGCGCGACTAATAAACTTTTGTTCTGAGGTATTAATTTTAATTTTTTCACCGCTGGATATATATTCCGGTACCTGTACCGTTAAACCGGTGGATAATACTGCCGGCTTAGTGCGAGCACTGGCAGACGCTCCTTTTATCGATGGATCAGTCTCAACAATAACCAGCTCTACTGACGCTGGCACCTCTATTCCAACAGGTGCTCCATCAACTGTAAGCACTTGCAAACCAGTGGTATCTTCGGTGATAAACAACAGTTCATCGGCGATCGTGTCTTTATGCAAGTTATAAGGGGTGTAATCCTCACTATTCATAAACACATACTCATCACCATCAATATAAGAAAACGTCACTTGATGACGACTAAAGTCAGCCAGATTAATCATTTCATCGGCTTTAAAACTTTCGTCTACTTTAGCTCCGGTGGTTACCTCGTACAGGCGCATTCGATATAAACTGGCACCAGCGCGACCACTAGGGGTCAACTTATTAATATCTTTGACCAACAGCACTTTGTCGTTAAGCACAATCGCTGCATTTTTCTTAATTTCACTTGCCTTTGGCATGGTAATAATTCCCTAAATAATGTGCTTGGAAAAATATCACGAACCAGACTTTAGGCAAGCATTGAATGCACTAATTTAACTATCAGTTGTTGTGACTGGTTTGGATTGGATAAACATAATTTTCATTAAAATCATGCCACCCAATACGAATAAAGAACCAATTCCCAAAAACGGGCCTAAAACCGCCTCTGGTAACAAGCCACCGTACATGAAAAATAATCCCAGCGTTAATAGTAAAGTACCGATTTGATGCAGGTAATATTGAATGTTAATTAGCCTGGAAGTGGAAGCGCCTAGCCATAATTTATGACAGGCTGCGTAAATAAAGGACACCACCAAGCCTAACAACATAATATGCGCATGGGTGACGAGCTGACTGTGATTTTTGGACATGGCCATAAAAATTCCCAATAACAGCCCGACCAGACCATAACCCAATGCTGTGGCAACAAATTTTCTATCCATCTGAATTTCCTTAGTTCACTAAACGATTATCAAACCAGTGTTGCGTCGCCCTAATCAACATTGCACAACTCACTTCAGTCATTTATAGCGACTATATAGATTCATATAATTCCAGCGGCAATCCGTCTGGATCCTGAAAAAATGTGTACTTTTGCCCGGTGTATTCATCAATACGCATGGGCTCAACGTCAACACCGGCGTCCAATAAGTGCTGTATTACAGACGCAATATCATCAACACTAAATGCCAAATGCCGTAACCCCATGGCTTCGGGATAGCTTGGCCTGGGCGGCGGTTCAGGAAAAGAAAACAACTCTATTTGACTGCCATCAGCCAATTCCAGATCCAGTTTATAAGAGTCCCGTGTTGCACGGTAATTTTCAGCAAGCACTGTTAAGCCAAGGATCGTGGTATAAAAATATTTAGAGCGTTGATAATCTGAACAAATTATCGCGGCATGATGAATTGCATTTAACATAGTTAAAACTCAATTTGCGAATATCACAGTCGCTTGCAAATGCTTTTTTGCTATAAGCGAATTACTCACTAAGCATACTTTTTCGGCCTTATTCAGCAATGCTTCGGCTTTGGCGCTATCACTCCCCGGGTTAATAGTTAACCTCACATTATGATGAATATGGGTAAACCGGATCTGGCGTTCTACTTTGTCCAATGTCCCTTTTGCTTCACATGCAATAGACAACCAATGGAAATCAGCAGCCTCGGCAACGGCTTTAAAAGATAAGATAAAACAATTTGCAGCGGCAGCCAGTAATAAGGTTTCCGGTGACCACTGGTCGCCCGGTCCGTCAAACTCAATCGGGGGCGCCACTTCGATGGGAGACAACCCCTCAGCCTCAACCTGCAAATGACGATCAAACTGACCGCTGGCGATAACTCGATATAAATGTGGAAGTTCTCTCATTAGTGTCCTTATGCAAATCACGATGTACCTGTAGCTAACAGAATTTTAGCGACAAATCAGTATAATACGAATAATCTCTATTCATAATAGAGTGAGTTTATGGTCAAATTAACCTGCCAAGCTATATGGGAGAGCCTAGTCCGTGGTGAAAGAATCAAATTATATCCGTTCGGTTAAAAATCTGATCACCCGGATCCATGATGCGAGTCCTGTCAGAGATTCCATCTATGAACTCGCTACCGACTATTTTAGCCAAGCAGTAAACGATCGAGAGAAAAAAAGTAGTCTGCAACTCGAAATTAGATCCAGTGAACAAAAGCTCACCAGTTCAACAAATTCAAACGAAAAAAAGTTACTCTCTGAACGTATTAAGGTTAGCCAAACCCAATTAAAGGTGTTTAACAAAAAGTTAGACGAACAACGTCTGGTGAGACATGCAAAATTAAAGCAAGTGTGCACTGATATACTTGACCTGGTGGAGGGAGAGGATTTTTCAGACAACAATGCTAAAACAGCCCGGTTATTGGGCACCATGTTAATGATCACTCCTGATGCGGGCAGAAAAGTTCCGCAAATCAATTTATTTTCCAAACACTTATATAAAGCGACCTTATCCTTAAGACTACTAGATAGACTGGTGTTCACTCAGAATATCGTCGATAGCCACGTGACTGAATTTGCCGTGGACCAATCCGACAAATCCGATACCGCACCTGAAAATATTACCAGCCAGTCTTCTTTCCGCCAGCACGTCAAAATCCCACTCATGATGGCGGCAATCATTCAGGACATTGGACGTATGCATCCCGATGCACAAAAGCTATTGAAGGGTGAAGACGGCCAAGCCGATGAATTTAGAGTACTGGAAAGAGACGATCGGAATAAACTGCTTAAGATTACCTTTCAACATGCGCTGGATTATATGAAAAATGGGATTGGTGCTGATAAATACTTAGGCAACTCCGTCACTGAACGAGATGAATTTAATCAACAGGAAAAAGCGAAACTGGAGTTTGGTTTAAAATTACTAAAAAGCTCCCTGAAACCCCAAAATGGGATTGGCAACATTCTAAAAATCCCCCAAGTCTATGCTTCGGTGGTAATGTCCACCAAAACCAATCAACCTGTTGCCTTAATGCCTAAGGTCGGCCAGATGCTGCGTAAAGGTGCCGAACAAGGTATGTTTAGCCCCATCGTTACCGAAGCCTTGTTGCAGGTAACGGGAATTTTTCCACAGGGTTTTGGCATAGCTTTTATCCCTAAGGATTCTGACAAGCGGGATATAGATAAGTATGAATATGCTATTGTTACACGATTATATCCGGCCGATCCTGACGAGCCGATTGCTCGCTGCGTAACGCGTAATCTGTCCTATAACTCAAATTGTCCAGATTACGTGATCAGTAAATCCAATAATCTGTATTTTGAGCCCGCCCGTAAAGCCTTCGAAAAAGTAAGCCCGGAACGTCTGTTGGAAATACTGAGTAAGCTGGTGTCCAATTTTGAAGAACGCAAAAATCAGGATTTGGTGCCGCGCTGCTGGCATCCTTATGAATATTTCTCGGATGCCAAACATCAAAACTTATGGAACAGCATGCCACAATACCGTAATTAATCTGCACTGCTAATTAATGCCTCTTTCTGAGAACAATATGTCGGCCACAATCACAGGAATCATCACAAAATAGCGCTAGTTCCTCCGCTGAGCAAATGATGTTAGGCTGTTTTCACCACCGATTAGACTCCATTATAAGCAAAGGTATGCTGTGAAATTACTCGAGAATAAACGCACTCAGCTCCTGACAGCTTTGGATAAAATCAAAACCAGTTTCTGGTTTATACCCAGCTTGTTAGTTATTTCAGCATTAGTCGCTGCCACCCTATTTATTTGTATCGATCGATTTAGTGGTTTGAATCAAATCGATGCGATGCATCAGATATATCAAATCAGGCCCGAAGCAGCACGAGCGCTATTAACCACCATTGCGTCGTCCATGATGACGGTGGTCAGTATTGCATTTTCTATTACGATTGTGGCACTGACGCTGGCCTCGTCCCAGTTCGGCCCGCGTTTGATCCGCAACTTTATGAACGACAACGGCACTCAGGTTGTATTAGGTCTCTTTATTGCTAATTTTGTTTATTGTTTGGTGATAGTGCGCGCCATCGATGCGTTTTCAGACGCACATTATGTCCCCGGATTATCTATTGCTTGGTGCTTATTCATCACTTTAATCAGTGTTTTTGTGCTGATCTATTTTATCCATCATGTGGCCAACGCGATTCAGGCGGACAATGTTATTGATGATGTTTACCAAGAACTGCAGCAGAGCGTTGCCAGTTTATTTCCGGATCACCATTCATCGTCAGAGTTACACAACACCGCTATTGATGAAGCCCATGGAATATCTCATTTTGCTCATCATATTAGCGCTTGCAGTGAGCAAAGCGGCTACTTGCAGGCGATTAATTTTAAACAACTGATCAAACTGATGACCGAGCACGACGGATTAGTACAGATTAATATTAAGGCCGGTGATTTTGTGGTGACCAATATGCCTATCATTACCCTGTATAGCCACCAAACGGTTACCCCTGATTTAATTGATCAGATACAAAGTTGCCTGACATTCGGTTCTAAACGCTCACCGATTCAAGATCCGGAGTTTGCGATTCATCAACTGGTCGAAATTGCCTTGAGAGCATTGTCTCCCGGTATCAACGATCCCTATTCCGCTCTGACTTGTGTCGATAAGTTAACGGCAATCTTATGTTTATTAACCGCCAAAACGTTTCCACAAGGCGGCTATTTGGATAGGCAAGGAACCTTGCGTTTACAGTATAAATCGGTCACTTTTAGTGGTATCGGTAATGCTGCGTTTGACCAGATCCGTCAATACTCGCAAACCTGTCTGGCAATTTCTATTCGTCAACTTGAATCACTCAACAAAATTGCCCGCCAAGCCGTCAACAGTGAACATAAAGAATTTGTCAGCAACCAAGCCACCATGATTGAACAAGGTCTTGAACAACAGCAAATGACGGATGCCGACCGACAGGATTATCGCCAACGCCTGAATGACATTAATAACAGCTTGCAAAATTAACTCCGCGCTATTGATAGTTTGACCATTTCCAGACGCTGAAAAGCCCGCTTATTCGTTGGTTCGTTTTTTAAAACCATTCATAACTTGCAATATGTTTGATAGATCAAGTATATTGCAAGTTATTATCCGTTAATAAAAGAAGTTCCTCCACATGACAACGTTAACTGCACCGATGCAATTATTAATACAGCTTTACAAAGCACAAAGTGACCTGCTCAAGCCGATCGAGTCATCACTCAGCGCTCATGGCATCAATTACACAGAGCTGTTAGTCATGTATCAACTTAGTTTGGCACCTCACCTCACTATGCGCCGAATAGAACTGGCTAATGCCGTTAGCTTAAGCGCATCAGGTGTCACCCGATTATTACTCCCCATGGAAAAAATCAAACTGGTGGAAAAACAACAAAATAGCAGAGATGCCCGGGTTAGCCTGGTCAAACTGACTCCAACAGGACAACAGGTATTAACAGAAGCATTGGAAAGTTTTAAGCAAAGTGCACAGTCGGCAACGCAAACTCTGGATACCGCGCAACTTGAGCAATGCTTGCAACTACTGAAGCAATTACAAGGTTACAGAGCATAGAATTGATGAAAGACTTAACCCAAGGCGCGATCCCTCATCATTTGGTTAAAATGGCAATCCCAATCGCTATCGGACTGTTTGTGCAGACTCTGTATTTTCTTGTCGACTTGTATTTTGTCAGTCAATTAGGCGAAGAAGCTCTGGCAGGGGTGAGTGCAGCCGGTAATGCCAATCTTATTATTATTGCCCTAACCCAAATATTGAATGTCGGGACGGCCACACTGGTTTCCCATGCAGTGGGCCGCAAGGATAAAAACGACGCCAATAAAATTTTTAATCAATCTATTTTATTGTCCAGCCTCTTGGCGCTGTTAACATTAATTTTAGGCTACGGTTTTAGCCAACACTATATGCAACTGCTATCCAGTAATCCGCAAATAATCGCGGCGGGAACAACCTACCTGTATTGGTTTTTACCTAATATGGCGCTGCAATTTGTAATCGTGGCAATGGCCGCAGCACTGCGTGGTACTGGTATCGTCAAACCTGTCATGCTAATACAAATACTGTCGGTATTTATTAATATCCTGTTGGCTCCCGTATTAATTGCTGGCTGGGGTAGCGGACATCCTTTTGGCGTAGCCGGAGCTGGCATAGCCAGTTCTATCGCCGTCATCATTGGCGTCGCGATTCTGTTATTTTATTTTTTACGACTGGAACATTATGTCGCCGTTGATCTATCGCTATGGCGTCCTGACTGGGCAAGTTGCAAACGATTACTGGCTATTGGATTTCCGGCAGGCGCTGAATTCTTTTTGATGTTTTTATATATGGCGGTTATTTACTGGGCGATACAATCTTTTGGGACCAGCGCACAGGCCGGATTCGGATTAGGCTCCCGCGTGATGCAGGCATTATTTTTACCCGCCATGGCGCTGGCATTTTCTGCCCCTGCTATTGCAGGACAGAACTTCGGAGCTCAATTGCCGGAACGAGTAAGGCAAACGTTCAAATGGACAGCGTTATTAAGTTGCGCAGTCATGGCGATACTAACCGCACTATGTTTGTGGCAAGCCAGCTGGTTGGTTAGCAGTTTCTCGAATGACTTGGCAGTATTAGCAATTGCATCGGGTTTCTTAACCATGATTTGCTGGAATTTTGTTCCTACCGGGTTGATTTTCACTTGTTCCGGAATGTTTCAGGGCCTGGGGAATACCTGGCCAGCCCTGATCAGCAGTGCCACGCGGTTATTATCCTTTGCGCTACCTGCTATTTGGCTTGCCCAACAAGATAATTTTTATATTGAACAGATATGGTATCTATCCATTATCACGGTCATCCTGCAAAGCTTATTGAGCCTTTATCTACTCAAGAGCCAACTGCATCAACGACTACAATTTAGCTAAAATATTGCCTACACGAATACCCGGACTTGTCCTGATAATCGCCATCAGGACAGGTCCAGTCCAATTTTATATAAATCATTTTTCTTTAATTCATAATGAGCCGCAACAATGGCTGCGGCTTTTTTTAAAGGTAACTCTTGCATTAAATTTTTCAGTAAACTCAACGCAACTTGCGGGATATTACTCATATCTCTTTGCATACCGGCAATCATTAACACAAACTCACCTTTTTGACGCACCGGCTCTTCACGTAACCAGATTTCAATTTGTTCAGCCGTTCCGGATGTGAAAGTCTCAAAGGTTTTGGTCAGCTCTTTGGCCAAGACTAATTGCCGCTCGTTCCCTAACACCCGACCAACTAACTTAATCGTGTCCAGAATGCGTCGTGGTGACTCATAAAAAATGCAGGTAGCCGTTTCTTCCAATAGTAATTCAAGCGCTTGTTGTCTGGCTTGTTCCTTGACCGGCAAAAAACCTTCAAAGCGAAATTTGTCGGTGGCAAGTCCAGCCGCACACATCGCAGTAATAGCGGCACAAGGCCCTGGAATAGGAATAACATCCAGCTGTTCAGCCCGACATTGATTAACCAGTCCATAACCAGGATCACTAATAAGTGGAGTCCCTGCATCACTGATTAGTGCCACGTTAAGCCCTTTTTGCATGCGCTCAATCAGCTGTTTAGCTCGTTGTGATTCGTTGTGATCATGTAATGAGATTAAGCGGGTATCAATTTGATAATGTTGCAATAACTTTTGGCTATGACGGGTATCTTCAGCCGCGATCACATCAACTTGTTTGAGAATATCGATTGCTCGATGGGTAATATCTGCCAAATTCCCAATCGGAGTGGCGACAATATATAACTTGCCTGAATCTTCCAATGTGACACACCTTTAATTGTTTTAAACTGTCAGCCATTCTAAACTACCGCACAGCAGAAAGGTAAGTTAATGAGGACGCATGAAATATAATTGGCAATGGCTTGTAGTGGGTTTAACTGCGGTATTAACCGCATGTAGCACTGTACCCACCAAGAAAACCTCTCCAACGACGCTGCCGACTGCACAAATAGAGCGGCCCGCCCCGACTGAGTCAGCTGAAAAATTTTTACAACTAGCAAAAAATGCTGAACCGGATCGGCGAAACCTGCTGCTATTTCGTGCTGCTGAAATCTGGCAAGTGCAGCAACAGTGTGACAAAAGTATTAAAATTATTGATATATTGCGCCCGGAATTGCTGATCCCCATGGATATATCTCAGGCCAACCTAATCGAAGCCGAATGCTTGTTCGATATGGGATTTATTCCGCAAGCCGAAAAATTAGCCAGCCAAATTACTGTTCAATACGGATTACAACAACGTACCTTCACCTTAAAAGCCAAGCTATTGGAGCAACAATTACGATGGCTTGATGCCGCTAGTGCATGGCAAAAAGTCGCGGCAACGGATCCCGCAGCCAATCAACATATATGGCCGTTATTGAAAAAGTTGTCACTACGTCAGCTCGAAAAAGCCATGTTGACCGATAGTCACTTACAAGCTTGGTTACAACTGGCGATTATCACTCGCAAATATTCAGCTGATGCATACAGAATGGCGTCTGAATTACAAAACTGGCAAAACCATCATCCTGATCACCCTGCTTATCAAAACCTGCCACAGGATTTGGATTTAGCTTTACATACCATCAAGTATCAACCGCAAAAAGTGGCGGTACTATTGCCGTTATCCGGGCGTTTGCAGAGTCAGGGGGAAGCGCTGAAACAAGGGATATTAGCCGCTTACTTTGAACATGAGAACGCCCAACCAGAATTAAGTTTTATCGATTCCAATTTACTTCAGCCAGAAGAGACTGCCAGCATTGCCGAGCAATATGACTTTATTGTCGGGCCTCTTGAAAAAGATAAAATTGAATCCTTACTCGCCACTCTGCCCATTGATAAACCGGTACTGGCCCTCAACCGGGTCGCGAATCAACCGCCACATCCACAAGCCTATTTTTTTGCTCTGGCCCCTGAAGATGAAGCCCAACAATTGGTCGAGCATTTACTTGATAAAGGCTTTAAAAAGCCAGTACTCATTGCATCCAATAATAGCAGCATGCAACGTATGGTTAGTACGTTCAGTCAACAATGGTTGGAGAAAACTCACTATTCACCCAATGCAGTCACCTTTGAATCGAGTAAATCCATGCGCACCGGACTGGCCGATTTGCTCGAGGTAAATCAAAGTCGTAGTCGAATTGATCAAATTGAACGGTTGTCAGCCAAAGAAGTGCAATCGTTTTATCGTAATCGACAAGATGTGGATGCCATCGTAATATTCGCGAATGCAGAAGAAACCGAATTATTGGTGCCGATTATTGAGGCCAGTATTAGCCCGTTTTCGGAAATGATTCCGGTTTTTGCCTCGTCACGCAGTTATAGCCAGGTGATGAGCAATAATTCTCTGCGCGACTTACGTAATCTTACCTTTATTGATATGCCTTGGATGCTGCCAAAGCATCCCTGGCAGGAATTGAAACATAGCTTTGAAACTCTATGGCCCAGTCATCGGGATAGCCTGCAACGCCTGTTTGCGATGGGATATGATGCTTATACGCTCATCCCTCATTTAAAACACATGGCTATTTTGCCCGAACTAAGAGTGCAGGGTTTAACCGGACAAATATCCTTGGATAGTCATGACGTGCTACATCAGGAGTTTGCCTTAGGTAAAGTTGAACAGGATCAGGTTATAAAAATTGAGTTGGATTAAGCAGCGCTTTTCTGCGGTCATAGGACAACAAGCCGAGCAACATGCTTGCCAGTATTTGCAGGAACATGGGCTAATCTGTTTACAACGCAATTATCGTTGCCGCACCGGCGAGATCGACTTGATAATGGCTGATGGTGATCAACTGGTCTTTGTTGAAGTAAAATATCGCTCACGCTCAAGCCACGGTACGGGGGCAGAGTATTTCCATCCACGCAAACGCAAAAAATTCGAATCTGCGGTTGCCCACTATTTACATGAACATAAATTGAATCCATCCATTATTGCCTTTCGTATCGATTTACTGGCTATTCTCGGCAAAGATGTGCAATGGTTTAAAGGAGTTTAATCAATCGATGATAGAACAAATTAAGGCCAATTTTACTGAAAGTATTCAGACTAAAATTGCCGCCACCGAAACCATGGCCGAGTCCATCGCTTATGCAGCTCAAATGATTGTCCATGCTCTGATCAGTGGAAATAAGATCCTGACTTGCGGAAATGGTGGTTCAGCCACCGATGCTCAGCGTTTTTCCTCTGAGCTACTGAACCGTTATGAACGGGAACGCCCCAGTTTACCGGCGATTGCACTAACCGCGGACACCTCAACACTAACATCAATTGCCAATGACTACAGTTATGACGACGTGTACTCCAAACAAGTGCGAGCCTTAGGCCAGTCGGGTGATATTTTATTAGCCATCTCCACCAGTGGTAATTCGCGCAATATTATTACCGCCATGGAAGCGGCATTGAGTCGGGATATGACCATTATTGCCTTAACAGGCAAAGACGGCGGGGAAATGGCTGGTTTATTGGGGCCCAATGATATTGAAATGCGCGTTCCATCTAACCGCACGGCTCGCATTCAAGAAGTCCATCTGCTGGTCATTCACATTCTATGCGAAAGCATAGACAATAGTCTTTTCCCAGATCATAGCGAGGAATAACGCCATGCGATTTATTATTTTATTATCATTATTAGCCTTACAAGGATGCGCAGCCTTACTTGTTGCCGGAGGTGTGGGTGTCGCCAGCTCAGCCCATGATAGAAGAACCATTGGCACCCAAATTGACGATAAAACGCTAACCGCACGGATATTTAATAATCTGGGCGAAAATAAAAATATTGACGAGTTTGCTCACATTAGCGTCAATGTATTTAATGGTATCGCCATATTGGTCGGGCAAGCGCCCAACGACGATATACGTAATCAAGCTGAACAGGCTGCTAAAAGTGTCGCTCATATCCGTAAATTACACAATCAAATAAGGATCGGGTCGCCAACCTCAGCTGGAACACGCACCAATGATGTGTGGCTCGCCTCCAAAGTCAAAGCTAACTTAATCGCCGATAAACGTATCGACGGACTACACATTGATATCGTCGTAGAAGACTCGGAAGTCTTTCTAATGGGGCTGGTGAGTGAACAGGAAGCGAGTATTGCAGTGGATATTAGTCGTAATATTAATGGCGTAGCTCGTGTAGTTAAGGCATTTGAGTATATTAATTAATCTGGCTTTATTTAAAAGTGGATAAGGTAGCGAAGTCGATTAAGTACAAAATATAAACACCAGCTAATTGTTATAGAAAAGGCCGCATCAGCGGCCTTTATCAATATTTAATCCAACTATTTTACTACCTTAAGCTGTGGCTTGCCTTTCGCTGGTGGTGTTGGTGCTTCAGCGACATCCAGTTCTTCTTCACTAAGTTCTTCTTCATCAGTAAAGATAGTTCCAGCACCGTTTTCCTTAGCATAAATAGCCAGTACCGCTTTAACCGGCACGAAAAGCTGTCGGGCAGCACCACCAAAACGCGCCTGAAAACTAATATCAACATTACCGATTGTTAATTGTTGGCACGCACTGGGGGAGATATTTAGTACTATCTGACCTTGCTTAACATGTTCCTGAGGTACTTCTACGCCAGGTTGCAGTGCATCGACAACCATGTAAGGGGTCAGGTCATTATCCAGAATCCATTCATGGAATGCACGTAGCATGTAAGGGCGATTAGATGTCATCTTCAAACCTATAATGGATTATGTATTTCACGTTCCTGATCGGTCAAAGACGCGATAAAGGAGCTACGTTCAAAAATACGTTTCATATAGCTTTTCACTTCTTTACTACCATTGCCGGAAAGTTCAATTCCGAATGCCGGCAAACGCCATAATAATGGTGCCAGATAGCAATCAACCAAACTGAACTCTTCGCTCATAAAGAACGGTGTTTCTGCAAATAAAGGAGCCAAACTCAAAATCGCTTCACGTAGTTCATTACGGGCAACTTCAACATTCTGGCCTTTTAAAATTTGTTCTGCCAATGAATACCAGTCTTGTTCAATACGATGCATCATCAAACGACTTTGACCGCGCGACACTGGGTAAACAGGCATCAAAGGAGGATGAGGGAAACGCTCGTCCAAATACTCCATGATGATCCGAGATTGATACAATACCAGCTCACGATCCACTAGCGTAGGTACAGTCCCATATGGATTTAAATCGATTAAATCTTCAGGCACGTTATTTGGCTCGACAAATGTAATTTCGACACCAACACCCTTTTCTGCCAAAACAATGCGTACTTGATGACTATAAATATCTATCGCATCAGAAAACAATGTCATGATAGAACGTTTATTTGTGGCTACAGCCATTAAGCTTCCTCCAAATCCTAAAAATTATCTTTGTCATAGATGGCAAAAAAAGGGGCATTAGTGCCCCTTTTCATATCGATTTATCATTATACACGAATTTTTGCAGAATTAATGAACTTCGCGCCAGTATTCTTTCTTCAATAAATACACAAATACAAATAACACCAGAATGAACACAATCACCCAACGGCCAATGCTTTCAGCTTCCAAACGAGCCGGTTCACCGGTGTAGGCGAGAAAGTTAACCAAATCCAATACGGTTTTATCGTATTCGTCAGGGCTAAGTTCGCCTTTCCCATCACTTTTCAGGCCAACGTAACGTTCCACCATTTCACCATCAACCAAGTGCTTCTCATAGGTTTTGGTTGGCAAGCCTTGTAGTTCCTGCAATACATGGGGCATACCTACCTCAGGGAAAACCAGATTATTCACCCCCCAAGGTCTGGATGGATCAGCATAGAAACTGCGCAAGTAGGTATACAGCCAGTCTACTCCCCTGACCCGTGCCACTAGTGTTAAATCGGGTGGAGCAGCACCAAACCACGTTGCCGCAGTCTTTTTGTGCATATTATTGGTAATATAATCACCCACCTTCTCACCAGTGAACTGCAGATTTTCAGCACCTAAATCCAGTGGTACACCAATATCTTCAAAAGTGCGTTGATAACGCTGATATTGCATCTGATGGCAACCCAAACAATAGTTCATGAAAGTGCGGGCGCCAGATTGTAGAGAAGCCTTGTCGGTTAAGTCGATATTGGCTTCATCAAGATGTACGTTATGACCACCGGCTGCCATGGCCAATGATGGCAGCAGTAAGCTCAATAGAATGATTAACTTCTTCATTTAGTGATCCTCGCTGGCAGTGGTTTGGTTGATTCATTCTTACTGTAAATAAACAATAAGATAAAGAAGCCAAAATACATCACCGTTAGTATTCGTGACGCGATAACTTTCCACGGTTCCTGTGGTGTTCCACCTAAATATCCCAAGAAGATAAATACCGCGGCAAACACAATCAGATTCCATTTATGCAATCCGGAACGATAACGCCATGATTTCACTTTTGAACGATCCCACCAAGGCAACAAGAACAGGAAGATAATCGCTGAAAACATAGCGCAAACCCCCATCAGCTTATTCGGTACCGCCTTCAAAATCGCATAGAACGGAGTGAAATACCAAACCGGGAAGATATGTTCAGGGGTTTTCAGACCATTAGCAATCTCGAAGTTAGGATGCTCAAGGAAATAGCCTCCCATGCCTGGATTAAAGAACATCACGTAGCAGAACAACAACAGGAACACACAGAATGCCACCAAGTCTTTCAACACGATATGCGGGAAGAATGGTACGACGTCATCAATAATGTCGTACTTATTGGTATAGTACTCATGCATTTTGAACTTGGTTTTCTCTTCTTCTTTGAGTGAGCCTTTTTTACGTTTGACTTCAATACCATCCGGATTGTTAGAACCCACTTCATGTAATGCAACAATATGCAGGAACACCAGAATGACAATCACTAAGGGCAACGCAATCACGTGCAATGCAAAGAAACGGTTTAAGGTAGCGCCAGAAATAACATAATCACCCTGTATCCACACCACTAAATCAGGACCGATACCAGGAATAGCACTAAACAGCGATACAATTACTTGGGCGCCCCAATATGACATCTGCCCCCAAGGCAATACGTAACCCATAAAAGCTTCGGCCATTAGAGCCAGATAAATAAACATACCAAACAACCACAGCAATTCACGAGGTTTTTGGTAAGAGCCATAGATCATGCCGCGGAACATATGCAGGTAAACCACGATAAAGAACGCTGAAGCGCCCGTAGAGTGCATATAACGCAAGATATAACCGTAATCGACCTCACGCATAATGTATTCAACCGAAGCGAATGCACGTTCTGCAGAAGGTTCAAAATTCATGGTTAACCAAACACCAGTAACAATTTGGTTAATCAGTACGATAGTGGCTAAAAAGCCGAATACGTACCAGAAGTTCATATTTTTAGGTGCCGGATATTCCATCGCGTGCATTTTTGCCACACGCATCATCGGAATACGATATTCAATCCAGTCGAGTAGATTTTGCCACATATTATGCTGCTCCCTCTTCTGACCCTATTAATAAGGTATTGTCATCAATGTAGTAATACGGTGGTACAACTAGATTGGTTGGCGCAGGTGAGCCTTCAAATACGCGGCCAGCCATATCAAAATGTGAGCCGTGACAAGGACAGAAAAATCCGTCTGGAACGCCTTCAACTATCTCTTCAAATGCACCGTCTTTTAAATAACCTGGTGAGCAACCCAGATGGGTACAAATTCCTACTAACACCAAATACTCTTCTTTAATTGAACGATAGCGATTATGAGCGACTTCCGGTTGTTGCTCTTCATCAGAATTTGGATCTTTGAGCTTATCTTCGTCTTTTTCCAATTCAGCCAATATTTCCGGTGTACGACGTACAATCCAAACTGGTTTGCTACGCCATTCAACACGTAATAACTGACCCGGTTCAATTTTACTGATATCCACTTCAATATCTGCACCAGCGGCTTTCGCTTTGGCGCTGGGATTCCAGGATGCAATAAAAGGCACAGCGGCACCGGCCACTCCCACTCCACCAACAACTGACGTTGCAATGGTTAGAAAGCGACGCCGACTGTTATCTACAGGCGTAGTACTCATCCACTCTATCTCCAAGTTTTGGATTTTATATAATTACTCAGCTTACCGTAATATCGGCTTATCAGGTTGTTCCACTGGGTCATCACCGACCTGCGCTAAACAGCATAATACAACCGGATTGGCCTAGAACACTGCATAACCATCAAATGATCATTATCTTTAATAGGTACTTGAATACTGTTATACCTACCTGTGACTACCTTAACAATGACTAAGCACGACTGAATAGTGACTATTTATTCGTGTATACACACAAAAAAGCGATAATTAAGTTACAAAGCGCGAAAATGATAAAAGAAAACCCCTTCAAAACACAAGGAAATATGTAGAAAACAATAAATTAGTTAGTAAAAACGACTATTTCCCTGCCGCCTGCTCGGGTTGTCAGCAACAGCATAAAATACACATAAAAAAACCGGCTGCAAGAGCCGGTTTTTGATAATACTGTAAACTTAACGTTTTGAGAACTGTGGACGTTTACGGGCTTTATGCAAGCCAACTTTCTTACGTTCAACCTGACGAGAGTCACGAGTTACAAACCCGGCTTTACGCAGTGCTGGACGAAGTGTTTCGTCAAATTCCATCAGTGCACGAGTGATACCGTGACGGATAGCGCCAGCTTGACCACCGATACCACCGCCTTTAACAGTGATATACAAATCGAATTTTTCAGTCATTTCAACCAATTCAAGCGGTTGACGAACGATCATACGAGCCGTTTCACGACCGAAGAACACGTCAATTGAACGCTGATTAATTGTGATGTTTCCACTACCTGGACGTAAAAATACGCGAGCAGTAGAGCTTTTGCGGCGACCGGTACCGTAGTATTGATTATCTGCCATAACCTAGCTCCTAAATATCCAAAACTTGAGGCTGTTGAGCTGCATGCTTGTGCTCAGTGCCCGCGTAGACTTTCATTTTACGGAACATAGCACGACCTAAAGGACCTTTAGGTAACATACCTTTTACCGCTTTCTCAATGATCATCTCTGGTTTGTGTGCTTGTAACTTTTCAAAGTTAACTTCTTTCAAACCACCTGGATAGCCAGTGTGTGAGTAGTACATTTTGTCCTGGGTTTTATTACCAGTAACAACTACTTTCTCAGCGTTGATCACAACAATATAATCACCAGTATCTACGTGAGGCGTATATTCTGGCTTATGTTTACCACGTAGACGACGTGCGATTTCTGTCGCAAGACGACCTAGTGTTTTTTCTGCGGCATCTACCACAAACCATTCACGGGTTACCGTTTCAGGTTTAGCAACAAAAGTTTTCATCAATCGTTACCCTTAATAAATAAAAAAGTTACATTCTGGTTTAACTGCACAACAGTCAAACCGCTAAGACTAAATCTATTAACCCCTTCGAGTTATTTAGCCGTTCCACTTTCCCAAAGTGGCAGTAACTGGGCAGGGCGCGCATTATACAGATTTTATTCGATAGGTCACGCGGAAATTACATACAAATTAGGTGTGTTTAACTAAAGTCATCATTTCACACTGGGAAATTTAACCTTTGTTGTGTATTAAACGGCACGCAACAAGCCAGAGACAAAAAAGGACGCCTTCGCGTCCTTCGGAATATCATCATTATTCACAACGATTATACTCTGAAATGACCCACCAATTGATTCAGGCTTACGGATAACTCTTTAATTTGTTTGGCCAGATTATCATTCGATTCGGCCACGGCAGAAGCAATTGTGGTTTGATCATTCAACTGATGCAAACTTTGACTAATCGCATCGGATACCTGCATCTGTTCGTTGGTAGCCAGTGCCGTTTGCGAGGACATATCGTTAACCGTTGCAGACGAATGCTGAATAGCGGTAAAGACTTCATTAGCCTTTTGAAACATCTCTACCATTTGATCAGCATTTTTCTTGCCGCTAGAGATGGCATCCGCTGACTGATTAACACTGGCTTTTAGCTGTTCAATCATGGATTGAATATGATTGGTACTTTCCTGGGTACGCGTCGCCAACGTTCGCACTTCATCTGCCACTACGGCAAATCCTCTTCCCTGCTCACCCGCTCTGGCAGCTTCAATAGCGGCATTTAATGCCAATAGATTAGTCTGTTCTGCGATTCCGCGAATTACATCCAGTACTGAAGCAATCTCTTCCGAATTTTTCTGCAGTTGAGCTGAGCTATCCAGCGCTTTATCCATATCTGCAGACAGCTGGCCAATCTGACGATTAGAATTATCGACTACGACAATCCCTTCACTCGACATTTCCGTCGATTTTTGAGCTTCTTCGGCAGTAGTAGAGGCAATCGTTGCCATTTCTTTATTCGAGCTATTCATTTCATACACAGCACTGACAATTGACTCTGAGGCGACAGTAAGGGAATTAATCACCGACTGGGTTTTTTCAGCCGATTCTGCCAAGGTTACTGTTAACTCCCCCAAATTGTGGCCCTGCCCCAAAATGGATTTAATCAGATCCTGCAAACTGACCACAAAGTTATTAAACTCCCCGGCCAACTCACCAAACTCGTCTTTTGAAGTCACATTAATTCTGGCAGTAAGATCACCTTCTCCAGAGGCGATTTCATTTATTCGGCTGGTCAGAAAATTAATTTGTTCTGTTAACTTTTTGGGTATGGCATAACTAAACCATCCGGCAATCGCCACTAGGATCAGTAACACCAATAACGAGATAGTTTTGAAGGTTGCAACTTCACTTTCAAGTTCCAGTTGAACTTCCTTCGACTTTTCTTCCGCGGCAACGCCAGCTTTATCCAACACACTGCGCAACGCTTCAAATTTACGCGTAGACTCAGTCACTCGGGAGTCTGTGGCACTCAGTTCACCGCGCAGGCTTAGCTCTACAATTTGATTAGAAGAATCCAGCCAAGTTGAATATTCGTCTTCAAATTCATTAAAACGCTTAGCAACATCAGGCCATTCGGCCAAATATTCCCGATATTTTTCAAAGCGTTGTTTAACTTGTTGGGCATTTTCTTTGATATCGTTTTGTTCTGCGGCCATATCCCCCAATTTGGTAATGACATGGGTTTCTGCCAATTTGGCCTGATATAAATCCCGATCCGCATTCAGAATTACTGAGATCGCTTTTAAAAACTTGGAAGACTGGGCATCTAGCGCTTGCTCCTGCATTCGCAATAAATGCGACAAAAATAGAAAGGTTATCAACAGAGCGATAGCCAATAGTGCTATAGGCAACGAGCTTTTTACACGAATACTTTGCCAATTCATCAGAACACCACCTTAGATATTAAATACACAAGCAACCAGACTATTACGTTAGTCTAACTTTATCTGGTTAGCGATTTTTACATCAAATTAACATCAATAGCCTAAGAACAAGCCTTTGATAACCTTCGATTTAATTCAATACACGATGGGAAATTGGAGATCCGCTCCGCAGTTACAATGGCGGTAATTTATGGTAAATGCTGCAAGGCAAGGTAGTCATGACTTTGCATTTCTTTAAGTCGACTTAGACAGCGTTTAAACTCGAAATTCAATTGTCCCGTGGTATACAGGTTATCTATCGGCACCTGCGCCGATATAATTAATTTAACATTTCGTTCATAAAACTCATCTACCATCGCGATAAAGCGTCTGGCAGCATCATCATTATGTTGCCCCATTTGTTTCACGCCGGACAATAACACCGTATGGTAACAGCGGCTGATTTCCATATAATCGGTTTGACTACGCGGGCTTTCACACATAATTTTGTAATCAAACATCACCACCCCATCCGCATCCCGGAGGGTCTCAACCAATCGATTGGACAGTGAAATGGAGCGATTTTGCTGACCCACTTCAGGGGCTAATTGCTCAAAATAACGATGTAAGTTGGTGCTGGCCTGCTCGTCTAATGGTGAATGATAAATTTCAGCTTGCTTTAACGTACGTAACCGGTAATCGGTGCCACTATCAACATTGACGACCTCAGTATGTTGATTCAATAAGGCAATGGCAGGTAGAAAACGGGCTCGTTGCAACCCATTGCGGTACAATTCATCAGGAATAATATTGGACGTCGCTACCAATACTACCTCATGCTTGAACAATTCTTCCATCAAGGTTCCTAAAATCATCGCATCGGTAATGTCAGAAACAAAGAATTCATCAAAACAAATAATTTTAGCTTCTTTGGCAAATTGGCTGGCCACAACTTTGAGCGGATCGGATTGCCCAGCCAAATGCTTTAACTCTTGATGCACCCGATACATAAAACGATGAAAATGAATACGCATTTTGCGCTTTATTGGCAGACACTCGTAAAACGTATCGACAAGATAGGTTTTGCCACGTCCCACTCCCCCCCAAAAGTACAATCCTTTTATTTTTTGCTGCTTATCATGGGATAGAAACCACTTGGATAATGCTTGCAATGGCCCGCCCGCTGAGCGCTTAGCCAATAATTCATCGTATAAACGTTGTAAATGCATAACCGCTTGTTCTTGAGCGCTATCATGCACAAAGTCATCATTTTTCAAGTCTTGCTGGTATTTTTGCCAGGGAGTTAGAGGTATCATATAGAACTGCTAGTGCCTTGCTGGTCATTAAAAATTACATTTTTATGGCCGCATAGTTTGCTTAGTGCTTATTATTAAGTAAAGCGTATGTTGAAGATTGTGGAGGTTTTATGGGTTTTGTAACGGGTTTACTACTGTTAATAGCTGGTGGCGTAATAGGTTTTTTTGTTGCCCGCTATTGGTTTACACAACGTCAGAATAATAATACCGATAAAAATGTCGAGAATACGATTAAGGAGATATTGGCTCAGCAAACCAGTACGCACTTACGTGAATCTCGTCAACTTATCGATTCGATTGAAAAACAGTGCTCGGCCTTAAAAACTCAATTCGATCATTTTGAAATGAACGTTGCCGATGCCCAACAAGAAAATAGCACCAATAAACTGACTTACTTTGGCGACCAAGCCAATGCTTATTTACGGCATAATTCTTCTCGCAGCAAGCCTGAGTCAGCTTCATCTGATTACCAACCATTAGATTATGCCGGGGGCAATTCCGGTTTGTTAAGCGGGACTAAAAAAGCTCAAAAAGAGGTATCTGAGTAACGCAACCCATGTGATCATGTAGACTGTCATTGTATGATTACAGGCCGTAAAAACAGCATAAAATAATCTGGAATCGGCAGTTTTGGGGAACTTTGTTGAAGTTAGTTGAGTCATTAGGTTCGGTGTTGAAAAAGTTATTTTCGTACTTATTTTAACTAACAGATCTTATTAACTTTGGAGTGTTTCCCGAATGAAAAACGCTGTAATTCGTACTGTTGCTGCTATCACTTTATCAGTCGCAGTGATGTCATCTACATTCGCAGCCATCCCGTTTTTTTCCGACGACGATAAAGTCCCGTCGCTGGCTCCTATGCTTGAAGAAGTCACCCCAGCGGTGGTGAGCATATCAGTGGAAGGGACTCAAGTATCGCGCCAGCGGGTTCCCGAAATGTTTAAATACTTTTTTGGTCCCAATGCGCCCGATGAGCAAGTTCAGGAGAGACCTTTTAAAGGCTTGGGCTCAGGTGTCATCATCAACGCAGATGAAGGCTATATCGTCACCAACAATCATGTCGTAGAAAATGCCAACGAAATCCGGGTGAAACTGACCGATGGTCGTGAATTTGAAGCGAAGAAACTCGGTTCGGACGAGCAAAGTGACATCGCTTTACTGCAAATTAAAGCCGATAACCTGGTTGCACTTAAAATGGCGGATTCCGACAAACTTCGTGTCGGTGATTTTGTTATTGCCATCGGCAATCCTTTTGGCTTAGGCCAAACCGTTACCTCAGGTATTGTCAGCGCTTTAGGCAGAACAGGCCTGAATATTGAAGGATTTGAAGATTTTATCCAAACCGATGCGGCAATTAACCGCGGAAATTCCGGTGGCGCCCTGGTTAATCTGCATGGTGAGCTGGAAGGGATCAATACGGCAATTTTGGGCCCAGGCAATATCGGTATCGGCTTTGCCATTCCTGCCAACATGGTTAAAAGTCTGACGGATCAAATTGTTGAATTTGGTGAAGTTCGACGCGGATTACTGGGCATTACGGGCAGTGATCTGGATGCAGATTTAGCTGATGCAATGGGACTGGATATTAATCAAGGCGCGGTTATTCGTGAAGTAACGCCGGATTCTGCGGCCGATAAAGCCGGTTTGGCAGCTCGCGATGTTATTACTGCAATTAACGGTAAGAAAATTCATAGTTTCTTAGAATTAAGAGCCAAGGTCAGTACTCTGGGTGCTGGTTCGGACATTCAATTAACCCTAATACGCGATGGTAAAACGAAAACCATTAAGGCGACACTAGGCGATTTCGAAGCAACTAATATTACCGCGAAAGAAATCCATCCATCACTGGAAGGTGCCGTTATGTCCAATGGTAAAACCAAAAATGGTGATAAAGGTGTTGAAATTAGCGAATTAGCGCCTCGCTCACCGGCTGCCAGAGTGGGTTTGCAAGAGGGTGATGTGATTGTCGGTGTTAACCGCCACAGAGTGGAAACAGTTGCTGAATTGCGTAAACAACTTGAAGACAGTCCACGCGTTATTGCCCTTAATGTTAAACGTGGTGACAGTTCAGTATTCTTGGTTGTACGTTAAATCCTTGTCATATCAATACATTGAATTCAGATGGATTGGTATAGAATATGTCAGATAGCGGCATTCGGCCGCTATCTTCTGTTTTCGGTCGATGTTATTATTTTTGCAATTATAAAGCTTGTTGACTGACTTATCGTGAAAAAACGTTCTTGGGGTTATTTTTTTAGCAAATCTATCATTTTGGGCATTGTTGTATCTGTAGTGATGCTAATTCTAATTCCTGATCTACGCCAAGGTTCTGGTTTATCACTACGTTTATTCAATCAACAATCCGAATCCACCGACAGAGTCAGTTTTCACGACGCGGTCAGATCAGCCGCCCCCGCTGTCGTCGATATATACAGCCAAAGTGTCGCTACCCGACCATTTCCTTATCACGGTCAAACTATCGAAAGAACCAGTTCTGGGTCCGGCGTGATTATGAATGAGAACGGTTATATCCTGACCTGTTACCATGTGATAAAAAACGCAGAATCGATTCAAATCAGACTCAGTGACGGGCGCTTTTTGGAAGCGCAACAAATAGGACAAGATCCTTTTACTGACTTAGCGGTGCTAAAAATCGACGAAGAAAATTTGCCGGTCATCGCTCAACAAGAACAAACCAAAACTCGCGTGGGTGACGTGGTATTAGCGATTGGTAATCCGTATCGACTAGGTCAAACGATTACCCAAGGGGTGATTAGCGCTACCGGCCGCAGTGGTTTAAGCAATATTGCCAATAATGGTTATGCCGACTTTATTCAAATGGATGCTACCCTCAACGAAGGAAATTCTGGAGGTGCCTTGGTGGATTCCAATGGTTACCTGTTAGGGATCAATAACGCCAACTTTAAAACTCTGGATAGTCAGAACCGGATTAAAGACGTAGCAGGAATCTTTTTTGCGGTTCCTTATGAGCTTGCCAAACGGGTCATGGATTCAATTATTGCCAATGGTCGAGTTATTCGTGGTTATATGGGTATTACTGGCACACCAAGTAGCCAGCCATACACCAGTGCGGGAAACCCGTCAGGTATACTAGTTAGTGAAGTGGATCCCTATGGACCTGCGGCTCAAGCCGGGATTAAAAAAATGGATATTCTCACTCGAGTGGATGACCAAGATATTGAAGGTGTGCATCAAATATTGGACGTGGTAGCCGAAACCAAACCAGGCACGGTTTTGACCTTTGAGGTGATACGTAATAATCAGATAATGACAATCCCTGTCACTATTAGAGAGCTTGGGGCTACCCCTGAAGGTTAACGTTAGCCGCTAACCCGCTTAATGTTAGCTCCCAACCCATTCATTTTAGATTCGATATGATCGTAGCCACGATCAAGGTGGTAGATACGATCAACAATGGTTTCACCTTGAGCCACCAATCCGGCAATGACTAAACAAGCAGAAGCCCGTAAATCGGTTGCCATCACTTGCGCACCATTTAACTTGGAATGCCCACGGCACACGGCACTATTGGTTTCCAAGTCAATTACCGCGCCCATGCGCTGCAATTCCGGCACATGCATAAAACGGTTCTCGAATATAGTTTCTGTCACTACTCCCGTGCCTGTCGCGATAGCATTCAGCGCCACAAACTGAGCCTGCATATCCGTAGGAAAGCCGGGATGAGGAGCTGTTTTAATATTGACACTACTAGGACGTTTGCCTTGCATATCCAGCTCAATCCAGTCTTCACCACATTGAACTTGGGCGCCCGCTTCCCTTAACTTGCTGATCACCGCATCGAGAGTTTCCGGTGCTGCATTTAGACATTTCACTCTGCCTCCGGTAGCTGCCGCAGCCACCAGAAAGGTTCCTGTTTCTATTCGATCAGGCAAAACTCGGTAATCACAACCTTGTAATTCCGTAACCCCTTCAATAGTTATTTTATCAGTACCTGCATGAGAAACCTTCGCCCCCATTTGGTTAAGGCAGTTAGCCAAGTCTACAATTTCCGGCTCACGGGCGGCGTTTTCCAGAACGGTGGTGCCTTCAGCTAAGGCCGCTGCCATCATTAAGTTCTCGGTAGCCCCAACACTGACCATATCCATGAAGATGCGTGCACCTTGCAAGCGACCATTGATGGAGGCTTTAACATAACCTTCTTCAACCACAATATTAGCGCCCATTTGACGCAAGCCATTCAAGTGCAAATTGACTGGCCGTGCGCCAATCGCACAACCACCAGGTAACGACACTTCTGCTTTACCATAGTGCGCCAATAATGGGCCTAACACTAAGATAGAAGCTCGCATAGTTTTGACCAGATCATACGGCGCAACACAGCTATTTAATTTACCTGTATCAATAGTCACGGTCTGTGAATCGACACGCTCCGTGCTAGCGCCCATCTGTGCAAGTAGTAATAAGGTAGTATTGATATCCCGTAATTCGGGTACATTGCTGAATCGGCATGACTGTTTGGTTAACAAACTGGCCATTAACAGTGGTAACGCGGCATTTTTTGCGCCCGAAATAACCACTTCGCCTTGCAAAACCGTTCCGCCCTGAATGCACAGTTTTTCCATTACAGTGCACCTGGCATAAGAAACTTACGCTCCTTTTCCCATTGTTCTGGGGTAAACGCTTTAATCGTTAGCGCATGTAAGCTGCCATCGGCAATATGCGCTTTCAGTGGGGCATAAACAACTTGCTGCTTTTTGACTCGACTCAAGCCTTCAAAGCTGTCACTCACTGCGATCACTTGGAAATGGGAACCTTCACCGGTAACTACCAGCTCAGATAATGTCAGGGATTGTTTTAAAATGGATTCTATTTCAGATATTTGCATGACCAATCTATGATTTGAATAAATTGCCGCTATTGTAACGGTAAAAAGCCCTCAACGTCGCTCATTTTTGCCAACTTCAGTAATGACGTCGGGACATTGACTAATTTTAAGTTTTTGTTGGCTCGTTGACACTCATCAATCAGCTGCAATAACCAGGCTAAACCGGCCGTATCAATCAACGTTACGCCTTGTAAATCAAAAATAATTTCGCTATTGATTTTTTGCCACTGCGCTTGACGATCTTGCCACGGCTTGACCAACGTCTTGCTATTTAACGCTCCGATAAAATGAAACTGGTTTTGCTCCTTAAGCTCAACGTTAAGTGCGTCCAATCAGTTGTCCTCTTTTTTGTTTGGCAACACGATGGATTGGCTATTTTTTTCTTTCAGCATTTTAATCACTGCATCAATACCATCTTGACGGATTATCCCTTCCAGCTCACTTTGCTTGCTGGACAATAAACTAATGCCTTCTGCCACCATATCAAAGGCTTTCCATTCATCAGTACGGCTACTTTTACGCACTTTAAAAGCGATTTTTATATCAGGTCGACCGGGTTCTTTGACCAAGGCGCGTACCGTAACCATTCGATCATCTTCAACATCTTGGGCTGGTTCAAACTCAACAACCTGATCATCATACTGAGACATTGCAATCGCGTAAGTGGTTACCAAATAATCTCTGAAAACTTGAATAAATTCGGGAATTTTATCATGAGGAACCGATTTGAAATGCTTACCCAGCACCTTTAACGCCGAGAACTTATAATCCACGTGCGGTAATAATTCTTGTTCCATAATGGCCCGCAACAAATCTGGATTTTTCTCAATCGCAACCCGCTCCCGCTTGATTCGATCAAAGGTTTTAGTCGCGGCATTTTTTACCATCAAATAAGGATTACTTTCATCCTGAGCCATCGCTGCAGTAGATACTGATAGACCGATAACTAACAGTACAGTGCCGACTAATTTTCTCAACATGTTGATTCCCCTAGTCTTTAGATTTGCTAAACAGGAACTGACCAATCAAATCTTCCAAGACTAAAGCAGACTTGGTATCTTCAATGTAATCACCTTCTTTCAATGTGCCTATACCATCAAAGGAAAATCCAGGCTGTAAACCAATATATTGTTCGCCCAACAGACCTGATGTCAAAATTGCTACCGAGCTCGTTTCAGGAAAGTGAGCATACTCACGGGCAATAGTCATCGTTACCACTGGGGTAAAATCTTTATCGTCCAATTTGATCGAGGTCACTCGACCCACCGTCACACCACCAACCTTGACAGCGGAACGGACTTTTAAGCCACCTATATTGTCAAATTTGGCAAATAATTGATACGTATCTCCACTACCCGTAATACCACGATTAGCCACATTTAGTGCCAACATCAAAGCTGCAGCTATAGCTAATGCGACAAAAATACCTACCATTAATTCAATCTTACGCGAATTCATTTATTCAATCCCAAACATCAGGGCTGTCAGAATAAAATCCAGCCCTAAAACCGTTAACGAAGCATGCACAACTGTTTCAGTCGTCGCCTTACTAATTCCTTCGGACGTTGGTAGACAATCATAGCCTTTAAATACCGCAATCCAGGTCACCACTACAGCAAATACCAAGCTCTTGATAACCCCATTCAAAACATCACCATTAAATTCAACGGTTGATTGCATAATCGACCAATAGCTGCCGCTATCAACACCTAACCAGTCAACACCAACCAAGTGACCACCTAAAATACCCACCGTGCTAAAAATAATCGCTAACATCGGCATCGAAATTATTCCCGCCCAAAAACGTGGTGCAATCACCCTGCGTAATGGATCAATAGCCATCATCTCTAAACTACTCAGTTGCTCAGTGGCTTTCATTAAACCAATTTCAGCCGTTAATGCGGAGCCGGCTCGCCCGGCAAACAATAACGCGGTCACAACAGGCCCTAGCTCACGCAGTAAAGATAACGCTACCATCGGCCCCAAACTATCTTCGGCTCCATAGCCGACCAAAATAGTGTAGCCCTGTAACGCCATTACCATGCCAATAAACAAACCTGATACGACAATAATCAGCAACGACTGCACACCCACCACATAAATTTGTTTAATCACTAAGGGAACGTTTTTATGCGGTTTGGGCCAAGCTATAATGGCTCCACCGAGTATTTGTGCAGCTCGCCCGATCGCTGCTATTTTATTCAGTACCGAAGCACCTAAGCTAACCAGCCACATTAAGATTTACCACCATTGATTAATTCTTGCCTTAAATCCTGCGCCGGATAATGAAAAGGAACGGGACCATCGGCCTGGCCTTGCAAAAACTGTTGCACTAACAATGAGTCACTATTTCTTATTTGTTCCGGACTCCCCTCACCAATGATTTTTTGATCGGCAATGATATAAATATAATCGGCGATACTCATGACCTCATCCACATCATGGGTTACCACCAGACTGGTCAGATTCAACGCATCATTAAGTGCCTTAATAAGCTTGACCAACACCCCCATGGAAATAGGATCCTGTCCAGCAAAAGGTTCATCATACATAATCAGTTGGGGATCAAGGGCAATCGCTCTTGCTAATGCCGCTCTGCGAGCCATGCCGCCAGATAACTCATTCGGCATTAAATCAGCAGCTCCACGCAATCCCACAGTCTGCAATTTCAACAAAACCACGAGGCGTATTAATGATTCAGATAATTCGGTGTGTTCGCGCAATGGATAGGCAATGTTGTCAAACACTGACATTTCAGTGAACAGCGCCCCACTTTGGAACAGCATGCTCATATGGCGACGGGCCTGATAAAGTTGACGACGATTCATGCTCGGAATAGAGTCACCATTAAACAGAATATCGCCCTGATCAGGCTTTAGCTGCCCTCCTATCAACCTCAACATAGTGGTTTTACCTATACCACTGGGGCCCATAATTGCGGTGGTTTTTCCACGGGGAATCTTCATAGAGATATCCTGATAGATAACACGCTGGCCGCGCTTAAAAGTCAGATTGTTAATTTCTACCAGATAGTCCATTGATATTAGGCGATCCCGATTTTTGTGATGGAGACAGATATGACAATCATTATTAGCGAAATTACTAAGTGGTGACAGTTTATTTAATTTCAATCCTAATTAGAAATATTAAAAAGTTACAAGATGTAATTTAAATTACACTTAGTACTATCGTACTTTTTACAGATAAACCGAACGACACCAGAATATCTCTTGCTCCCGTAAAAAAGCAATAAAGCTCAGATTGCCCATAGGCAAAGCGCTGTGTTTTTGCGACAATTCGCGGCAAATTAACCTGTAGAAGTAAATAGATGATTGTTGATGTTGTGATTTTTATGATTGGGCTGACAGTATTGAGCTGGAGTGCTGATCGTTTTGTCTATGGTGCATCAGCTTTAGCCGGTAATTTGGGTATTTCGCCGATGATTATTGGTCTCACAATTGTTGCGATGGGATCTTCGGCGCCTGAAATTATGGTCTCGTTTACCGCATCATTCAGTGGTAACCCGGATACGGCGGTAGGTAATGCTATCGGATCCAATATTACTAATATCGCACTGGTGTTAGGCGTGACCGCATTATTTAAACCCATGCTAGTCGCCTCCAGTACCTTAAAAAGAGAGATGCCGATGCTCGTTGCAGCAACGTTGCTTGGCATCTATTTTCTGGCGGATCAAAAACTGACTCGCACGGAAGGGATAATTTTACTAGTTGGTTTCTTCGCCGCTATTTTTGCCGTTTGTTGGCTATCCATGCATGCCGATAAAAAAGACAAACTAGAACAAGAAATCAGCCAAGAATTAGATTTGAATGTTGACACCCCAAAAGCACTTTTCTGGTTGGTTGTCGGAATGATTCTGCTGCCTCTTAGCGCTCAATACATGGTCGGTTCAGCAGTCAATATTGCCAAATTTTTTGGGATGAGTGATTTGGTTATCGGCCTAACTATTATCGCCATCGGCACCAGCCTACCGGAATTAGCCGCCAGTGTTGCAAGCATGCGTAAAGGCGAAGATGACATGGCACTGGGCAATATTATCGGATCAAATATATTTAATATTCTTGCTGTATTGGCCATGCCGGGCTTAATTGCGCCGGGAATTATTGATGCTAACGCGGCGGGGCGTGATAGCTACGCCATGCTGGGACTGACTTTATTGCTCGTCCTGTTCAGCTTTAATTTTCGCGGACAACGTCGAATTAATCGTTGGCAGGGCGGCATGTTACTGGCATTGTTTGTGCTTTATCAGATAATACTGATCGGATGGTAACTAACCTATGTCCCTAATCACAACGCTTTACGGTGAAATAGACTCACGACTTATCACTAAATTAGCCCGCATCAAACTATTGGCTTGCGATGTCGATGGCATATTTTCTGATGGGCGCATTTATTTAGGTAATGATGGTGAAGAACTAAAAGCCTTTCATACCCGTGATGGCTATGGCGTTAAAGCGATTCAAAAATTAGGTATTCAAGTTGCGGTCATTACTGGACGTTCATCCAATATTGTTACCCAACGCATGACCAGTTTAGGTGTGACGCACATCATTCAGGGTGAAGAAAACAAAGGCCCCGCGTTACAAACATTGGCAAACAAGCTTAAATTGGACAGCAACCATATTGCAGCAATGGGTGATGATATGCCAGATTTAGGCATGTTTGATGAAGCAGGGATACGCATTTCAGTAGCGGATGGTCACCCATACGTTCGTCAACAAGCTGACTATATTACCAGCTTGCGCGGTGGATTTGGCGCAGTACGCGAAGTCTGTGATTTAATTTTACATGCACACAAAAAACTAAATCACATTCATGGAAGCAGCACATGAGCAAAGTGTCGATCAGTATATGTTTACTGTTTTTACTGGTATTAGTGCTTAATTTTGAAGACTGGCTAACCGATTCACCTACCCAAACAACAGATAAAACCGAAGAAGCCTGGCGCCCCAATTACCAAGCCAATAAAATGCAAAGTACGTTGTATGATAAACAAGGTGAAATTCACCATCAGGTTTATGCAGAGCATATGGAACATTACCAGTTACTTGGCTTTACTTTATTTGAGCAACCTCAATACACCATATTTACCACGGCACAGGAGCGTCCTTGGCACGTCAGCGCGGTGGAAGGTACATTATACGATGATAATCGACTGCATTTAGAAGATAATGTGGTATTACAAAGCACCGATAAAGAAGGGTTTATTCAAACCATGAAAACCGATTTCATTGAAATTGACCTGAATAACAACACCCTCTCTTCCGATCAGTTGGTAACCATTAGTGGCAAGAACTTTGTCGTTCAAGGCACTGGTTTTACCGCTAATTTAAATAAACGAACTTTTGAGCTACTTAATCATGCTAAATCGACTTTTTCACCCAACCTTAGCCATTAAAGCGGGTTATCTGGCATTACTGCTGGTTCCCCTACATGCTTTTGCTGATAAGGCTGATTTCAAGCAGCCACTGGAAATATTATCTGAAAATAACAAAGCAGACGGCATCGAAAAATCCGGATTCTACCGTGGTAATGTACATATTACCCAAGGCAGTTTGGTGATTGATGCCGATGAGGTGGATGTGATAGCCAAAGATGGTCCTGGCAGTGAAATTTTTATTGCTCGTGGCAATCCCGCCAGCTATCAGCAAAAGTCTGATGATGGCAGTATGATTAAAGCCTTAGCCAACGAAATCAAATATACCCTGGGCGAACGGGTATTAACGCTTACCACCAATGCCGAACTGCACTTACAAAACAGTATGGTTAAGGCCGAATTTATTGAGTTCGATATGGAAAATGAACAATTTAGTGCCAACGGCAGTAACGATGACGATGGACGCACGATCACTATCTATCAACCCGGCACACAGGAAAAATAAGATGGCAACCCTTAAAGCCACCCATTTAGCCAAATCCTACAAATCCCGTCAGGTGGTAACCGATGTGAGTTTACAAGTCTCTACTGGCCAAATTGTTGGATTATTAGGGCCAAATGGGGCAGGTAAAACGACCACCTTCTATATGATTGTCGGCTTGGTTCCTATCGATAAAGGTCAAATTTTTATTGATGATCAGGAGCTGACTTTGCAACCTATGCATGTTCGTGCCCGCAAAGGTATTGGATATTTACCGCAAGAGTCATCGATTTTTCGTAAATTGACGGTATGGCAGAACTTGATGGCGATTCTAGAAACTCGTAAAGATCTGAGTAAGGCTGAGCGCGAAGAGCATGCAGACGCCCTGTTGGATGAGTTCAACATTAATCATATTCGTAATAGTCTTGGTATGAGTTTGTCGGGTGGCGAACGGCGACGGGTAGAAATTGCCCGCGCATTATCTGCCGATCCGGAATTTATTTTGCTTGACGAACCCTTTGCGGGCGTCGATCCTATTTCTGTGACCGATATAAAGAAAATTATCAATCACCTCAAAGACCGGGGGATTGGCGTGTTAATCACCGATCACAATGTTCGTGAGACCCTTGATGTGTGCGAAACCGCCTATATCGTTAGTCATGGAGAATTAATTGCCCAAGGCAATGCCGAACAGGTGCTAAGTAATCAACAAGTAAGGGATGTATACCTGGGCGAGCAATTCAAGCTATAGTTAGCAAACAAAACATCAACCATTAGCAATGTAACAGCCTTAGCTGGTTTTTGAATTAACGGGACACGACAAGACGTAAATGAAGCCCTCATTACAATTAAAATTTAGCCAACAACTGACCATGACACCGCAGTTGCAGCAAGCCATCCGGCTGTTGCAATTGTCGACCATCGATCTTCAGCAGGAAATTCAGGAAGCCTTGGATGCCAATCCACTATTGGAAGCAGAAGATAATCAGGACTTCCCCGAAAACGAAAACAAAGATTCAGATAATGACTATGAAGCCAGTGACAGTATTGAGTCTGGTGATGCTCTAGAGAAAAATGAATTACCCGACGAATTACCTATCGATTCAACCTGGGATGAATATTACAGTGCATCCTCGGCGCCAGCCGCTCCCATTAGCGGTGGTGATGATGAACAAATTTATCAGGGTGAAACCACCGACAACATTCAAGAACATTTATTATGGCAAATGCGCCTGACCCACTTCAGTGAAACAGATATCGCGATTGCCACTGCCATTATTGATTCTATTGATGAATCCGGTTATCTCACCGTGTCTACTGAAGATATTCTGAATAGTCTCGATAATGAAGAAGTCGACATTGACGAAGTGAATTGCGTATTAAAACGGGTGCAAATGTTCGATCCTGTTGGTGTTGGATCACGAACACCGGCCGAATGTTTGATGGTACAGCTTAACCAGTTTGCCGCTGACACCCCCTGGCTAGAAGAAGCCAAACTGCTAATTACCCAATACATGGATTTACTGGCCAGTAAGGATTATCGCACTCTGATGCGCAAGGCGCGCCTAAATGAAGAACAACTGCGGGAAACCATACGATTAATTCAGACCCTTAATCCACGTCCCGGCAATGCCTTAATTACCACTGAGCCAGAATATGTGATACCGGACGTATCGGTGATGAAAAAGAATGGCCGCTGGGTTGTCGAACTGAATCCCGATAGTCTTCCCAAACTCAATATCAATCAGCAATATGCGGCCATGAGTCGCAGTGTCAAAAATACCAGCGACAGTCAGTTTATTCGCTCACACATGCAAGAAGCCAAGTGGTTTATTAAAAGTCTGCAAAGTCGCAACGAAACTCTGCTCAAAGTGTCCAACTGTATTGTGCAGCAGCAACAGGGATTTTTTGAATATGGTCCTGAAGCGATGAAACCAATGGTGTTAAATGATGTCGCAGAAATGGTGGATATGCATGAATCAACCATTTCCCGTGTCACCACACAGAAATATATGCATACCCCCAGAGGGATTTATGAACTGAAGTATTTCTTCTCCAGCCATGTCGCCACTGAAAATGGCGGTGAGTGTTCGTCCACTGCAATACGGGCATTAATTAAAAAGCTGGTTGCGGCAGAAACACAAAGTAAACCTCTGAGTGATAGTAAGATTGCGCAATTGTTGGCCGATCAAGGTATTATGGTTGCTCGGCGAACCATTGCAAAATACCGCGAATCATTAATGATTCCACCGTCTAACCAACGTAAAAGTCTGCTTTAACGGAGCAGCTTGAACGTCAAATTTAAGGAAGTCGCGATATGCAAATCAACCTGACTGGCCACCATGTCGAAATTACAGACTCACTACGTGATTACGTAGATAATAAATTTACCAAACTGGAAAGACATTTCGATCATATCAATAACGTCCATGTAATACTTAACGTCGAAAAGCTCAATCAAAAAGCCGAAGCGACGTTACATCTACATGGTGCTGAAGTCTTTGCTACCTCAGAGCGTAATGATATGTATGCAGCAATAGACAATTTAATTGACAAGCTTGATCGACAGGTGATTAAGCATAAGGAAAAAGTCAGTCGGCATTAATCCATATTAAATGACTCAGTAAAAGCAGTAATAATTAATGGAAATTAAAAATATACTCACTCCCGGCTGCACAGTTTGTGCAGCCGAAGATTCCAGTAAAAAACGTATTTTGGAAACCATCAGCAATATTGCTCACCAAGCATTGCCGCAATTGAGTTCGGATCAAATACTCGAAAGTCTGTTATCCCGAGAGAAAATGGGCAGTACCGGTATTGGTAATGGCATTGCCCTGCCCCATGGGCGACTGGCTGAACTGGATAAAGTACTGGGAATTTTAGTTACTTGCCAAACACCAATTAGCTTTGATGCAATTGATAACAAACCGGTGGATATATTCTTTGCTCTACTGGTACCCGCGGATCAAGCTCAAGGACATTTACAAACGTTGGCTACCATCGCCGGTAAATTAAGCGATAAAGATATTCTCAAACAAATACGTCAGGCCGAAAGCAATCATGAACTTTATGAGGCGATAATATGAAGCTGATGATTATCAGCGGACGTTCAGGCTCGGGAAAATCTATTGCGTTAAGGGTATTGGAAGATCTCGGCTATTACTGTGTTGATAATCTGCCGGTTAACTTACTCCCCACCCTGACTCACACCGTGGTGGATGAATATGATCAGGTCGCAGTCAGTATTGATGTGCGTAACCTACCCAAAGATCCCGATGAATTAGTCGAAATTCTCAATTATCTGCCCGATAGCTGGGATATGAATATTGTCTATCTGGATGCCAGTGACGATGTATTAATTAAACGCTTTAGCGAAACTCGTCGTTTACATCCCTTATCCCGACATAATAAATCCCTTAGTGAAGCCATCATGGCAGAAACTAAACTGTTGGCTCCCATCATTGAACGTGCTGATTTGTATCTGGATACCGGCGAACTGTCCGTGCATCAGCTAGCTGAATTGGTCCGTGAAAGGATATTGGGTAAAAAAAGCTCTCGTTTAGTCATTGTATTTGAGTCATTCGGATTTAAACATGGCATTTCCAAAGACGCTGATTATGTATTCGACTCACGTTTTTTGCCCAATCCTCACTGGGAACCGGATTTGAAACACCTGACCGGATTAGACAGCGCCGTACAGAATTTTCTTGGTGCACAACCTATTGTGACTAAATTCATCTGGCAAATACAAAATTTGATTACCACCTGGCTTCCCCACTTAGAGCGGAACAACCGCAGTTACGTAACAATTGCAATTGGTTGTACCGGTGGCCAACACCGTTCAGTGTATGTGGCAGAAGCTTTGTGTAATAACATCCGTAATACTCACCCAGATGTACAAATCCGTCATCGTGAACTCAATCGCACTCCTTGATTAGGTAATGCTGTAAATGAACCGAATTGAAAAATCTCTGGTGATCCAGAATAAATTAGGATTACATGCCCGCGCGGCCACTCAATTAGCTAAACTTGCCAATCAATTTGATGCGCAAGTGACCATCCAGCAACAAGATAAAAGTGCGTCAGCCAATAGTGTATTAGGGTTGATGATGCTGGAAAGCCATCAAGGCAAAGAAATCACCGTAATCAGTGAAGGGGTCGATGCAGCGGCGGCAATGGATGCTGTGGAAGAACTCATTGCCAAAAAATTTAACGAAGCAGAATAAACTGCTTACGTGCTCCTCATTTTTCTTCTGATGTACTTTTAATGCCAGATTTAACCCTACTCGCCGCGTTCATTCCGACCTTCTTTTTTGTTTCCATTACTCCCGGCATGTGTATGACATTAGCCATGACGCTGGGCATGAGTATTGGCGTCCGTCGTACATTGTGGATGATGATAGGAGAAGTGATTGGCGTTGCGATCGTCGCGATTGCCGCGGTACTCGGTGTGGCCAGCATTATGCTTAACTCCCCCGAACTTTTCACAGGATTAAAATGGCTGGGCGGCGCTTATTTGGGTTATATCGGTATAAAGATGTGGCGCGCCAACACCAGCATATCACTTAACCAGCCAACCGATTATGACGTAAGCCGCCATGCGTTGTTTTCACAAGGCTTGGTCACTGCTATTGCCAATCCTAAAGGCTGGGCATTTATGCTGTCATTACTGCCCCCGTTTATCGATATTGAACGTGAAGTGGCACCACAACTGATGGTGCTGGTGAGTATTATCATGCTCAGTGAACTGATCTGCATGACGATTTACGCCACTGGAGGTAAAAGCTTACGATTATTCCTTTCTCGGGGAGATAATATTAAATGGTTACATCGTATTGCCGGCAGTTTAATGATAGTTGTCGGTTTTTGGCTGGCCATTGACAATTAACCACGACTCCCTTTCTTACCCGGCATAAAAATCCCGGTAAAGCTTAAATCGACTAAAAATTCTGCTGATCTCTGATGCGGCTTCCTCTAAACTAGCAAAATAAAATCAATAAGTTGCAGTGAGCCATTAGCTTTATGCCTGACAATACCGAACAGCAATACAGTAACAGCCAGCTTCAGATCATCAGCGATGCTCTGAATAATGGTATGTATGTGCAAGTTCGGAAGATGCTGCATAACATGCCTGCCTGTGATGTCGCATTATTGCTGGAATCTACCACCTCCAGAATTCGAACCGAGCTATGGCAATTACTCGACGCAGAATTTCATGGGGATGTACTCGAAGAACTATCTGAAGATGTCCGTAATGGTATTGTGCGCAGCATGGTGCCAGAAAAAGTCGCCGACGCGGTCGAGGACATGGACACCGATAATCTGGTGGAATTGTTACGCAGTTTACCTGATGAAACGGTCCAGGAAGTACTTAATTCAATGGATCATCAGGACAGGCTAAGGGCTGAAAAAGCCTTGGCCTACGGTGAAGAAACCGCCGGTTTTGTAATGAATACCGATACCATCACTCTGCGTCCCGATGTCACTATCGACGTGATATTGCGTTATTTGCGTCTTAAAGGTGATGTGCCAGAAGATACCGATACATTTTTCGTGGTTAATCGGCATGACAAATTAACGGGTTATGTCCCGGTTACCAAGTTGCTAACCGCTCGTACCGATATGACGGTCAAAGAATTGATGACCAAAAATTCAGAAGGCATTCCGGTCGATATGCCCGAGCGGGAAGTGGCTAAACTGTTTGAACGTTACAACTGGTTATCTGCACCGGTAGTAGACGCTGAAAATCATCTCCTTGGCCGGATTACCATCGATGACGTTGTTGATATTATCCGCGAAGAAGCAGAACACTCAATGATGAGTATGGCAGGTTTGGATGATGAGGCCGATACTTATGCGCCCATCATGAAAAGTACCCGCCGCCGCTCTATCTGGTTGGGTGTCAATTTATTTACTGCCTTAATGGCCGCAGCGGTCAGTGATTTATTTGAAGCAACCCTAAGCCAGTTAGCTGTTCTCGCCATTTTAAATACCATTGTTCCCAGCATGGGAGGGGTGGCTGGTAATCAGACCCTTACGCTAGTTATTCGTGGTATGGCGTTAGGTCACGTCAGTCCCGGTAACTCACGCTCGTTAATTTATAAAGAACTTGCGATTGGTGCGTTAAATGGTTTGATTTGGGCGGTTTTAATTGCCTCCGTGGTGGCATTATGGAAACAAGACGTGATGCTAGGTGCCATTATTGCGTTTGCCATGTTGGTCAATATGATAGCCGCAGGTTTAGCGGGCGCGACATTACCAGTGATCATGCAGCGGATGAATATCGATCCGGCCTTGGCGGGCAGTGTCATTTTAACCACGATCACTGACGTGGTCGGCATATTCGCATTTTTAGGCACCGCGACATTATTACTAATGCCATAGTCGATTGTTCAAGAGCCAAAAAAACCAATGAAACTCCACTCAAATGTATGGTTACTGATGCTGGCACAAGCTTTTATCGGTTCGATTGGGCCATTGGTGGTGTTTGTGGGTGGTTTTATTGGCATGCAACTGGCACCGTCAGCCACATTGGCAACAATGCCTGTTGCCTTTATGGTAATTGGCATTGCTACATGTACCTTACCCATTGTCAGGTTATTCAGTTTAACGGGCCGTAAAAAAGGCTTTCTGTTAACCATCAGTATCGGGGTTATCAACACGCTTTTTTGCGCTTATGCGGTTTCAGTCCAACATTTTTGGCTATTCTGTTTCAGTATTCTACTGTTCGGTATTCCGCTGGCAGCAGTACAACAATTTCGCTTTGCGGCCATGGAATCAGTCGCTCCAGACAAAGCGGGACAGGCAGTATCAATACTATTACTGGCAGGATTGGCGGCGGCTTTTATTGGCCCGGAACTAGGATTAGCGGGTAAAGATCTATTTGCTACTGAGTTTGTCGGATCTTTTGTGTTACTGGTAGGCAACTTAATCATAGCGTTAATTATATTACTGTTTATCACCCCGACCGAATCTGCCCAAATAAACCTAACCGGACAGCCCAGGGCTTTACGTCAGATTATGCGCCAACCGGTTTTCATATTGGCGTTATGTAGTGCCACTGTGGGTTTTGCCGTGATGAGTTTTATCATGACCGCTACGCCGATCAGCATGCATGTTCACCATCATTTTAGTATGGAACAAACTAAATGGGTGATTCAGAGTCATATTGTCGCTATGTATTTACCCTCATTAATCACCGGTATTTTAGTCAAAAAACTCGGAGCGATACGCTTATTGCAAATAGGTTTATTGGCGTTAACCTCATGTATTGTGATTGGCTTTATTAATCAATCCTATAGCCACTTTTGGTTTAGCCTGGTGATTTTAGGGATTGGCTGGAATTTTATGTTTGTTGCCGCCACCAGCCTATTACCAAAGAGTTACCAAGAGAATGAAAAATTCAAAGTCCAAGGTATTAACGACTTTGCTATTTTTTCGGTTCAGGCCCTAGTGTCTTTATCCGCAGGTTGGGTAATACAGATTGCGGGGTGGAATACCTTATTATTGCTGAATCTTCCGCTCCTTTTATTGGTGATTATCTGCATTATTTACTGGCAAAAGCAGCCAACTTCAGACCCTAACCAATAGCGCATCACAATGCATCGATTTGTGAATATTTGTAATCGCCTAGTGAGCCACACTCAAGCCTCTGTTATGCTGCGCCGGATTACTGTTAGGAGTTGGCTTTGCGTTTAATCAAGTGGGTAGCTGCTATTTTAGGCAGCGGATTATTGTTATCGAGTATCAGCATTCCAGCCTGCGAGGTATCGCAGCAGCATTGTATTGAGCAAAACAGCTGGCGATTAGGCGTCGCTCTGGGTGCAGGAGTCACCATTAATCCCCTGCATGACGGCGATAATATTCCTCTGGTGATATTACCCGATATTGCCTGGTATGGAGAATCAGCCTATTTCGATAATGGCGAACTGGGCTATCAATGGGTGCAAAGCAATCACTATGCTTTTGAAACTTTTCTTGCCATAAATACCGAAAAAGCCTATTTCAGTTTCTGGCATCCCAATAACCTACTACTGTTCAATAATAACCAGTTGAGTGCCATTTTTTCGCCATCGCAACAACCTCAAAATCGCATTTCTGTTAATCAGGTAAGTGAACGTGACTGGGCTGTAGATCTAGGTGTACGAGCACATTGGTTTACCCCTTCAGGGGAATGGCGGATAGCAGTGTTAACTGACGGCACAAATACTTATAATGGCCAGCAACTCGACCTCAGCTATCGACATGCGTGGCAAATTAACCAATGGACCCTATCAGTATCACCCCAGTTAACCTGGAAAAGCCATCAACTACTCAATTATTATTATGGCTTGAGTCAACAAGATAATGTTAGTGATGAACAGCTTTATCAAGCTGGTAGCGGCTGGTTTCCTGCAATTACACTATTGGCACGAAAACCGATCTCAGAACGCTGGTCATGGCTTATTCGCGGACGCTATCAACATCTGCCATCCGCGATGTCCGATAGTCCACTGGTGGCAAGAAATAACGTGGTTAGCGGCTTTATTGGAGCTGCCTATCAATTCTGACAGGGGATCATGTTGAAAGGACTCGGCTGGTTGTTTTTACTACTAATAAGTGTAAAAAGCCAAGCAATAGAACCCAATTGGCAAGTATTGCCTGATACCTGCGTGGTAGAAAATGCGGGGGATTTGTGTGATATGTCGTTAACCATCGTCACGCAACATTTGCCAGCAGGTGTGTATTGTTTGACTCTTTCAGGTAAACAACTCGATTGTGTGGATTCAATCAATCCGTTATGGCATCCCACAGTTCACTTTCGTCAAACAGCTCAGCTCGCCTTGCTGGATAGTAACAACAATATTGTATTCACGACCGTTCTTAAAATTAAAACACTGCAATCTGCTCAGGGACGTCGACGGATCCGCAGTCCGTGGAGTATTTTTTGATGACCAATATATTACTAGTCGAAGATGATAAAAGACTTAGCAGTCTGGTGGCTGACTTTTTAACCGAGCAAGGTTTCAAGGTCAATTGCCTTTATGACGGCAACGGCTTGCAACAAGCAATCAAAAACAATCCTCCCGATATCATTATCCTTGATGTGATGTTGCCCGGTCAGGATGGATTCTCACTGTGCCGCAACATTCGGCCCAATTATAGCGGCCCACTTTTGTTTATGACCGCCCGCGATGATAATTTTGATCAGGTTCTGGGTTTGGAATTAGGCGCTGATGATTATGTTATCAAACCCGTAGAACCTCGCGTGTTACTGGCTAGGATCCAAGCGCTACTTAGACGAGTCAAAGCCACCATGTCAGAGAAATCTCATCGACAAATGCAGTTCGGCAAATTATCGATCAACAGTGCTTCTCGACAAGTAACCCTAGCCAATGAATTAATTCAGCTCACCAGCCATGAGTTCGATTTATTATGGATGTTGGCAGACAATGCCTCACAGGTAGTGGATCGTAATAAAATATATGATGAATTAATTGGACGTCCTTATGATGGGCTGGATCGTTCTGCTGATGTGCGCATTTCCCGCTTGCGTAAGAAGTTATCGGATAATCAGCAAAATCCCTACCGAATTAAAACTATATGGGGGAAGGGGTTCTTTTTTGTACCTGATGCGTGGGATTAATCGATCAGAGACATTGGAGCAATCATCCTATGGCCAGATTATTTTTTAGTTTATATATTGTCATTGCCCTGTCGCTGATTTTGCTCGCAGCGGCGATGGACAACCTGTTTTATACTGATAGCCCTCAGGTTTCGCCTCCGGCAGAATCTATCGGTATTGTATTTCGTGAGCTCTATCCCAAACACGATATTAGCAAACTGGCCACCAATGCTGACATCCAAATGAGTTGGAAAAACCCCAAAAGTATGGCCTGGCCGGATGCGATTGCCAAACGCTTGAACAATGGCAAGCCAGTATTGCTGCACGACAATATTGCTCGCCAACAACTCTACGTGCAAATGCGGGATGGGCGATTGCTGGAGTTAACCTTTAAACAACAATCTCCGCCGCAAACATCATATTTATTGTACAGCAGTTTGTTTTTTATTCTGCTAAGCATTCCTTTAGCACTATGGGTATGGCCATTATGGCGGGACCTTAATGCGCTTAAAGCAGCCACTCAGACCCTGCACGGTGATGGCTCGCTGAGTAAAGTAGAATTGTCCGCTCATTCACCGCTAAAGCCCATCGCTGACGCATTCAATCAATTAAGTTTAAAAATAAAGCAGTTACTATTGAACAAACGTGAACTAACCGGCGCGGTTGCCCATGAATTCCGTACTCCATTAGCGCGTCTGAAATTCGCCTTGGCACTCAAACCTCAAGTCGGTGCCTCACCCTGGAAAGCCATGCGTGAAGACGTTGACGAACTAGAATCACTGGTGCAAGAAATGCTCGATTATTCCAGTATGGAAACTAGCGCTCCGGAAATGGATATGTCGGAAATTCCGTTAAAGCAAATCAGCGAAGATATTGTCAATAAAATGGCTTACCAGCATAGTATTCATCTGCATGTTGAAGGGCATGATCATATTGTGTTGGCTGATGCTCATTTTGTGCAGCGCTCATTACAAAACTTGCTGCAAAACGCATTACGTTATGCCCACCAAGAAATCGTTATTCGCATATTACGCCAGCACAATACCATCATTGTTCATGTCGATGACGATGGACCGGGGATTGATGAGCAAATGAGTGAGCGTATTTTTGACCCCTTTTTTCGACCCGACAGTAGCCGTGATCGACTTAGAGGGGGAGCAGGTCTAGGTCTTGCGATAGTGCGCCGCATACAGCAATGGCACGGTGGCACCTGTACCGTAGAAACCTCACCGTTGGGTGGCGCACGTTTTATTCTGACCTACCCCGCCCTTGATTCATTACCCAATCCACCTTCTTCATCACACTAATATCCAACCGCACAACTTGTTAACAAAATGTTATTGACAGACGCAAGGGATAAATGTAATCGTTTACAGTCATTTATTGCTTGCACAAGGTTTTGATTTATATGGCCATTATTTCTGTTTCAGTGGCAATCTTATTACTGGTATTACTAATCACCTGGGCTAAATTACATCCCTTTTTAGCTTTTTTAATTACCTCAATTGTCGCCGCCATCTTATTAGGTATCCCGTTACAGTCTATTCCTGCTACGCTGGAAAAAGGTATCGGTGGATTACTTGGATCACTTGCCGTGATTATTTGCTTAGGGGCGATGTTTGGCAAACTGGTGTCCGAAAGCGGTGCCGCCCAGCAAATCAGTAGCAGCTTAATGAAACTCTGCGGTGATAAATACATTACCTGGGCATTAATGTTGACTGGCTTTATTGTCGGTATTCCACTGTTCTACAATGTGGGCTTTGTGCTGCTGATTCCGTTAGTTTTCTCGGTGGTTTATCAAACCAAATTACCTGCGGTTTATTTAGGTATTCCGCTGTTGGCAGCGCTGTCTGTCACCCATGGTTTTTTACCTCCTCATCCATCGCCCACTGCGTTAGTGCCGCAATTTGGTGCCAATCTGGGCCTGACCCTGATTTACGGTTTAATTGTCGCTATCCCGACCATGGCGTTAGCGGGTCCCATTTTCGCTAAAACCCTAAAGAATATTGATAGCCAACCTTTGGCTACTTTTAAGCCCAAAGCGATCGCTGACGAACAGTTACCCAGCGCATTCAATAGCTTTGCTACTAGCTTGTTACCTGTCGTGTTAATTGCCGCTACCACGGCACTTCCTTATTTAGCAGGCGATGATAAAAATTCATCGGCTCTAGTCAGTTTTATTGGCAATCCGATGGTAGTAATGATTTTGGCATTGGGTATTGCCACTTACACTTTGGGTACATCACAAGGCATGAAAATCAGCCACATTATGGATAGTTACTCCGATGCGATTAAAGACATTGCAGTCATTTTATTGATTATTGCCGGGGCGGGCGCGTTAAAACAGGTGTTTGTCACCAGCGGTGTCAGTAATGACATTGGTGATGCGCTGCAAAGTATTGATCTAAACCCTCTACTACTGGGCTGGTTAATCGCGACTATTATCCGTATTTGCCTGGGCTCGGCCACCGTCGCTGGTTTAACCGCTGCGGGAATAGTTGCCCCTTTAGTGTTATCCACCGATGTGGATCCTAACTTGATGGTACTTGCCATCGGTGCTGGCAGT